>JABBOX010000220.1 GCA_012927555.1 Phycicoccus sp.
CGCGAGCGTGTAATACACGACAAGGCGCGCAGGGAGCACCCGGATCCGCTGCTCAACCACCCCCGCGCCCGCCACCACCTCATCGACCAGGCCCCGCGGGAACACCCGCGTCAACACCCCCCCCGCCCCCCGCCCAGGCAAACGGTCCTCATCGAGCCCTGCGACCTGCTGCCCCACTCGCGCCATGCCCCAACCGTAACACCCGCGAGACTTAAGTTAACGCCATTGCCTCAGGCCCAGCCTTCGACGTCCTGTTCCTGTCCATGATGGTTGAGCATCACAAGGGTTCGATCGCGATGGCCGATGTCGAGGCCAGGAACGGGGACAGCGCGCCGGCACGGCGCTTCGCAGCGACCATCATGAGGGACCAGACTGCAGAGATCACCGAGATCGAGTCGATACTCCGCCCTGACTCGGAGCGGAACAGCCGCCATCGGTAGGTGGTCAGTCTTCATGCCGCATCGACAAGGAGTAGCTACCGCGCAACGCATGCGCGTGGACCTCTTTGCCCAGCGAGCGGCTCGCTCAGCCTCGATCCACCGGTGAATGTGGTGTCTTGAGCGGGTCGTGACAGACGAATGTCCTTCTGACCTGGGACGATGGGGTTTCTTGAGGACTCCAAAGAACCAAACAAAAGGACACCCGGTAGATGCGAGTTTGCCACATTGCCTCGGCTGGTTTCGATGACCCGAACCTCGTGTCGTGCGCGGGCCTGATCCCGGTCATGACCTTGGCGGAGCGGGCGGGGTTGCACGACCTGGCCGCCGCTCATGTGCGGGTCCCTGGGTCGGTCGGGTCCAACGCGGAGGTGAAGGTCGCTACGTTGGTCGCAGGGATGGTCGCTGGCGCGGACACGATCGACGCGATGGATCTGCTGCGCCACGGCGGCATGGGCCGGGTGCTGACCGCGGGTCGGGCACCGTCGACGTTGGGCACGTTCCTGCGGGCGTTCACCTTCGGCCACGTCCGCCAGCTGGACGCGGTCGCCTCCAGGTTGCTGGTGAACCTCGCCGCCCGGGCGCCGCTGCTCCTCGGCGCCGACCAGGTCGCCTACTTGGATATCGACTCTCGCGATCAAGGCTACCTACGGCTACCAGAAGCAAGGCGCGGGCTACGGGTACTCCAAGGTCAAGGGCCTCAACGCGTTGCTCGCGATCGTCTCCACACCGTTGTCGGCGCCGGTGATCGCCGCGACCCGGCTGCGCCGCGGACCGACGAACTGCGCCAAGGGCGCCGCGCGCCTTCTCGCCGACGCCCTGGTCACCGCCCGCAAGGCCGGGGCGAGCGGACACGTCACCGTGCGTGCCGATAGTGCGTACTACAACCACGACGTGATCGCCGCAGCGCGCACCGGTGGGGCCCGGTTCTGGCATCACCGCCCGCATCGACCCCGCCGTGACCCACGGCGATCACCCAGATCCCCGACGACGCCTGGGTTGGCATCACCTACCCCCGCGCGATCTACGACGAAGACGAGCACCGCTGGGTGTCCGACGCGCAGGTCGCCGAGATCACCTTCACCGCGTTCACCTCCCGACGCACCAGCGAGCACATCACCGCCCGGCTGATCGTGCGCCGCGTCAAACGCCTGAACCCGAAGTCCGCACCCACCGGGCAAGGCGAGCTGTTCTCCATCTGGCGCCACCACGCGGTCTTCACCGATTCTCAGGAGCTGATGCTCGCCGCGGAGGCCACCCACCGCGACCACGCCAACGCGCGAGAAGGTCATCGCCGAGCTGAAGAACGGTCCGCTCGCCCATCTGCCGTCCGGGTGGATCAATGCCAATGCCGCGTGGCTGGTGCTGGCGGCGATCTCGTTCAACCTGACCCGCGCCGCCGGGACCCTGGCCTCCAGGTTCCACGCCCGAGCCACCACCGCCACGATCCGCACCCACCTCATCGCGGTCCCAGCCCGCATCGCCCGCTCCGCACGCCGGCTCCCCCGGCACCTCCCTGCGCGCTGGCCCTGGGAGGTCGCCTGGCAGACGATGTTCACCGCCGCCAGCGGACCACCGATCCTGGCGACCTGACCACCCAGCCCCGACGGGCGCAACCAAGGACCCCAGTGGAAGACCCGGACAGACCGGCATCGTCGTCGCACCCGAAACAGAAACCACGCCAACCAGCCCAGATCAGACCCTCACCGAAAGCGGACCGGTGGATCGAGGCTCAGGAGTGGCCGGCACGGCGGACCTATCGTCAGACGCCTGTCGTGAGTCGTTGATCGACGTGGATCGGCCAACTCCGATGTGACCGAGCTCACGGGGTCTTGATCGAATCTTCATCGACTCTGACTCGGGACTTCACACAGTTGGTAGAAAATCGTGGTGCCCACGCGTGCGTCGGGGCCAGGCAACAGTGAAGCGAGTCTTGCCTGGACAGGTCGTCTGGAGTCTGAGGAGCCACGTGAGCAAGCGCGAGAAGCAGGCAACCGATCGTGCGGCCGTGGTGGCTGCGATGCGCGCCGAGCAGAAGCGTCAGGAGCGACGCAGGACCGTGCTGGTCACGGCTGTCGTGATCGTCCTCGTCGTGGTGCTGGGCGGTATCACGGCAGCTGTGCTCGTCCGGCAGCAGGCGCGCAGCTCGACGATCGCCGCGGCCGCTGCCGCACCAATCAGTGGGGTGAAGGAGTACCCGAACCTGGCGCGCAACCACGTGGTGGGGGCCGTGACTTACCCGGAGACGCCGCCCGTGGGCGGTGACCACTCGGAGACGTTGACGAACTGTGCGGTCTACACGACGCCGGTGCAGAACGAGCAGGCTGTGCACTCTCTGGAGCATGGTGCGGTCTGGGTGACGTACAGCCCCGACCTGCCCGCTGACCAGGTGGCGATCCTCGCCGGCGTGGTCGGCAAGAACTCGTACGGTCTGCTGAGCCCGTTCCCTGGGCTGAGCTCGCCGGTGGTCGCGAGCGCGTGGGGTCTGCAGCTGACGATGACGAGCGCGTCCGACCCTCGGCTGGCGGCGTTCGTCGCCAAGTACGCGAGGGGTCCCCAGACGCCCGAGCCCGGCGCAGCGTGCTCTGGCGGTGCCGGAGCTAGCTGACGCCGCGAGGGGATGCTCGCGGACGCGTCCACGAGCTCCCCTACCGTCTGTTCCGTTGACCCGGGACTGCGAATGTGGTTGAACCGGGACTTCGCGGTCCTGGGGCCGAACCTCCATCGAAACTTGTGGTGCGCCGTGCTCTGCACCCACCCAGCGAACGTTGCTCGGTGTCGGTGTCGGTGACCTGGGCCGTCATATCAGCCGAGCGCCGCTCGGCGTGCTCGACCGCGGCGAACAGGGCAGAACGATCCGGAGTGCGCCAGGGCGCCCCGCTATCTTTGCGGGAAATTCGTCGTTCCTCGCGGGCTTCGTCGTATTGGAGCGAGATGCTGGTGGCATACCGAAGTCACGCACACGAGTGAAGGAGATGGACATGATGGGTTGGTATGGAGGCGGCATGGGTGGCGGCGCGTGGATCTTCATGGGGCTGTTCTGGGTCATCCTGATCGCGGCGATCATCTGGCTGGTGGTGCGTCTGCTCCCGTCGAGCTCGCACTCAGGTGCGACGACGGCCCCGCCGCACCAGGTGTCGGGCCAGGAGTCCCCGCTCGATGTTCTCGACCGCAGGTTCGCCTCCGGTGAGCTCGACCTGGAGACGTACCAGGCGCAGCGCGCGGCGCTGATCGCCGCTCGTGGCAGCAGGTGATGGCGACGACGGTCAGGCGGGGCTGGCTGATCGCGGCGCTGGCGGTCGCCGTCGCGGTCTTGCTCGGCTCGATGCTGGCGGCCTCGGCGTGGGCGGGTGCTTTCGGTCAAGGCGCGGCGGCCGCCGCCAGGACGAGGCTCGGGGCCGCCGGTTCCGGGTTCCTGTCCGGTTCGTCGCAAGGGGTACCGGATCTGCCCGGAACTGTCGTGAACGTGTCCCTGACCAGCATGGGTGGCGCCATGATGGGTGGCCGCAACCCGATGGGTGGCGGTGTCATGCGGTTGGGCGTTGACCGTGCCACGATGCCCGCGGGGAGCGTGTCCTTCGTGGCGACCAACTTCGGCAGCATCGATCATGAGTTGGTGATCCTCCCGCTGGGGGACAACCAGAGGGCGGGCCTACGCCCGATCGGCGCCGACTCCAAGATCAGCGAGGAGGGCAGCCTCGGCGAGGCATCCGGGAGTGGGCGTGCAGGTGCTGGCGACGGTATTCGGCCGGGTTCCTCGGGTTGGGTCACGCTGACTCTGGCGCCCGGGCGATATGAGCTGGTCTGCAACCTTCCCGGTCACTATGGCGCAGGGATGTCTACCGAGCTGACGGTCTCCTAGCCTTCTCGCCCGTAGGCGGGAAGATGGGAGGTGGAGGGCGATGCGAGAGCTCCGCGGAGCGCGAGGCTCGCGGTCACAGATTCGACGATGCCGGAGAGGTTGCGAGCATGGCGACAGGTGAGGGGTCCACGTCCGACGCGGGCCCCGTGCCTGTGCCACGGGTCAGGGCGCTGGTGGTCGATGACGAGCCAGTGCTGGTCCGGGTCGTGTCGGCGTATCTCGAGCGCGAGGGCTTCGACGTCACCACCGCCGCCGACGGGAACGAAGCGCTGCGCCTGGCGCGAGAGATCAGGCCTGACGTCGTCGTGCTCGACTGGATGATGCCGGGGATCGACGGGATCGAGGTCTGCCGGCAGCTGCGCACGTTCAGTGATGCGTACGTCATCATGCTCACCGCGCGCAGCGAGGAGATCGACACCCTGGTCGGGCTGTCAGTCGGGGCCGACGACTACATGTCCAAACCTTTCTCCTCCCGGGTGCTCGTTGCCAGGATCCGCTCGATGATGCGCCGACCCCGGACTGCGGGCGCCGTCGCAGGCATGGCAGCGCCAGCAGACGCTGCACCGCTGCGCCGATTCGGAGAGCTGGCGATAGACCCCGAGGCCCGCGAGGTGTGGCTCGGCGACCAGCTGGTTGCCCTGACGCCCATCGAGTTCGACCTCTTGGAGGTGCTTTCCTCACGACCGGGCACAGCGTTCAGTCGTGCCCGACTGATCGAGCGGGTGTGGGGGCCGAGCTGGTTCGGTGAGGAGCGAGTGGTGGACATCCACCTGGGACACGTGCGTCACAAGCTCGGCGACGACGTCGCCGCACCTCGGTACGTCCGCACCGTGCGCGGCGTCGGCTACCGCATCGGACCCGGATGAGGACCCCACGTCGTAGCCGCGCACCCCTCGGGTTCGCATGGCGGCTGGGGGCATCGCTCGGCCTCGTGGTGCTGTCCGGCGGCGCGACGTTGCTTGGCGTCGCACTGGTCATCGCCCCTGAGATCTTCCAGTCGCACCTGCGGATGGCCATGGGGTCCGGGATCGAACCAGCCGTGCAGACTCACGTCAACGAGGCGTTCGCCAATGCGATCTTCGACTCGCTGGCGATCGCCGTGCCGGTCGCCCTTCTGACCGCGTTCGTGGTCACATGGATCGTGGCCCGCCGCCTGGCGGGATCAGTGGCCACCATCGCGGTCGCTGCCGACCGGATTGCCCGAGGCAACCTGGAGTCCCGTGTCGAGGCGCCGGCGATCGGCCCTGAGTTCACGCAGCTCGCAGACTCCTTCAACGCGATGGCCGCCCGTCTTGCCGAGACCGAGACCACGCGCCGTCGCCTGATCGGTGACCTCGCCCACGAGCTCCGCACGCCGTTGGCTTCGCTCGATGCCACAGTCGAGGCCGTCGTGGATGGCGTCCTGCCTGCCGACGACGCCACGTTGGCCACGTTGACCGAACAGACGCTACGACTCCAGCACCTCGTCGCCGACATGGGCGCGGTCTCACGGGCCGAAGAACGCCAGCTCGACCTGCACCCCCAACAAGTAGACCTCGCGGCGCTCGCAACCGAAGCAGTCGCCGCCGCCCGCGCCCGGTACACCGCCGCTGGTCGTCGGCTGGACATCGAGGTCGGCGGAAGTGCGCCGATCGTGCTGGTCGACCGCCAACGGCTCGCCGAAACCCTCGCGAACCTGCTCGACAACGCGCTGCGCCACACACCCACCGGTGGCACGGTGCGCGTGGTCGTCGCCTTGGAACCCACCGGCGCGACGCTGAAGGTCATCGACACGGGCGAAGGCTTCGACCCTGCGAACACCGAACGGCTCTTCGAGAGGTTCTACCGGGCCGACACGTCCCGAACCCGCACCACGGCCGGGAGCGGGATCGGCCTGACCATCGCGCGCGCCATCGTCCAAGCCCATGGTGGAACGCTGACCGCCTCGAGCAAAGGCCCGGGAACTGGCGCGACCTTCCGGATCCACTTCCCCGCACCGTCGACCGCCCGGTACCGCTGACGGCGCTCATTGAAAGCACCCAGTTCTGCTCGCTGACGGCCGGGCCCGACGCGAGTGAGGGCTGAGCGGGCCCGTGCGTGTCGGTCGGGAGTCTGGGCCTGCTGCAGGCTCATGACGGTGCGGCCCGATCGCTGCGGCGCTCGGTGACTACATGCTGGCAACAGGGTGCCCGCCAGGTCGAGCACATTCGTACGCTTGTTCGACCTCGAGGAGAATCTCGGAGGCCTCCCCGTAGCTTCCAGCGTAAAAGCAACGATTGGTCGGTCGTGGACCCTGGGTGATCCTGGGTTCGCGTGGGGGTGGGTGGTCGCGTAGCGTTCCGGGTTCCGTCGATCCCCGATGTTGAGGTGGACCCCTGGTGGCGACTCGCGACCTGTTCTCCGAGGACGAGCTCGAGCGGCTCCGTGGGTTCGGGGAGATCAACCGTGCGGAGTTGATCCGGTACTTCACTCTCGCGCCGGCTGACGAGGTGTTCGTGCGCAAGTTCCGCGGTCAGGGCAACGTGCTGGGCGCGGCGGTGCAGCTGTGCACGCTGCCGTGGCTGGGGTTTGTCCCTGATGAGGTGTCGGCCGCGCCTGTGGCCGCGGTGGCCCGGCTCTCTGATCGGCTCGGGATCGCGGTCGGTGAGCTGGATGGCTACGCGGTACGGGGTCAGACCCGTACCGACCACCTGCGAGAGATTGCTCGGTACGCGCAGTGGAGGGCGATCGACGAGTTGGAGTGGAAGCAGCTCCAGGAGTTCTTGTTCTCCCGGGCGATGGAACACGACTCGCCGAAGCTGCTGTTCCGGTTGGCGCGTGAGTATCTGGCCTCGGTACGGGTGATCCGACCGGGTGTGGTCAACGTGCTGGAGCGGGTGGCTACCGCGCGGGACCGGGCACGGGCCCAGACGTGGGCGCGGGTAGAGCACCTCCTTGACGACCCGAAGCGCCGAGCTGAGCTCGACGGGCTGCTGGTGGTGGACCCTGTGCTGGGGCGGACCCGGTTGGCGTGGTTGGGGATCGGACCGACGCAGGCGACGTCTGCGGCGGTGAAGTCCGAACTGGAGAAGTTGACGTACCTGCGCACCTTGGATGCGCACACCCTGGACTTGTCGGCGTTGCCGGCGCAACGGCGCCGATTCCTGGCTGGGGTGGGTCGACGCCTGACGGCGCAGGCCTTGTCACGTCGCGAGGCGCAGCGCCGGTACCCGATCCTGCTGACGCTGGTAGCGCAGTCGGCGATCGACGTGCTCGACGAGTCGTTGCTGCTGTTCGACCAGGCGTTGTCCGGACGCGAGAGCGTCGCGAAGGTGAAGATGAACGAGGCCCTGGCCGAGCGGGGAAAGGGCGGGGAGGACAGGCAGGCGCTCCTCGACGAGATCCTGACTATCGTTTTGGACCCTGGTGTGGATGACCCGGCGGTGGGATCGCTGCTGCGCGGGCAGGTCGGGTTGGAGCGGATGCGCGCTGCGCGGGCGACGCGCGGGGAAAGGCTGCCGCGGGATCATGGGCACCTGGCCATGTTGGATGCCTCGATGACCTACATTCGCCAGTTCGCCCCGAGCGTGCTGGGAGCGGTGCGGTTCGCCGGTGGGGTCGGCACAGGCGAACTGCTCCGGGCGACGTCGATCCTGGCCGAGTTGTACGCCACCGGCACGCGTAGGGTCCCGCCCGGGGTCCCGACAGGGTTCGTGCCGATCAAGTGGGCCGGCTACCTGGCTGCGGCCACCGAGGCTGGCGATGTCACTGGCCATCGGCACTACTGGGAGCTGTGCGTGCTGCTGGCGCTGCGGGACGGACTGCGCTCTGGTGATGTGTTCGTGCCGGGCTCACGCCGCTACGCCGACCCGGCGTCGTTCCTGCTCACGCCCCAGGCGTGGGAACCCCAGCGTGCGGAGTTCTGCACGTTGGTCGGTAAGCCCGCCTCGGCGGCCGACGCCCTCGCTGCGGCCGATGAGGAACTCCACACTGCCCTGGCCGACCTCGAGACACTGCTGGCGCGCGGTGGTGGCACCGGGGATGTGCGCCTGACCGAGCAGGGTGAGCTGATCATTCCGCGGCTGTCCGCCGAAGAAGTTCCGGCTGAGGCCGATGCGCTGCGTGAGGAGATGGCCGCGATGCTACCGCGGGTGCCGTTCGCCTCGGTGCTGGTCGAGGTCGACGCCCGTACTGGTTTCCTTGATCACCTCATCCACGCTGGGGGGAAGGTCAACCGGCCTGCGGAGTTGAAACGCAACCTTGTCTACGTGATCGTCGCGGAGGCTACGAACATGGGCTTGACCGCAATGGCCGAGTCCTGCGGCGTCCCGTATGACGTCCTGGCTTGGACCGCCGAGTGGTACTTCCGCGCCGAGACCCTGGAGGCGGCCAACGCCGCGATGGTGAACTACCACCACCGGCTGCCGCTGACCCAGGCGTCTGGACCGGGCACCTTGTCGTCCTCGGACGGGCAGCGGTTCCCCACCAAGGGCAAATCGATCACCGCACGGTCGATGTCGCGGTACTTCGCCCGCGGGCAGGGTGTCTCCGTCTACACCCATGTCTCGGACCAGCACTCCACGATCGACACCAAAGTCATCGTGGCGACCGCGCCTGAGGGCCACTACGTGCTCGACGGGATCCTCGGCAACGACACCGATCTGCCGATCGTGGAGCACGCCACCGACACCCACGGCGCGAGCCTGGCGAACTTCGCCCTGTTCGACCTCGTCGGCAAGCAACTGTCCCCCCGGATCCGGGACCTCGGGAAGATCACCCTGTACCGCACAGGGCCGCAGGCCGAGTTGGTCGCCCGATACCCACACGCCGGGCCGCTGCTGACCCGACGACTCAACACCGAACTGATCACCGCCACCTGGGATGACCTGCTCCGGGTCGCAGCATCAGTGAAGTACGGCCACGCCACCGCAGCTCTTGTCGTCGGCAAGCTTTGCTCGTCAAAACGCCAACAGAACGCGCTGACTACCGCGATCAAGGAGTACGGGGCGCTGCGCCGCACGGTCTACGCCGCCCGCTACCTCGCCGACGAGACCTACCGCCGCCGAATCGCCCGCCAGCTCAACAAGGGCGAGAACCTCCAGTCACTGCGCCGGGACCTGGCCTACGCCGGCGAAGGCGCGGTACGCCGGCGCCATCACGAGCAACAGAGCGAGCAGATGTGGTGCCTGACCCTCGCCACCAACGCGATCGTCACCTGGACCACCGAGTACTACGGCCTGGCGGTCACCGCGCTGCGCCGCAGCGGGCGAGACATCAACGACGAGACCCTCGCGCACCTGTGGCCCAGCCACCACGCCAACGTCAACTTCTACGGCACCCGCTCCATCGACGTCGCCGGCGAGCTGGCCAAGCTCGACACGGACGGCTACGGCCGCTGCGCCCCGCGGGCGCGCCCACCACACTCTTATCAGGCGTTTACCACGCCGAACACCGGTAGTCCAGCGGCGCGCTGCGACGGCTCCAAAGGTGTGCCCGATTCCTCCTACAGAAACTTCCGAGAAGACTGCTTCTCGGAAGTAGACTCCATGTGTGACTTCCGAGAACGCGCCAATCCAGGACGGGCAACCGGTCGGAAGTGCTTCCGAGAACACGGACCCGTCAGGCGGGCGGCCCCGCCGTGGTCGGGCACCCGTCCCGCTGTCCCAGTCGCTCGAGGCGGTCTACGCCAACTACGTGACCGCGCTGGCCCGGGCACCGCTGTCGGCCCAGACCCTGCGGACCTACGCCTCAAAGGTCCGCGGCTACCTCGCCTGGCTGGAGGTCGCCGACGTCGACGGCGACCCGCTGACCGAGGTGGACGCCCGGGACTGGGCGGTCCGGGACTACCGGACCTACCTGACCGCGGTCCTCAAACGAGCCAACGCCACCACCAACAACGCACTGGCCGCGGTCGACGACTTCTACACCCGCACCGGCCTGGGCCCAGCCAAGGCCGATCGCCTGCAGCCGGCGACCCAGGCGCCGCGGGCACTGACCGGCAAGGCCGTCCTACGCTGGCTCCGCGCCGCCAACGCCACCGAGTCCACCCGGGACCGCGCACTGGCCCTGACCCCCTTCTACGCCGGCGCCCGGATCGGCGAGATTGTCGCCCTGGACGTGGCCGACGTGCGCCTGTCGGCCCGCAAGGGCACCGCCCGTCTTTACGGCAAGGGCGGCAAGCCTCGGGTGCTCGACCTGCACCCCGAGCTCCGCACCGCCTACGCGAACTGGCTCACCGACCGGGCCGACTGGCCCGGAGTCGGCACCCAGTCGGCACTCTTCCTCAACCGGGCCGGCCACCGCCTGGGCACCCGCGGCGCCAGCGCCATCTTCAACACGATCCTGGCCTCCGCCGGCCTCGACGACGACGCCAGCGCCCACGTCCTGCGCCACACCTTCGCCACCACCCTCATTCGCGGCGGCACCGACCTGGTCGTGGTCGCCGACATGCTCGGACACACCCGCCTGGACCAAACCCGCCGATACGCCCTGCCCACCACAGCCGACCGCGAACGCGCCCTCAACCTCCTCCCCACTGATCACTGACCCGAAGGCGGCCACCCAACCGCACACTCACCCAACCGTGCTCGCTGACGTAGGCGTCGACCTGGTCGCGTAGTCCGATCTCGATCTTCGAGGAGAACGGTTCCATTCGTCGTCGACCACGGGGGCGTCCAACGCGCCGCGTCGGCGCGGCGGTCTCTGGCACAGGTGTCGGTTCCTGTGGTGCGCGGGTGTCGTCCGCTACGACCGCGGCCGGCTCGGGCACCTGCTGGGGCCCCTGTTCGACTGGCCTCAGGAGTAGACCCCGAACGTGGTGACACCGCTCAATGCCAGCGGCGGGCCGGCTCGAGCGGTGTCAGGAGCACGATACGACTCACCGCCGATACGCGCCCGCCAATTGATCGCAGCTCGTCACACTTCGCCAGGTCGCAGGTGAACCTCCGATTACACGCCACCGCAGATCACGGCCCTACAACGACGCGAATCCTCCCAGCCTCAAGGCAACGATCCACGCGACGAGCGCGCCTCCCGCCCGGCGTTCTGCCCGCAGCGAGTCGCCCGCGGGGCTCCTAGCTGTTCGAGGTACCTCGAGGTCGTGTGGGAGCGGGGTACACCGCTGCGCCGCGGGCACGGAGGCCCACGGCGTGACAGCCGCCACCCGCTGCGCGGCCGGCGGCTGTGAGGGGCGTTGTTGTTTCCCGTCCCGGCTTTCCATCGTCGCCGGCGCGAGCTGTGCACAAGCTGACTGCGCCGGCCAGTTCGCCCGACGAAGCTGGCCTGCGTTCACTTGCGCTCACTCAGTCCGGCCGACCGCGCCTCCATCCGGTGGATGGTCGAGGCCGCGTCCTCCCGCCAGAGCACGCAATTGGCACCCTCAGAACCCGGGTCCGCGTAGTGTCGCGTGGTGTGAGGAACATTCGGGGCGTCCCCGCACTATCGATCGTCTCGCTTGCTCTCCTGGCGAGCGCCTGCACAGCGTGTGACGGCCCCGTTCATCCCATCTTGACCGTCACCGTTTGCGAGGCGAGCTTCCAACGGCTCACCTCTGCACAGAACGGTGACCCCAGCATCAACCTTCTCGACGCGCAGGCCGAGTCGCTCCAAGCGTGCAAGACGCCCAAGGAGTGGCTGGACATGGCCGCCAAGTACCCGAAGGCACTTGGCGGCCAATCTCCAGAGGATGCTCTCAGCGCCTTCTGCAAGGGGGCGGAGAGCCTTTCTGCCGCTCCCTCTTGCGAGGGACGTACCGAACAGTCGACGAACTAGCCGGGATAGACCTGGATAGAGTCGAGCTCGTTGTAGAAGAAGTAGTCCGACACCGGAGCGAAGAACGCAATTGCGCTGCACTGCCGACCCCCACTTACGGCAGGATCGCCCTGGCAGCTTGAGCCCGCATTCTGCATTCCGCTGATGATCCCAGCGGCGTAGACGTACCCCTGCGGGTCGATGACGAACGCAGGTCCTCCTGAGTCGCCGTTCCCCACCGCGCTCACGCCTGTCGTCTGCTCGGTGCGCGTCAGGTCCTGGTAGGTCAGGCCGCCGCCATACGTGACGGTGAGACCGGTGTTGGTGACCTTGTTGTCGCAGACCGTTCCGCTCGGTGCACCCGAGTAGCACACCAGACCGCCGACGATCGGCGTGACGTAGCCGAAGATCGCAACTGCCGAGTTGGACGTGTTCGCGCCGTAGTACATGTACGGGTTATAGTCCTGGCCGCTGATCACCGCGATGTCTGACCCTGCGGTTGTAGCCCCGACGGCCGTGCCGATCGTGGGATTGCTCAGGTAGCTCCCAGTTCGCCAGACGGCTCCGCTGGGAGTGCAGTGGTCGGCGGTGAACAGCTGCTCCACGTTGAGGTGAGTCGTCAGATCGAAGTGGTTGAAGGCGAAGGCTGTTGTGCACTCAGTGACATAGCCGTTGCCGGCGTCGCGAAGCATGTCCGCTCCGGCGATGAACGGCGTCATGTCATAGTCTCGGGAGGCCGCAACGGCTTTCCCGCTGGCGACGATGTGCACCGGAACACCATCGAGTGACGTCTCTTGCGTCGCCCGCGCGGAGACTCCGACGTCGACCCCGACATCGAGTCCGGAGCCGTCGGGCAGTGGTCCGGCCCAGGCCCAATGGCGTTAACTTAAGTCTCGCGGGTGTTACGGTTGGGGCATGGCGCGAGTGGGGCAGCAGGTCGCAGGGCTCGATGAGGACCGTTTGCCTGGGCGGGTGGCGGTGGGGGTGTTGAC
>JABBOX010000117.1 GCA_012927555.1 Phycicoccus sp.
CGGTGGCGGCTGGTGGTCGGCAAGGTTGCCGCGTTGACGGTCGTGACCGGTGTCGCCACGACGGTGGCGACCGTGGTGAACCTGATCGCGGCATGGCCAGCCGCCCGCGGCGCTGGCATCTCGACCTCGGCGTGGACGACGAGCCCAGTCGGCGCGGTGGCCAGCACCTGGCTCAACACCTTCGCGGCGCTGCTGGTGTGGGGGGTCATCGGTTTGGTCCTCGCGGTCCTGGCCCGGTCCTCGGCGGTGGCCATTTCCGTCGGCGCGGGGTACGTGCTGGTAGTGGAATCCGTCGTGAAGATGGCCATGAGCGGTTCATCGGACTGGCTGCCGGGATCGACGCTGAACGCGTTGGCCCGCGGTGGCACCGCATCCCTGTCGTACGCCGCAGCCGGCGCTCTGGCCCTGGTGTATGTGACCATCGGCTTGGGGCTCGCCCTGACGGTGGTTACCAGGCGAGACATCACTGACTAGGCCGGCACGACATCAGCACATCGTCCGCAGGGACGGGGACGGGGAACAGCGATGACGGACCGAGGGGCAGCAACCCGCGCCGCACTCATCGAAGCAACCAGACAGGTGGTGCACGCGGTCGGGTACACCCACGCGACCACCCGTGCCATCGCTCAGGCTGCTGGCGTCGCGGAGGGGACGATCTACCGGCATTTCGCCGACAAGTCCGCGTTGTTCTTCGCCGCTGTCCTTGACCGGAACGTGACCATCACCGAACGAGTGTCGTGCCTGCCCGCGCGCGCCGGCCACGACACCGTCGAGGTGAATCTGACCAACGCTCTGGTCGAGCTGTCGGGTCTGCGCGAAGACATGCTGCCTCTGGAGCTGGCATTGCTGACCGACTCTGACCTCGCGCGACAGCAGCGCGAAGTGGCTGCTGCCCTCCCGGACGGACGTCTGGTGGGGCCGCCCATGTACGTCGCCGCCTACCTTGCCGCCGAACAGTCACTGGGCCGAGTCCGTACCGACGTGGATCCCGCGCAGGTAGCTGTGGTCGTTCTGGCGACCTTGTTCGGGCTCGCGCTGGTCCCATCCAGTGACGGCAACGGTGTTAACCGAGATCTGCTCGCTTCTGCCGTCCGGCTGCTCACGACCGGAATCGCGCCGGCCCGCCAACATGGAGGTCGCAAGACGCCGTCCTCGTCTTGATAACACGGCATACCAGCGCACCTGGGGTGATGGTGCTCATACCCGCTCGCTCCGTCTCGTTCGCCGGCAACATAGGCACTGAACTACATCCCTATGGGGTATTCAGACGACGGCGACCGGCTTCGAAGCCGATGCGCAGGTGCGGATGCGCCATTCGTCTGCTTGACTCGGCTGATCTTTGACTGATCCTTCGTGTGACGCTCCGAGGTTCTACTGACTGAACGCGCTCAGTAGCCGCGCTGAGTGCGTCACTCCGCCGCTATCGCCCACCGTGGGGCAGGCAGCATTTCGCCCACCAAGACACAGGCGGCCGTCCCCGACGAGACGCCCGCCCGGTATGGTTATTTCGATGGTCGCGGTGGTCGTGGCGAAGCGCATCGGGCGAAGCCCGGACGAGTCGGCCCTCGAGTCCATGGAGAGCGTCGCCGCTCTCACCGGCGCTCGCTGACCCTCGCACACGCACAAACCAGAAGGGCTCGACATGTCGCAGCGCACCGTCGTCATCGCCTCCCGCGTGGGTCTCCACGCGCGGCCGGCCTCCCTCTTCGCCCAGGCCGTAGCGGCCTCTGGGGCACAGGTCACCATCGGCAAGCAGGGGGAGCCGTCCATGGACGGCTCCAGCATCCTCATGGTGATGGCCCTGGGGATCGGGCACGGCGAGGAGGTCGTCCTGGAGTCTGAGGACGACGATGTGCTCGACCAGCTCGTCACCCTGCTCGAGACCGATCTCGACGCGGAGTGACGAGCGACATGAGCACGCAGAACGCTGTCCTGCAGGGCGTGGGCGTGGGACGAGGGGCAGTCTGGGGGCCGGTGGCGACCGTGCGCCCCGCCCCCGTGGTCCCCGCCGACGAGCCCGTCCCCGCGGACCCGGCTGCAGCGAAGGAGAAGGTCCTCGCGGCCTTCTCCGACGTCGCCGCGGGGCTGCGGGCCCAAGCCGAGGGAGCGTCGGCCACCATAGCCGACGTCCTGACAGCCACCGCGTTGATGGCCGACGACCCGGCGCTGCGCGCCCAGACCGGTCAACGCATCGACAAAGGCGAGCCTCCGCTGCACGCGCTCGTCGCGGTAATCGACTCGTTCGCCGTGATGTTCACCGCGGCCGGCGGCTACCTCGCCGAGCGGGTCACTGACCTCAACAGCATGCGGGACCGGGTCGTCGCGCGCTACCAGGGGCTCCCCGAGCCAGGTGTGCCTCCGCTGGACCGGCCGGCCATCATCGTCGCCCCCGACCTCTCGCCCGCCGACACGGCCGCCCTCGACCTGGAGAAGGTCCTCGGCATCGTGATCGAGCAGGGTGGCCCCACCGGGCACACGGCCATCATCGCCGGCCAGCTCGGGTTGCCGTGCGTCGTCCGGGCCACCGGTGCGTCCTCGCTCGTCGACGGTGACATCATCGCCGTCGATGCCGCGAACGGAACCGTGACGCTCGACCCCGACGACGCCACCAAGGCAGCGGTGGAGACCCGGCGGGCCGGGCTCGCCACCCTCGCCGAGGCCACCGAGGCCACCGAGGACGGCGCGACGGCCGATGGTCATCGCGTCGCGCTGCTCGCCAACATCGGGACCGCCGAGGACGCCGAGCGGCTCACCGACGCCGCCGTCGAAGGCGTCGGGCTGTTCCGCACGGAGGTCCTGTTCCTCGGTGCGGCCACCGCACCGACCGAGGACGACCAGGCGCGGGTGTACGCCCGCGCCTTCTCCGCACTCGGTGGCCGCAAGGTCGTGCTACGCACCCTCGACGCGGGTGCCGATAAGCCGCTGGCGTTCGTCACCCAGGCGGGCGAGGAGAACCCTGCGCTCGGCGTCCGTGGTTTCCGGCTCGTCCGGCACGCCGAGGAGCTGCTCCGCACGCAGCTCGAGGCCGTCGCCCGGGCAGCGAAGGAGACGGGCGGCACGCCGTGGGTGATGGCCCCGATGATCGCTACTGTCGAGGAGGCCCGTCAGTTCGCCGCCATGGCGCGCGAGGCTGGGATCCAGACGGTCGGCGTGATGGTCGAGGTGCCGGCCGCCGCGCTGCGCGCCAGGGACATCCTCGCGGAGGTCGACTTCGTCTCGCTCGGCACAAACGACCTCGCCCAGTACACGATGGCGACCGACCGTCTTCTCGGCTCGCTGGTCGACCTGCTGGACGCCTGGCAGCCTGCTGTACTCGACCTCGTCGCGGCGACCGCCGCTGCGGGCGTCGAGACGGGCAAGCCGGTCGGGGTCTGCGGCGAGTCCGCGGCCGACCCGATCATGGCGCTGCTGCTCACCGGACTCAGCATCACCAGCCTGTCGATGTCGCCCTCGGCGGTCCCTGCGGTCCGGTTCGCGCTGAGCAAGCACAGCCTGGAGACCTGCCGCGCGATCGGCGAGGCCGCCCGGCAGGCTCCGACCGCCGCCGAGGCGCGCGCAGCTGCGCTGGCTCTCGTCGACCCGCAGGTGCGCGAGGTGCTCGCGCTCGGTTGAGCGCACCGCCCGTCCGACTGTGCAGTCCGCAGGATTAACGGGCGAGCCTCCCGATGGTGCTATCCTTCGTCCCGAGCAAACGCTCAATAGGGTTGTTACCCATTACTGGGGCAAGACCTGAGGCGCACCTAGGTGCATCTCAGGTCTTTTTTGTTTTCTGGGCCAGGTGGGTGCGAGGCAGGAAAGGAATGACAATGGAGACCACTACTCAACGTAGTGATGCTCAAGAGATTGTTGCCAAGCTCGGCGGTCCCGGCAACATCCTGAGCTTGACGCACTGTGCAACGCGGCTTCGTTTCGAGCTGAGCGATGCGAGTCTGGTCGATCAGAAGGCCCTGGAGGCGATCCCCGTAGTCATGGGCGCGGTTCCGCAGTCGGGCGACCGATTCCAGGTCGTGATCGGCGGCGCGGTTCAGACCACGTTCAACCAGATCATGAACCTGCCCGAGATGGCCAACATCGGCAAGAACAGCACCAGTGACGCCGACGTCAAGTCGGCGGCCCGATCGAAGGCCCGCGGCAAGTCGCGCTACGTCGACGGCTTCTTCGAGTACCTGTCGGACTCATTCCGGCCGATGCTGGGCGTGCTGCTGGGCGCCTCGCTGATCATCGCCTTCACCGCGATGCTCGACGCGCTCCACATCGTCGACTTCCGGGCCGCGGACAAGCCGGTGTCCTGGGTCTTCGTCGACGCCATGTGGCACGGGGTCTTCTACTTCCTGCCGATCATCGTGGCCTACAACGCCGCCAAGAAGCTGAAGATCGACCCCTGGGTCGGGGCGACCGTCATGGGCGCCCTGATGACCCCGGAGTTCATGAGCCTCAAGGACACCGCGAAGTTCGCCAGCACGGTCTGCACGAAGAACCCGACCCTTGGCACGGAGTCCTGCGTGGCCAACATCTTCGGCCTCCCGATGCAGCTCAACGACTACAGCGGCCAGGTGTTCGTACCGCTGATCATGGTCGCGGTGCTGGCTCTGGTCTACAAGGGCCTGAAGAGAATATTCCCCGAGAACATCCAGATGGTGTTCGTGCCGTTCATCTCCATGGTCGTCATGATCCCCGTGACCGCCTTCCTGATCGGCCCGATGGGCGTCTGGATGGGCAACGGACTGGGTGGCGGAATGGCCTGGATGAACGGCAACGCCCCGATCCTGTTCGCGATCATCATCCCGTTGCTCTACCCGTTCCTGGTTCCGCTGGGCCTGCACTGGCCCCTGAATGCGCTCATGCTCGTGAACATCCAGACCCTCGGCTACGACTTCATCCAAGGCCCAATGGGTTCATGGAACTTCGCTGCCTTCGGCGCGACCGCCGGCGTCCTCTACATCTCATGGCGGGACAAGGAAGTCGAGATGCGCGCGACGGCCACGGGCGCGCTGGCCGCCGGCCTCTTGGGTGGTATCTCCGAGCCGTCTCTGTACGGCATCCACCTGCGTTTCAAGCGCATCTACCCGCGCATGCTGGTGGGCTGCCTGGTCGGCGGTCTGATCACGGGCATCTTCGGTGGGGTCAAGACTTCAGCGTTCGCCTTCACGTCCCTGCTGACCATCCCCGTCTTCTCCCCGATGCCGTTGTACGTGATCTCCATTGCGGCAGCGTTCGTGACGGCCATGGCGCTGGTCATCATCTCCGACTACCGCACGCCGGAGCAGAAGGCCGAGTCCCTCGCGAACCGTGAGCAGGCCGAGTCAGACCTGGCCCTCGAAGCCGCCCGGGCTGCTGCGCCAACAGACGTTCCGCCGGCCGTTCCGACGCCGGTGAGCACGCCTACCACGGTGATCGTTGCGCCGATCGCGGGACTCGTCGTGCCCCTGGACGAGGTGGACGACAAGGTATTCGCGTCGCGAGCACTCGGCGAGGGTGTTGGCATCCGGCCCACCGACGGTCGGGTGACCTCGCCCGTTGCCGGTGTGCTGGTCACTGTTCCGGAGAGCGGGCACGCTTTCGGGATCAAGACCGATGATGGAGTAGAGGTGTTGGTGCACGTCGGTATCGACACCGTCCAGCTCCAGGGCAAGTGCTTCGATGTGGCCGTGGAGAAGAACCAGCGGGTCGAGATCGGCGACCTGCTGGTCACGGTGGACCTCGAGGGCGCCCGCGACGCGGGTTACGATTTAACCACCGTCGTAGTCGTCATCAACAGCAAGACCCTGGTGTCGGTCACCCCCAAGACGGGCAGTGACGTCATCCCTGGCGACCTGATTATTGATGTAACCCCCTGACAGGAGCGGCCGTGATCGCGTCACCGAGCGACACGGCCGTACCTGGCATGGAGCTGGTGCGCGTCTTCAACAACAACGTCGTCCTCGCCAAGGACGATGCTGGACGCGAAATGATTCTGACCGGCCGTGGCCTGGGTTTCCAGGCCCGGCCGGGTCAGTCCGTCGACCCGGCCCAGATCGTTCGGATCTTCGTGCCCACAGACGGGGGCGACCCCGACCACCTGGCCCAGCTCCTCGGGGGCATCCCCCCGGAGCACATTGCGTTGGTGGGCTCGGCTCTGGCGGACGTCGGGTTGGACAGTCTCACCCAAAATCCGGCGCTGGTCATCGCCCTGGCCGATCACGTCAGCTTCGCCCTGCGGCGAATCGCCGTGGGTATGGAGATGGAGTACCCGCTCCTCGCCGAGGTGCAGAACCTCTACGCGGAGGAGTACACCAGCGCTGCGGCCCTTCTGATCGCTATCAACGCTCGAAGCGAGACCCAGCTTCCCCGCGCCGAGGCGGTCGGGCTTGCGCTCCACCTGGTGAATGCCGGCTTCGCCACCGGAGACCTCTCGTACACGTACAGGATGACCGACGCGATCCAGCAGATGGTCGCTGTCATCGAACAGACCTTCGGCCTGGACCTCGACTCGGGCAGCGTCAGCATCGGACGGTTCGTCACGCACCTGCGGTATCTGTTCGTCCGAGTCCACCAGCACAAGCAGCTCGACCAGAAGTGTTGCCCCATCGGTGTCGTCATCCGGGCGACCTACCCGCGCGAGGTTGAATGTGCGCTGCGCCTGGCCTCCCTCCTCGAGCTACGCCTCGGTTCGCCCCTCACCGACGACGAGGTCTCCTACTTGGCGCTCCACGTTGCCCGAGTCGCCGCCGACCAGGCCTGACCCGGCTTCGCGAACGCGAACGCGAACGTCGGGGAGCCGGCTATGTCGACCAGGCCTCGGCGTAGTGCGAGTCCGATCCCCTGCGGAACGGGCCGCCTGGGTCGGAGCACAGACAGAGTCACGCGTTGACGTCGGCCAGGACTTCCTCGACGGTGCGGATCGCCATGGCGACAAACCCTGGGTTCGTCTCCGCGTAATACGGGATGATCATGGCCGCCTGATGGAGCGCGAAGCCGCGTGCCCGGTTCCACGTGTCGTCGTCGACGGCGAGAGCCTCTCGAAACACATCGCGTCCCGCATGGCGGAACACGCTCCACGCGGCGATCACGTCAGCGGCTGGATCACCGACCCCGACCCCGCCGAAGTCGATGACCGCGGCGAGCCGACCGTCGTGAACGAGCAGGTTCGGCCTGAGCAGGTCGGTGTGGATCCACACGGGCGTTCCCTTCCACGCCGGCGCGTCGAGTGCGCGCTCCCAGGCGGCGGTGGCGGCATCGCCATCGATGACACCTCGCCCCGACTCGATCGCCGCCCGCGTGACGGAATCGAGCTGGCGGAGTGGTTCACGCCCGGTCCGTGGTGCCTCGACGCGTACTGCGTCGACGGTCGGTGCTCCGACGGCGGGATCCATCGTGCGTAGCTCGACCACGAACTGCGCCAGATCCCTGGCCGCCTGGCGCTCGTCGTCAACGAGCTCACCCGCATACGGCTGGCCGTCGATCCATCCATAGATCGCCCAAGCGAACGGATACGAGCTCGTGGGGTGGCCCTTCCCAACAGGCTCGGGGACTCGAAGTGACAGATGCGGAGCGAGCTGCGGGAGCCAGTGCCATTCACGGTCCAGGTCCGGTGCCCACTCCATCATCCGGGGCAGTCGCGCGCAGAGGTGGTCCCCAATCCGGTAGATGGCGTTCACCGTCCCCGTCGACCTGAAGGCAGTGATCGGCAGGTCCGCCAGCTCGGGGAACTGTTCGGCCACCAACCGTGCGACGAGGTCGCCGTCGATGTCGACCTCGTCCTCATGCATCTTCATCCGGGTTGAACAGCTCCTGGCTTGGTGCCGACCGCGAGCAGGTGAGCGCTCAGGCCGCTCATCGTCGGCTCCGACTCGACGGCTCGCGCCGCCAACAGCATCTGCTCACGCCGATCAGGGTCCGACCAGTGCTCCTGCATCAGCCAGCCGGGTCCTTCGATCCCGAGCAACGACACCGCGTCGAAGCCTGCATCCTTGACTTCAGCGACGAGCTCTTCGGGGCGGTGGAAGTAGGCGGTGGTGAACCACTGGGGATAGCGAATCGGGTCGGGGTTTCGGTGTTGGCCATCGACAAGGTCGCGTTCGGCGATCGCGCGAAAGACCGGGTAGCCGAGCCACCCCCGCCATAACCCGTCCAGGAGGGCGGAGGAGCGCGAGATACCCACGGCCGCGACAACGCCGCCCGGCTTCAGAATCCGCCAGGCCTCGAGCAGCGCGGCGGCGCGCTCCGCCGGCTCGGTGAGGTGGTACAGCGGGCCGAGCAGGACGACGGCGTCGGCGGAGGCGTCCGGTTCGGGAATTGAACGGGCATCAGCCACCTGAGCGGTGAAGGAATGTTCGGGTTGGGCATCGGACGCCTGCTGCGCCTGTTGGACGTGAAGCTCCAAGACGTCATACAGATGGACGTCGTAGCCCTGTCGTGCCCAGATCGCGGCGTAGGCGCCGGGGCCGCCCCCCACGTCGATCAGCCGGGCCGGCGCGGACGGCAGGAATCGGTCGAGCAGCTCAAGGGTCCGAGTGAGCTCCAGACGTGGCTCGCCGTCGCGGAAGAGGCGATCACGTTCAAAGCCGAGGTCGTAGTGAGCGGAGAGATGTGCGGCGAGCGGATCGTCAACCATCGCAGGAGTCTTGCAAGGTCCCTCGGGCAGGGCAAACGAATACCCTGCTCCAACTTATGAATAGCCTTCTCCCACTTGGTGCGACAGAGGGCCTCGGTCAGGAGCCGACGTACATCGCGAGGTGCTCGCCGGTGAGGGTGGAGCGGGCGGCGACGAGGTCGGCGGGTGTGCCCTCGAAGATGATCCGGCCGCCATCGTGGCCGGCGCCGGGGCCGAGGTCGATGATCCAGTCGGCGTGTGCCATGACCGCCTGGTGGTGCGCGATGGCGATGACCGACTTGCCGGAGTCGACGATGCGGTCGACCAGGCCGAGCAGCTGCTCGACGTCGGCGAGGTGCAGGCCGCTGGTTGGCTCGTCGAGGACGTAGATGTCGCCCTTTTCGGCCAGGTGGATGGCGAGCTTGAGCCGCTGCCGCTCGCCGCCGGACAGCGTCGTGAGCGGCTGGCCGAGGCTGAGGTAGCCGAGCCCGACGTCGGCGAGCCGGGCGAGGATGGCGTGTGCGGCCGGCGTGCGTGCCTCGCCGGTGCCGAAGAACTCCTCGGCCTCGGTCACCGACATCGCGAGCACCTCGCTGATGTCCTTGCCTGTGTCCTTGCCGCCGAGTCGATACTCCAGCACCGATGCCTCGAACCGCTTCCCCTCGCACTCCTCGCAGATGGTGGCGACGCCGGCCATCATCGCCAGGTCCGTGTAGATGACGCCGGCGCCGTTGCAGGTCGGGCAGGCGCCTTCGGAGTTGGCGCTGAACAGCGCCGGCTTCACGCCGTTGGCCTTCGCGAACGCCTTGCGGATCGGGTCGAGCAGTCCGGTGTATGTCGCCGGGTTGCTGCGTCGCGAGCCCTTGATGGCGCCTTGGTCGACAGTGACCACCCCGTCGCGCCCAGACACCGAGCCGTGGATCAGCGAGCTCTTGCCCGAGCCGGCCACCCCGGTGATGACGACGAGAACGCCGAGCGGGATGTCGACGTCGATGTTCTGCAGGTTGTGCAGGCTGGCGCCGCGTACCTGCAGCACTCCCGACGGCGCCCGCACCGACGGCTTCAGGGAGGCGCGGTCGTCCAGGTGCCGTCCGGTGATCGTGCCGCTGGCGCGCAACCCGTCGACGGTGCCCTCGAAGACGATCTCGCCGCCGGCCGTGCCGGCGCCGGGGCCGAGGTCGACGACGTGCTCGGCGATCACGATCGTCTCCGGCTTGTGCTCCACGACCAGCACGGTGTTGCCCTTGTCCCGTAGCCGCAGCAGCAGGTCGTTCATCCGCTGGATGTCATGGGGGTGGAGGCCGATGGTTGGCTCGTCGAAGACGTAGGTGACGTCGGTGAGCGAGGAGCCGAGGTGGCGGATCATCTTGACGCGCTGTGCCTCGCCGCCCGAGAGCGTGCCGGACGGCCGGTCGAGCGAGAGGTAGCCCAGTCCGATCTCCACGAACGAGTCGAGCGAGTGGTTCAGCGATGTGAGCAGCGGTGCCACCGTCCCCCACGCGTGGCTGGCGCCACCGTACGCGTGGGCGGTACCCCCAGGCTCGTCGAGGCCGTGGACCCACCCGGCAAGGTCGCTGATCTGCATGGCGGAGGCGTCGGCGATGCTGATCTTCTTGATTTTCGAGGACCGGGCCGCCTCGCTGAGCCGGGTGCCTGCGCAGTCGGGGCAGATGGTGAACGTCACCACCCGCTCCACGAAGGCCCGGATGTGCGGCTGCAGCGTGTCAATGTCCTTGGAGAGCATCGACTTCTGGATCCGGGGGATGAGGCCCTCGTAGGTCAGGTTGATGCCCTCGACCTTGATCTTGGTCGGCTCTTTGTAGAGCAGGTCGTCGAGCTCTCGCTTGGTGAACTTCTTGATGGGCTTGTCCGGGTCGAAGAAGCCGCAGCCGCCGAAGATCCGGCCGTACCAGCCGTCCATGCTGTAGCCGGGAATCGTCAGCGCACCCTCGTTGAGCGTCTTGCTGTCGTCATACAGCTGGGTGAGGTCGAAGTCGGTCACCGACCCGCGGCCCTCGCAGCGTGGGCACATCCCCCCGGTGACGCTGAAGCTGCGCTGCTCCTTCACGGTCCGTCCGGCGCGCTCCGTGGTGATCGCACCAGCGCCGCTGATCGAGGCCACGTTGAACGAAAACGCTTGGGGCGAGCCGAGATACGGCTTTCCGAGCCGGCTGAACAGGATGCGCAGCATCGCGCCGGTATCGGTAGCGGTGCCCACGGTGGAGCGCGCGTTGGCGCCAATCCGTTCCTGGTCGACGATGATCGCGGTCGTCAGTCCGTCGAGGACGTCAACTTCGGGCCGGGCCAGCGTCGGCATGAAACCCTGCACGAAGGCGCTGTAGGTCTCGTTGATCATCCGCTGCGACTCCGCGGCGATCGTGTCGAACACCAGCGAGCTCTTGCCCGAGCCGGAGACGCCGGTGAACACCGTCAGCCGCCGCTTCGGGATCTCGATGCTGATGTCCTTGAGGTTGTTCACGCGCGCGCCATGAACGCGGATCAGATCGTGGCTGTCGGCAACGTGCAGCGCGGGCGACGGCGTCTCCCTCTTCGTGGCCATGCTCTTCGTGTCCTTATCTGTTGGGCGGGGCCGTCTTCGCGGTCTCTGTCCCGGGGAGCCTCAGCGCTTCTTGACGCCGAACTCGGTGTCGTTGATCTGGCCCGGGAAGTACTTGTAGAACGCGTAACTCGGCCCACAGTAGGTGTGCTGCCCGAACCCGGACAAGGTGTTGTCATACC
This sequence comes from Phycicoccus sp., assembly GCA_012927555.1. Lineage (GTDB taxonomy): Bacteria > Actinomycetota > Actinomycetes > Actinomycetales > Dermatophilaceae > UBA4719. The sequence continues at coordinate 11,312 of JABBOX010000117.1, forward strand.
GGTTGGCGAAGGGGGGCATGCCAAACGACACGACGCCCAGGGTGCGGCGGGCGCCGTTGCCGGATGACGCCGTGATGGTCGTCCGTGGTGACGTTCTCGACGGTGAGCTCCTGGGCGCCGGCACCGCCCGCTTCCGCAGGCGATACCCAGATTGGGACCGCGTGGGTGTCATCGGGTACTACACACGTGACGACACCGAGGTCAATGCCCTGTGCCAGACCAAGATGGCCAACTTCGAGACCGTCGTCGTCTTCGCCATACGGGACCTGGATCGTGCCGGCATCAACGTCCTCGGAACCTTCCGCACGCCGCACGTCACACTGGCCGCACGCGACATCCAGACGCTGTTGGAGGCGCTCATCAGCTGCCCCTACCAGGTGCGTGCCAACCCGTACCATGGGAATGCAACGACCGAGGAGGCCAGATGAACATCACTTCCGTCGACCTGCCGGTTGACCTGAACAGCGAGGACGACACGGGACTGCCATGGGGCTTTCTCGACGAGTCGCTGAATCCCTCGAAGATCACCGAAGGCGCCTGGATCATCGTCGGCTCAACCCGGACCAAGGCTGTAGTGCAGGTCGTCGACATCTCCGACGGGATTGTCCACGTCCGGCCGCTGCCGGGCTCGGTGGCAAGCCACCGCAGTCTGCTTCGATCCATGGCCTGACCGGACCTGCTGCACGCGCATCGACCCTGGCCGTGCGTAGGGGAGTGGACTGACTCAAGTTGATTGGTCCAATTCGGTGACGGTCGAGGTGATCAACTCGGTGTCGTGCGCCTATCGGGTGCGGCGGAAGCGTTGTGACGGCCGGCCGATGGTGCCGGTGGACATGGTTCCGGTCCCCTGGAGGTGGGGGTCCATGGCTCGCCGGAAGGTGTCCTTCTGGAGAGTCCCTGCGACGGCTTCGTGGTGCAGAGTCGTCCCGGCGATGGCCTCGTGAACGTCTCGTAGCTCTCGGAAGGTGAACCGTGCGCCCAGGAGGTGCTCGGGATCGGGGCGGTCGGCATACCGTCGCCTCAGCTCTCTGACCGCGGCCGCCACGATGGCCTTGTGGTCGTAGGGCAGCGGCTCCAGCCGGGAGACGGGGGCCAGCCGAACCCGGTCGGGGTGGGCGAGCAGCGCGTCGTCCAGTGCGGCATACCCGATGACGGCCAGGTGGGCCACGGACAGTACCCATCCGCGTTCGTCGCGGTCGGGTTCGTCGAAGACGGCGAGCTGGGCTGGGTGCCCGCCGGTGATCCCGGCCTTCTCGGTCAGCGAACGGGTGACGGCGTCGGCCAGCCGTTCGCCTTGGTGCAGGAAGGTGCCCGGCAGCGCCCACTGAGGTCCGTCGACGCCCTCGGGCCGGCGGACCAGGAGCACGGACAACCGGTGCGGGGCAGCGCCGGGCGCCGGGTGGGCTCGAGGGGCGAGGGTCAGGACGGCGGTATCCACGGCCACGGACGGCTGCGGGTAGTCGGCCAGGGTCGCTCCGCTGGAGTCGCGATACGGCTTCGCGGATCTGGCGGGGGGCTGTTTGCGGGGCTTGTTGCGGGGCACTGTCAGAGGCTACCCCTATCGTCTTAGTTAGAGCAGAAATGATCTAACACTGGTGATCCAACAGAGCGAGAGGTAGTGATGGCAATGAACCTTTTGATGATGCCGACCCTGCACGTGGGGCAGGGCACGCACCTGGGTGGTTTGAGCGTGTTCCCGGTCTGGACCGATGCGCCGGTCGTGTCGGGTCTGGCAACGGGTCGAGCGGCTCTGGTGCAGGTCGACGAGCGCGAGGGAAGCCCGGTCGTGGGTGAGCTGGTCCTCAAGAACGAAGGGGCCAAACCCGCCCTGCTGGTCGCCGGCGAGCTGTTCGAGGGTGGGTGGCAGCACCGGGCCCTCAACCACGACATCCTGCTGGTGCCCGGCCAGCAGCTGGTGGCCAGCGTGTCCTGCGTGGAGCACGGTCGCTGGCACGGCGCCACGGCTCAGGTGCGACGGTCGCGCCGCGCCTCGATGTTGGTCCGGTCCGCGCAGACCATCGCCGATGATGACGACCGTCAGAACTCGGTGTGGAACCGGGTCTCCAGGTACGACAACGCCTTTGGCGCTTCTCCCACCGCGTCCTACGTCGACCACCTCAACCGTCGTGCCGAGCCCGAGGTCAGCGCCGACGGCCTCGAGGATGAGGTCGAGCTGGCCGAGATGGCTGCGGCAGCCGAGCTGACGGCTCGCATCAAGAACATCCGGGCCCTGCCTGGTCAGCGGGGTGTGCTCATCGGACTCGGTGGCCAGCCTGCATTCCTGGAGCTCTTCGCGTCGCCGACAGGTCTTCGTCGTCACCTGCCCGGCCTGCTCGAGGCCGCCGCGATCGACGCGGCTCTGCTGGACCCCGAGCCGACGCCCGGTCGCCGGGCTCGCCGTTTCGCCGGGCTCCTGGCCGATGCGCCGATCGGCGACGAGCTGGGAACCGACGCGGGAGCCGGGCACGCGCTGGCTTCTCGGTCGAAGTACCACGAGATTCGAGGGCTGGGCTGGAATGATCAGCTGTTGCACGCCACCGTGTTCAACCGTCGCCACCACCTCATGGAGGTCGCATGACAACTCGACTCACCTCGGCACAGGTCGACCGCGCCGCCGGCGTCCTGCACGGCATGGCCTGTGGTGACGCGCTGGGCGCCCCGTACGAGTTCGGCCTGCCGCTGGGTCCTGACGTTCTGGTGGCCATGAAGGGCGGCGGGTCGATGGGCTGGAAGCCGGGGGAGTGGACCGACGACACCTCGATGGCCATCGCCATCGCCGAGGTCACCGCGACCGGGGCGGAGGTGACAACGGTCGCGGCGCGTGACCGGATCGCGGCCCGCTGGGCCGAGTGGGCCGAGAAGGCCAAGGATGTCGGCATCCAGACCAGGACCGTGCTGTCTGCTGCCACCCGCGCCGCTCGTTCACGTGGCGAGACCGCGCCGACCGGTGACGACCTGACGTCGGCTGCTGCCGAGCATCACGCGGTTACCGGACGCTCTGGTGGCAACGGTTCGCTGATGCGGACCGCGCCGGTTGCCCTGGCCTATCTCCACGACCCGGACGCGCTGGTTCTCGCGGCGCAGGAGGTCAGCGCCATGACGCACCACGACTCCGAAGCCGGCGAGGCCTGCGCGCTGTGGTGCCTGGCGATCCGGCACGCGGTCCTGCACGGGACCCTCGATGTTCGTAGCGGCCTGGCGCATCTTCCCGAGGACCGCGCCCGCATCTGGACCGCACGGCTGGACAAGGCCGAGGCAGGCCAGCCGTCCGACTTCGAGAAGAACGGCTGGGTCGTGGAGGCTCTGCAGGGTGCTTTTTCCGCCATCACCATCACGGCCGAGGCGACGGGGCCGGCACACTTCCGGCTGGCTCTCGAGGCCGCGGTGCGTGGTGGTCGGGACACGGACACCGTTGCGGCCATTGCGGGTTCACTGATCGGCGGCCTGTATGGCGCATCCGCGGTTCCAGCGCAGTGGCGCCGCGAGCTGCGCGGCTGGCCGGGATTGCGCGCCCGTGACCTGATACGGCTCGGCGTGCTGACCGCGCGCGGCGGCGAGTCGGACTCTGCGGCCTGGCCTGCGGCTGCCACGATGGACTACTCGAGGTTCTTGGGTTCCAACGCGTTGGCCCAGCATCCCCACGACGACCACGTGTGGATCAGCGGCGTCGATGCTCTGGACAACCTGCCTGACGGGGTGGACGCCGTGGTGTCGCTCTGTCGCCTGGGCTCCGCCCAGGTCCCGGCCTTGAGTGTGGATCCTCGCGACCACGTTGAGGTCTGGCTGCTCGACGAGTCCGAGCCGGGCAAGAACCCGAACCTCGATTTCGTTCTGACCGACGCCGTTGCCGCTGTCGAAGCGTTGCGAGCCGAAGGCAGAACGGTCCTGTTGCACTGCGTCCAGGCGCAGTCGCGCACTCCTGCCGTGGCCGCACTGTATGGCGCGCGGCTCACCGGTCGCACTCCCACCGACGCGCTCGGCGACATCCTCGAGGCCCTGCCCAAGGCCAGTCCCAACAGCGGTTTTCGGGCAGCGTTGAAGAGGCTCGAGTGAACGCGTCGTCCGTCGGCGCTGAGCCGTCCAGCGAACCAACGCCGCTCGAGGTGCGGATCCATCGCGGCGCTCACGAGATCGGCGGCAACTGTGTCGAGCTGCGTCACGGACCGGACACGTTGATCCTCGACATCGGCAAGCCGTTGACCGCGGCCTGGGGTGACGTGGTTCCCCTGCCGGAAGCAATCGGGTTTGACGACAACGGAGCGCGTCCGCTGGGCGTCATCATCAGTCACGGCCATCAGGACCACTGGGGACTTGCGCCGCAACTGCCCTCCGACATACCGGTGTTCATCGGTGAAGGGGCGGCGGACATCCTGCGGGCCGCCGAGTTCTGGGGGAGCGGCGTCGACCTGCACGAGGCCGGGCACCTGCACGACCGGGTGCCCTTCACCCTCGGCCCGTTCACCATCACCCCGTACCAGGCCGACCACTCGGCATACGACGCGTTCTCTCTGCTGGTCGAGGCCGGCGGACGGTCCTTGTTCTACACCGGCGACATCCGCGGCCACGGTCGCAAGGCGTCCGCCTTCGAAGGACTCCTGACGGACCCGCCGAGCCCGGTGCACACGATCCTCATGGAGGGCACCAGTTTTCGGGTTCCCGGCACCGATCCCGGCACCGACCCCGAGCCGACCGAACACCTCGGATGCCCAGAAACGCTGACCGAGTCCGAGGTCGAGGTCGAGCTGGCCGACACGCTGAAGGCAATGACCGGGCTGGTCGTGGTGCTGGGCTCGGCACAGAACATAGACCGGCTCGTCACCGTCTATCGGGCCGCGCTGCGCTCCGACCGCGACCTCGTGGTAGACCTCTACACGGCTGACATCGCCGCTGCTACCGGTCGGCCCAGCATCCCCGCCGTCGGCGACGCGTGGCCCAGGGTTCACGTCTTTGCCCCATTGCGGCAACGGGTTCGGGTCAAGGAGTCCGGCGAGTTCGACCGCGTCGAGCGGGTCAAGGACCGCCGGTTGTTTGCCGAGCAGCTACGTGAACGCGCTGGCGAGCTTGTCCTCTTCGGCGCCTACCAGGGTGAGATCCCAAGCTTGATCCGCGACGGACTGCTCGCCGGCGGCGCTGTCGTCTGGTCCATGTGGGACGGCTACCTCGGGGAGCCCAGCGGGCAACGACTCCAGAAGGTCCTGCAGGCCGCCAACGTCCCGTTGATCCAGCACCACACGTCAGGGCACGCCACGCCGGCGGACCTGGTGCGACTCGTTGACGCGTTGAAGCCAGAAGTGGTCGTGTCGATCCACACCGAGGCGCTCGATGCCTACGCCAGCGCTGTCGGCGGGGTCGTCCAGCCCCACGCGGACGGCACGTGGTGGACCGTCTAGCTGAGCGACCAAACACCGCGGATTCAACTCGAGACGTTGACCGAGAAAGAAGCAAGGGGGCATGCTGGCTGACATTCACTCTGGAGGCGTGATGGACAGACTCCCGGTCGTGTACGTGCGCGGGTACGCCGGCGCAACATCAGGCATCGACAGCCAGGTCGACGACCCTTTCTACGGGTTCAACCTTGGCGCGACCCATGTGCGGGTGGGCGGTGACGGGGACCCGATGTTCTACCAGTTCGAAGGTCCCATGCTCCGGCTCATGACCGATGAGAACTATCGGCTCATCGTCCGCGGTGACCAGCAGCAGTACCTCAACGAGGCCGAGGACGGGACGGTCCCGCCGGAGTCGCTATGGGTCTACCGGTTCTATGACCAGGCGGCCACAACCTTCGTGCCGCAGCCGCACGAAGGCATGGTTGAGCGTTTCTTCAGCGGTATTCGCAAACACATCACGGCCGACGGTTTTGACATCGAGACTGCGGCAGCCGGCCTGTACGACCTGATCATGACGATCCGCGCCAAGACCGGGGCGGACAAGGTGCTCGTCGTTGCCCACTCGATGGGTGGCCTCGTCGTCCGCTGCATGATGCAGAAGATCTGTTTCGAGGGCAACAGGGTTCCGGCGAAGTCGATCGTGGCCAAGTTCTTCACCTACGGCACGCCGCACGGTGGCATCTCCTTCGACATCGGTGCCCTCGACTGGGCGCAGCAGGCTTTCGGCCCCGCTGGCGCAGACATCTTCGCCCCACCGAAGATGTTCGGATACCTCACTCCTGGAAAGAAGTTCGGTGACCTGCCGGGTCGAGGCGACCAGTGGGACCCGCAGTTCGTCGACGAGAAGGTGTTCAGCGCAGCCAACATCTTCTGCCTCATCGGCACCGACCCCAAGGACTATGGCTTGTCGCGGGTTGTGGTCGGGCCCAAGAGCGACGGCCTTGTCCGCATCGAGCACGCCTACGTTCGAGGGGCGAACCGCGCCTACGTCTACAAGTCGCACTCCGGTACTTATGGAGAGGTCAACTCCGAGGAGGGATACCAGAACCTGCGCCGGTTCATGTTCGGCCGCTGGGCTGTCAGCGTGAAGCTCGGCGGGCTTCCGGCCTATCCGAAGGACATGGCGCAACGCCCTCCCGAGGACCAGTGGCCCACCTGGCAGGCCGACATGAGTCTGGCCATCCGCGGCATCTCCGTCGTCATCAGCGAGCAGCAGGCGGCACATTGGTGCCCCATCCAGATCAACGAAGAGCTCCGCCAGCACGTCGACTCTCCGGACGATCCCGTGACGCTGGCGTCGACCTTCTTGCTGGACCCGGGACACCTGTTGGAACTTGCCCGCGAGCGCGGTGACGCCGATCCCCTCCCAAGGCACGGCGGCCGACTGCGTTACGTCTTGTCGCTGAGCGTGTCCAAGCTCGTTGAGCGCGGAGGCTTCTTCAGCTTCGGGGAGCACCTGGAAAAGGTCTCGGACTGGTCCGACTCCTTGATCGTCGATGTCGGACCCAACGATGCGGGTACGGGGCTGCAGGCGTGGGCGGCATGGAACAGCCAGGTCGGCGGACCCAACGACGAGCTCGACCCGATCACCGAGGGGCTGCCGGCCGGCCAGCGCGATCCGATCTCGTTCGACACCACGGGGGGGATGAGGTCCTGTGACATCGCCCTGCCCACCGTGGCGCAAGCCCTGTCCATACTCGGACCGCTCGCCCACATCACGCTCCAGGTCACCGATCGCACCACCACGGATAGCACCAGTACCGCGGCAGCCGTCAGCGGATGACCTTCGAGATCGTGCCGGGCGACGCGGCCTCGCCATACGTCATTCACGTCCCGCACTCGTCCACCAGGATCCCGGACGATGTTCGCGCGCAGCTCTTGCTCGATGACGACGAGCTCGCGGAGGAACTGCGCCTCATGACCGACGCGCGCACCGACGAGCTGGCTGCCCTCGCAGCCAGACAGGTTGCGCCCCGGCCGTGGTTGTTCGTGAACCACATCTCGCGGCTGGTCGTGGACCCCGAGAGACTGCCCGATGCGCATGAGGAGATGTATGTCGTCGGCATGGGAGCCGTCTACACCCGAACCTCGGCCGGGTTGGTGCTACGGGACGTCGACGAACACGCCGAACGCTTACTCCTCAAACGCTTCTTCACACCGTACGCGGACGCGCTGGCGGACCGCATCGACGAACGGATCGCCGCCTGCGGGTATGCCGTGCTGGTCGATCTCCACTCATACCCAGCTGAGGCCCTGCCCTACGAGCTTCACCAGGATGCGAAGCGTCCGCCGGTCTGTCTCGGCGTCGACGTCGATCACACACCGGGGGTTCTGCGTGAGCGGGCGTTCCGCGCCTGTTCCGCCATTGGCGAGGTTTTCGTGAACGAGCCATTCGCCGGCACCTACACACCGCTTCGTCACTTCGGACGTGACAACCGGGTTTCGTCGGTGATGGTGGAGCTGCGGCGGGACACGTACATGCGCGGCGACGGGACCATCGACCCTGAGGGTGCTCGCCGGGTCGCCGCCGCGCTGGCAGCCATCCTCGAAGGCTGAGCCCGAGCGGCGGAGGAGAATGCCTCGATGAAGCTCAAGCTCGACCTGCACGACATCCACAGCAATGGCGCGGAGATCGACAAGGCCCTGCGCGCGATCATCGACGAAGCCGTCGCCAAGAAGGCGCCCTTGGTCGAGATCATCCCCGGCAAGGGCTCGGGGGCTCTGAAGAAGCATGTCCTGCGCTTCCTGGACCAGAAGGAGATCAAGGCTCTCTACCACCGGGTCGAGAAGGACTCCGACAACTTCGGCCGCGTTTTTGTCCACTTCCGCTGGAAGTAGGTCCGTTTAGGGGATTCTCGGCCATTCGTCGGTGGTGGGATGTTCGCTGGTACACCTGAGGCAGTCCCGGGCTGAGTCAGGTGGGAGCTTGGGAGCCAGGAAATCATGGACCATCAGCAAGGGGGTGCGTCGTGCGAGTGATGCTTCGTGCCCAGTTCATGGGGGTCGTCCGGCTGGCCATCTGGACCGGCGCCTTCCTTCTCGGTGTGGCCGGCACCATGGTTCGCCGTCTTGACCTGTCCAGGTGGGCGAGCCGATTGGCCCATCCCTCCACCATTTTCGGCGCGCACAGCCGACAGGCCAACGAAGAGGCTTCTCCTGCCGTGGATGTGGCACATGACAACGGGATGCGTCTTATCGAGCAGTGCGAAGCAGGCTCAGCCGCAAGCGAAGTCGCCAGCGAAGTCGCCAGCCGAAAGGCCCCGAGCCGCTCCAACACGAATGTCCTTGCAGCGAACCTTCGTCAGTGATCGCTGGCCTTGGGGTCGGCGGACAGGACGAGGCGGCGTCGGGACCCTCTCCGTCCAGTAGCCGAGCCGTCAGGTAGCTGCAAGAAGTGGGACGTATGCCGCCACGTGTCGGAAGACGTCCCGGTTCGGCGCGAGAACGGGGACGTATGCCGCCACGTGTCGGAAGACGTCCCGATCCGTCCCGATCCCTCGCGATCCGTCATGGTCCGTTCCGGGAGGTCCTGCCCCAGCTCTGTCAGGCGTCGCTGGCCTTGGGGTCGGCGGACAGGACGAGGCGCGCGTGGATCTCAGTGGTGAGCTGATGGACCAGCTTGGTCAGCTCGGTGTTCGTATGCAGCTCCAGCTCGCTGGCCACGAAGTCGTGGTCGGCCTTGGCTTGTTGGAAGGACGCCTGACGGTTCTGCCCGATCATCACGAAGGTCGACAGGAAGATTGCCTCCAGAGAGACGATGAGCGTCAGCGTCGGCCACGGACTCTTCTCGAAGACCAGCATCCACACGGCGAAGACCGCGGCGTGCAGGTATACGAAGTTCATCGAGCCGGCGAACGCCGTGATCGCGTCCGCTACCCCCAGCTGGACCAGAGCGGACCGGCGTTCGGCCTCCGCCAGCATGCCGGGATGGTGCATCTTGTTGGGCTGGGTAGTGGTCATCGTGGGTGTCCTCTCAGGTGAGGCCATGGCATGGCGCACAGGTTGGATAGTCTGCTGGATGGAGGCGCCGCGCCGACAGTGTTTTCGACGATGGCGGAAGTTCGACCTGGGAGGACACATGGGCATGGACCGCGCTGACACGTCGGAAGAGGTTGGGGACCGCGGTCCGCTGAGCGGGCGTCCGTGGCTGTCGAGCTACGCGCCAGGAGTCGCGCCGGACCTTGAGGTCCCGGCCGAGTCGCTGCCAGAGATGCTCATCAGAAGCGCCGTGCGCCACCGCGACCGGGTTGCCCTCGACTTCTTCGGCGCGGAGACGACATACACCGAGCTTGCCGAACAGGTGAGCCGGGCTGCAGAGGCGTTGCGCGCTCTGGGCGTGAAGCCGGGGGACCGGGTGGCGTTGATACTGCCCAACTGCCCGCAGCACGTGGTGGCCTTCTACGCCGCGCTGCGACTTGGCGCGGTCGTCGTTGAGCACAACCCGCTGTACACGGCGCCCGAGCTGGAACACCAGCTGTCTGACTGCGGGGCCACGTTCGTCGTGTGCTGGGACAAGACGGCACCGGTGGTCGACGAGCTGCGCGCGAAGACCGCGGTGCAGGTCATCCTGGCCGTCGACCTGACGACCGCCGTGCCGTGGAGCATGCGTCTCAAGCTGCGGCTGCCGATCGCCAAGGCGCGCACGGCCCGCGCGGCGCTGACCGGGCCGGTGCCCACCGGGGTCCTGGGCTGGGAGCGGGTTTCATCCTCGACCGGCCCGCTCGATCCGGCCCACCCGCAGCCGCGCCCCGAGGACGTTGCGCTGCTGCAATACACGGGAGGGACGACCGGCACGCCCAAGGGCGCCATCCTGACGCACTCGAACCTGCGGGCCAACGCGGCGCAAGGGCGGGCATGGATGCCCGGGCTCAAGGACGGCGCCGAAACCGTATACGCGGTGCTGCCCCTGTTCCACGCCTACGGGCTGACGCTGTGCCTGACCTATTCGATGAGCGTGGGAGCGACCCTGGTGCTGCTGCCGCGCTTCGACATCGACCTGATGTTCGAGGCGATCCGACGTCGCCCCCCGACGTTCCTGCCTGCGGTGCCCCCGATCTACGAGCGGCTTGCTGACGCCGCCCGCGAGCGTGGCGTCGACCTCACGTCGATCCGCTATGCCATCTCGGGCGCCATGGCGTTGCCACCCGCGGTGGTCGAGAAGTGGGAGTCCGTCACCGGGGGGCTGCTGGTCGAGGGCTATGGGATGACCGAGACCTCGCCCGTCGCGCTGGGCAACCCGGCTGCGCCGACCCGGCGGCCGGGGACGGTTGGCGTCCCGTTCCCCTCCACCCAGATGCGGATCGTCGACCCGGACGACCCGTCGCACGACCTTCCGATCGGGGTGCAGGGCGAGCTGCTGATCAAGGGCCCGCAGGTGTTTGCCGGATACTGGAACCGACCGCAGGAGACCGCCAAGGCGCTGCTCCACGGTGGTTGGGTGCGCACGGGCGACATCGCGATCGCGGACGACGCCGGCTTCGTCCGCATCGTCGACCGGATCAAGGAGCTGATCATCACCGGTGGCTTCAACGTCTATCCCTCTGAGGTCGAGGACGTCCTGCGCGAGATGCCCGAGATCGCCGACGTCGCCGTGGTCGGTGTCCGGACGCCTGACGGTAGTGGCGAGGAGGTCGTCGCCGCCGTCGTGCCCGCGCCAGGTGCGACCGTCGACCCCGAGCGGGTGGCGCCGGCCGCCCCCGGGGGGGGGCGCGCCTTCGCGCGCGAGCGACTGACGGGTTACAAGGTGCCGCGCCGGATCGATATCGTCGACGAGCTCCCTCGCTCGCTGATCGGCAAGGTCCTTCGCCGCCGTGTGCGCGACCGGATCGAGGCCACCGAAGCCTTCGAGGCCGGTTCAAGCTGATCTTGTGTGACTTGCGTTATAGCGGGCAATAACAGGGACGTTGGTCACTGTCGGCCGCAGGATTTCCGGTTGAAGGATGGGTGCACCACAAAAGGTAACCGCAGTCCTGGCCAACCGGTAAGGCAACGTGGCGACAGTGAGGAAATCTCGTGAAGGCTCTGGTGTACCACGGACCGAATCAGAAGTCGTGGGAAGACGTACCCGACCCCAAGATCATCGACCCGACCGACGTGATCGTTCAGGTGGACACGACCACGATCTGTGGCACCGACCTGCACATCCTCAAGGGTGATGTGCCGGCGGTGACCGACGGGCGGATCCTCGGCCACGAGGGTGTCGGGACGATCGCCGAGGTCGGCTCGGCGGTGCACAACCTCAGGGTCGGTGACCGGGTGATCATCTCCTGCATCACCTCGTGCGGCTCGTGCTCCTACTGCCACCAAGGGCTCTCCGCCCACTGCCTGAACAAGGAGGGTGCATCGGGCATCGGCTGGATCTTTGGCCACCTCATCGACGGTACCCAGGCGGAGTACGTGCGCGTGCCCTTCGCTGAGAACTCTCTTCACCTGGTGCCCAAGGGGGTCAGTGACGAGGCCGCGGTCATGCTCTCCGACATCCTTCCCACGGGCTTCGAGATCGGGGTACGCAACGGCCGCGTCAAGCCAGGTGACGTCGTAGCAGTCATCGGTGCCGGTCCGGTGGGCCTTTCGGCGATGATGACCGCCGGGCTCTATGGTGCGGCCCGCGTCATTGCGGTGGACCTCGACGACAACCGACTTGCACAGGCTCTGAACTTCGGCGCCACCGACTCTGTCAACAGCGGCCACGCCGACTGGAAGGAAGAGCTGATGGCCCTGACGGATGGTGCCCTCGGCGTTGACGTCGCGATCGAAGCGGTGGGCATCCCGGAGACCTTCGATATGGCCACCGAGATCATCCGTCCCGGCGGGAGTGTGGCCAATGTTGGTGTGCACGGGAAGTCCGTCGAGCTGAAGCTCCAGGACCTGTGGATCAAGGATGTCGCGATCACCACCGGCCTGGTGAGCGCCACCACGACGCCGATGCTGCTCAAGCTCGTCGCGCAGGGACGGCTCACGCCAGAGAAGTTCGTGAGCCACCGGTTCACGTTCGACACCATCATCGACGCCTACGACACCTTCGGCCGCGCAGCGGAGACGAAGGCCCTCAAGGTGATCATTACGCGCTGACGCGCATCGTCTCAGCCAGGCGCTGGGGAGGGACGCGCGTTCCTCCCCAGCGTCGTCTTCAGCGCCGACCTAGCCGGTGGCGGACGTAATCCCGCTGCTGGCTACAGTGAGCGGCGGACCGGCCACGCGAGCCTGACTTGGCTCTGCGAACGCTCGGTCTGCGACAAAGGGGTCGCACCAGACGACCCGCCGACCTAGGTAAGGGTGCAGTTACATGGTGATGATCCAGCCGTCCGCGGGGAACATGCTGACAATGCGCGTCTCGTTGCAGCGCGTCCCGGGCACATTGGGGAAGTTGACCTCAGCGCTTGGTGCTGCCGGCGGGCTCCTGGACGCCATTGACATCATCGAGCACCAGCCCCATTCCATCGTCCGGCAGATTCAGGTGGAGACCCGCGGGGAGGCGCACGGCCTGGAGGTCGTCGCGGCCGCTCGCGCTGTCGAGGGCGTGGAGCTGCTCTCGGTCTCCGACCGGGTGTTCGACCGCCACATCGGCGGCAAGATCGAGGTGACGCCCAAGTTTGCGGTGCTCACTCGTGACGATCTCTCGATGGCCTACACCCCGGGTGTCGGCCGGGTGTGCACCGCGATCGCGGAGACGCCCGAGCTGGTGTGGGACTACACCATCAAGTCGAACTCGGTGGCCGTGCTGACCGACGGCACAGCGGTGCTCGGTCTTGGTGACATCGGCCCGGAGGCGGCCATGCCGGTGATGGAGGGCAAGGCGATGCTCTTCAAACAGCTTGCCAACGTCGATGCCTACCCCGTGTGTGTGCGCACGTCGGGTGTCGAAGAGCTCGTGGCGATTGGCAAGGCGATCGCGCCAGGATTTGGCGGCATCAACCTGGAGGACGTCGCAGCACCGGTGTGCTTCGAGGTCGAGCGGCGGCTGCAGGACGAGCTGGACATCCCCGTTTTCCACGATGACCAGCACGGCACCGCGATCGTCTCGCTGGCAGCCCTGTACGGCGCGGCCGAGGTTGTCGGCAAGAAGATGGAAGACCTCAACGTGGTCTTCCTCGGCATGGGCGCGGCCGGGGTGGCCTGCGTCAAGCTGTGGCAGTACGCCGGCGTCGGCAACTTCATCGGGGTGGACCGCAAGGGCATCGTCTCTCGTGACCGCACCGACCTGAACCCCGAGAAGCGCTCCATCGCCGAGACCACCAACGCCGAGGACCGGCGCGGCGGGCTGAAGGAGGCACTGGTTGGTGCTGACGTCCTCGTCGGAGTCAGCGGCCCTGGCCTGGTCAAGCCGGAGTGGGTGGCCGCCATGGCCCCGAACGCGATCGTGTTCGCCATGGCCAACCCGATTCCGGAGATCATGCCCGAAGAGATGCCGGACAACGTGGCGGTCGTCGCCACCGGTCGCAGTGACTACGCAAACCAGATCAACAACGTGCTGGTGTTCCCAGGTCTGTTCCGTGGTCTGCTCGACAGCCGCGCGCGGTCGGTGGACATGTCGATGAAGGTCGCCGCCTCCCGCGCGCTCGCCGACATCGTCGCGGAGGACGGCGCTTCTCGGGACTACATCATCCCGTCGATCTTTGATGCTCGAGTGGTGCCGGCGGTGTCCCGCGCGGTGCAGGATGCTGCGGCTGCGGCCGGACTCGTGACCGTGACGGAGTCGGTGAAGACCTCACACCTGGCCTGACGCACCGATGAGCTGACGTGCGGATGAGCTGACGTGCCAACGCCACGGCCCGGACCGCCTCGCAAGAGGCGACCCGGGCCGTTTCGTTCGGGGGGGCTATGGCGTTGGGGGCTATGGCGTTGGTAGGTATAGCCGTTTCGCTAGATGGCGCTGGACTGCCCTCGTCAGGGGCGGCCTGCGCTACGGCGGTAGTAGTTGCGCCAGATCAGCCGATGGACGGGGATCCACCGGGGGATCGTACGCAGACCCGGGATGAACGGCAGGAACATCAGCAGCAGCGTGAGCAGCATCATCAGCGCCCAGACCTCCACGTCGGCGTTGTCCGACGTCGAGAAGGGCTTGATCTGGTACCAGAACGTGTAGAGCCACATCCAGGGCTGGCCGGGGGCGTTTCCGACCTCGTTCATCATGCCCCACTGGTCTCCAGCGAGGTTCTGTGCAACTGCCTGGTCCTCGAGATAAGCCCCGTCGGCGAGCAGCAGCAAGGACTTGGTCGTGTCGCCTCCATAGAAGTTGCCCGCGGAGTCGAGGGCGCCTTCGAGCCCGCCCGTCTTGGCCAGTGCCAACAAGCCGGCCGACAGCGCCGGCACCGGGCCGTAGTCACCCGCCGCGACATTTGCCGGGTCGCCACCGGCTCCCGTCGCTGCTTCGCCATCGGCTGCGGCAGCGCCGATGGCGTCGACGTAGTCGGCTGCCCACTTGGTCTGCTGCTCGGGGGCCGCCGCCTTCCACGCTGCCACTGCTGAGCTGACCGCAGGGTCGTTGGTGGTGTTGGACAGGGGGCCCAGAACCAGGTCCGCGGAGTCAATGGGGATTCGGACGCCACCCCACTTCTGCAGGGGGATCGGCCCGAGCTTCTGGCCCTCAGAGTTGCTGTTGTACGGCGCACCGTACGTCGCACTCGTGGTGGTGCCGGCGAGCTCGCTCGCGGCAGTGGTGACCAGGTTGTTGGGGTCCGCGTTCGCCCATGCGGACATGGTGATCGGTTTCTCGTCGGGTGAGGAGAAGATCGCGGCCAGCCCGAGGCTGGCCACCAGGACAACGACCAGGGTGATGACGAACTCTTTGACCAGGTCATATCGCCGGGTCGGGAAGTCATGGGAGTCCGGCGTGCGGTCACGTGTCATGGCTCAACCCTCCAGGTCTGCGTCGAGCGGAGGCACGACGCCGTGGCGCCGGACCTGGATGATGTGGATCAGCACGATCAGGACCACGACCAGAGGCAGGAGCACGACGTGCCACAGGAGCATCTGCCCGGGATTGAGGACGTTGAAGAACGCACCAGCACCGGTGGAGTTGATCCCGTCCTTGCCCTCGCCGGCGATCCACTGCGCGCTGAAGTTGGTCTGTGACAGGAAGCCGGTGAAGGACGTGCCGATCGAGATGCCGAAGAGCAGTACGCCGGAGACCCAGGTCATCGCCCGCTTGCCGCGCCAGGCGGCCATCCAGAACTTGCCCCACAGGTGGATCACCATGAACCCGAAGAACAGCTCGACGCTCCACAGGTGGACGGAGTTGACGTAGTGGCCGAGCGACGACACGTGCCACCACTGCACGCCGCCGACAGCGAGCACACACCCGGACAGGATCACGACTGCGAGGGATGACAACGTCAGCACCCCGAAGACGTAGATCCACGACGCGACGTAGATCGGTTGTCGGTCAGGAAGCGCCTCTCCCGGCGGGACGAGTCCCTCGATCCTGCCGCGAAGCCGGTTGGTCCAGTTCCCGGGGTCGGTCGTCTCGGCGGCGCTCTTGGCGCCGGTGCTGGTCGTCACTTCTGGCGCCGTTCCTGGTCGGTCTCTTCGTCGTGGCCTGACGGGAACGGAACGATCAGGGCGAGGACGAACAGGATGATCATCGCCACGATGATCACGAGGTTTGCCACCGAGATCTGGATGACTCCCCAGTGGATGTATCGCCCGGGGCCTTCCGCAACAATGCTCAGACTTTTCATCATGTTTGCCTGCTTCACCTTGCGAACGGGTCACGACGACGCCGTTGACAACACACCAAAGATGTCTGGCCATGGCCTCCGTGTCTAGAGAACGGGCCTCGACAAGCGTGGAGTTCCTCAGCCGACCCGGACCTTCTCGCCGAGGTGTGGGACAACGACGCACCAGCCCGTCTGGCCCCGCAGCATGGTCGCCAAGGCTTGCGAGGACTCGGGTTCGCCGTGGACGATGTACACGGTCTCAGGAGGCGTGGGCAGCTCCCTGAGCCAGGCGAGCAGCTCGGTGGAGTCGGCATGCACGGAGAAGCCATGGTCGACGACGACCTCGGCGCGGACCGGGACGTAGCCGCCATACATCTTGAGCTCCGTTGCGCCGTCAGCCAGCAGACGACCTCGCGTGCCGACTGCCTGATAGCCGGTCAGGATCACGGTATTCCGCCGGTCGGGGAGCAGGTGTTGTAGGTGATGGACCACGCGGCCGCCGGTCGCCATGCCCGAGGCGGAGATGATGATCGAGGGGGTCTTTGGCTCGTTCAGCAGCATCGACTCCTTGGCGCTGTGCGCCGAATGCAGGTTGGGGAGATCCACCATCCGCGCGGGAAGGTCAGGACGGAGCTCCACGCGCATAGCGGGGCTGCGATAGACGTCCAGTGCGGCAAGCGCCATCGGGCTGTCCACATACACCGGCAGCACGGGGATGTCGCCTGCCGCCGTCATCTGGCTGAGCGCGTGCAACACCAGCTCGGTCCGGTCCACGGCAAAGGCAGGGATGAGAACCGAGCCGCCACGCATCACGGTCCGACGGATGGTGTCGGCCAGGATCTTGTGGACCAGGTCGCTGTCGGCCGGGTGGGTGCGGTCCCCGTAGGTCGACTCGACGATGATCGTGCGAGCGGCCGGCGGGGCCTCCCGTGGCAGAAGTATCGGGTGACGGATTCGGCCGAGATCGCCTGAGAACAGGACGCTTCCGCCACCGATCGTGACCATGGCGGTCGCCGATCCCAGGATGTGCCCGGCCCGGCTCAGGGTAAGACCCACGCCTGAGCCCAGGTCTAAGTGCTGGTGGTAGTCCACCGGTTTGAACGACCTGATCGCCGTCTCGGCGTCGGCGGCGTCGTACAGCGGGCGCGGCGGGTCGTGTCGGGAGAACCCTCCGAGTCGGGCGTTCTCGGCGTCCTCCTCCTGCAGGTGGGCGCTGTCGCGCAGGATGATGGAAGCCAGGGCGGCGGTGCCCAGTGTGCACCACGTCGGCCCGGCGAACCCCCCACGCACCAGGGCCGGCAGGTGGCCGCAGTGGTCCAGGTGAGCATGGGTGAGGACGACGTATGAGATCGACTCGGGGTCGACGGGCAGCGGCTTCCAGTTGAGGCGCCGCCACGTGCTTTCGCCTTGGTACAGCCCGCAGTCCACCATCGTCCGGAGTCCTTCGCTCTCCAGAAGGAACTTGCTGCCGGTGACCGTGCCGGTGGCTCCCAGGAAGGTCAGCGTGGCGACCATGGCATCCTCCGATTCTCGCCGCCGGTGGCTCGGGCCCGAGCTCGGGTCGCTGTGTTCAGGTCTGGTCGCGCACCGGCGGAACGGGGAGTCGATGCTCGTGGGTGATGGTTCTGTCGTCCCCCTCGCGGAGCAGTTCCTTGGTGGGATGCACGACGGCAACGGGGCACTGAGCCCGGTGCATGACGCCCTGGCTCACCGAGCCGAGAAGAAGGCCTTTGAAGCCACCGCGCCCACGCGTGCCCACGACGACAAGGCAGGCGCTCTCACTCTGGCGTACCAGCGCATCAACCGGGAGCCCGCGAACGCTGTGCCGGCGCACCTCGACATCGGGGTACTTGTCCTGCCATCCGGCCAGGCACTCGGCGACCAGGGTCTGCTCCTCCTCCGCGAACTGTTGCCAGTCGACGGTCCAGATGGCGGCGGCGGCGGCGCCTTCGACGTGCTCCAGCCACCACGCGTGGACGACGGTCAGGCCAACTCCGCGTGAGGACGCCTGCTCGAACGCGAACGCAATCGCGTTCGCCGACAACGCCGAACCGTCAACACCGACGACGACGGGGGCCCCGGGAGGTGGCGTTGGCATGTCGTGAACGACGACCACGGGGCAGTGGGCGTGCGTTGCGAGTTGGAGCGAGACCGACCCCACGAGCACACCGTGCACCGCGCTCAGGCCGCGGGCACCGACGACGACGGTTGACGCCGTCTCGGAGGCGACCACCAGCGTGGGTGCCGGCCCGTATGCCGACTCCGCCCACGTGATCTCCAGGTCCGGGTTCGCGCTGCTGGCCCTGTCAACGGCGTCCTTGCGGACGCCACGAGCGATCTGTCGCAGGTCATCGACCGAGTGCCCGAAACCGGTCTTCGTCTTCGGATAGCCATAGGAGAAGGCGTGGATGATGTGCAGTGGCAGCTTTCGTCTGCTGGCCTCCGCGACGGCCCAGTCCACGGCCAGGTCACTGGTCGGTGAGCCGTCGACCCCGACAACGACGGCCCTTCGAGGAGTGGCTTCGACGTTCTTTGCTTTCTCCATGGGCTTCTTCTTTCTGGGTACTTACTGACAACACTGGGCACAGCGCGCGCGAGACGACAGGGCACTAGGTCCCTTTGCTGCCCCCTGGACTTGTTGTCTCGCCCACGGGGATCTCGCCCACGGGGATCTCGCTCACGAAGATATTGTGTCGGGACCTTCGCCCCTGATGCCCCCGGGACATTGGGTCCACGATCATATTCATGCAGACACCAAGCAACGCCGGAGCTGCGGGCGCACCGTCACCGCACCACCCCCGTGATGTGGTGGCCGGGCTGGTCAACGATGGCATGGCCGCATTTGTCGCGGGTGCCGCTGTCCGCGAGGCAGTTCATCGCGCAGCCCGTGTGCGCTTCATCCAGGTGTTGCCCGTCGGCCTCAGCTCTGAGGAGCGGGCCGAGATGGATGTGGCGATGTTCGCAGTCGCTCTGCGTGCGCTTCATCGTCAGCGGCGGGTGCCATGCACCTTCGAGACCGTGGAGGGTGAGGCCGCTCAGATGCTGGTCGAGCGAAGCCGAGGCGCCGCAGTTCTTGTGGTTGGTCGCGATTCGCCTGACGCCACGGTGCGCGTCGGGCAGTACTGCCACGAGCATGCCGCCTGCGACGTCCTGAGCGTTTCCGGCCCTGACGACACCGAGCTGGTGCCGAGCGGTGGCACCCGTTCGGAATACAGCGTGCTCGCCGGCGATCGTGCCCATGATCGCGCTCATGACGACCATGATCGAGCGGACAGGTCCTAGGGACACCACCTAGAATCACCAGTGTGGAGTCCGAACCGAGGGAGTCCGAGCTGAGCAAGGGCGGGGCACCGCCGACGTGGTTGGCCACTGAGGGCTTCGACCTGGACGATCTGCTCGAGGATCTTCGCAATCGCGCTCAGGCATCGGATCGTGCCCAAGAACGTCTGGCAGCGCTCCTCGAAGCGGTGCTGGCCGTGTCCGCAGACCTCGATCTGGCTGAGGTCCTGTCCAGGATCGTGCGTTGCGCCTGTGAGCTCGTCGACGCCAGATATGGGGCATTGGGTGTGTTTGGCGGGGACGGCGAGCACCTCGTGGAGTTCGTGATCCACGGACTCAGCCAGGAGGAGCAGCAGGCAATCGGAGATCCGCCGCGAGGGCATGGGGTGCTGGGTCTGTTGATCCGTCAGCCGCGGCCACGGCGGTTGCGAGATGTTGCCGCCCACCCCGATTCTTACGGATTCCCTCCGAACCACCCTGTGATGCACAGCTTCCTCGGTGTGCCGATTCGCATCCGGGACGAAGTGTTCGGCAACCTCTACCTGACCGAGAAGCAGGGCGGCGCGGACTTCACCGCTGACGATGAGGCGATCCTGGTCGCCCTCGCAGCTGCTGCGGGCATCGCCATCGACAACGCCCGCCTGTATGAGCGCAGCCGCCGTCTGCGCCGGTGGCTCGAGACCACGGCCGAGGTGACCCAGCTGCTGCTCGAGGGCATGGACGAGGCGTCGGCAATGGGTTTCCTGGCGACGCGCACCCGAGAGCTGTCCGAAGCCCAGCTGGCCATGGTGGCGCTGTATGACGAGATTGGCGATCTGGTGATCAGAGCTGTCGACGGCGGCGAGCCTTCCGGGGCCGCAAAACGGCCCGGCGCGGTGCTCGGAACGGTTCTGCACAAGGGGTACTGGCGCGAGCTCATTGCGGAGCATGAGTCGGTTCTCCTGCTCACCAGGCTCGGGGACTCGACCACCGACGGTTTGTCCGCGGACGTCAGGGAGCTGGGCGACGTGGATCCGCATGGTCCTACGGCGCTGGTGCCGATCACCGTTGGCGACGACGAGGTCGGGGTGATCGGCGTTGCCTGGGCCGCCGACGCAGAGACGTATGTTGGCAATGTCGTACCCCTCCTGGCAGCACTGGCCCAGGAGATGGGGCTGACCCTGGCGGCCGCCCGCGGCCAACAGGATCGATCGCGGCTTGCCCTTCTGGAGGACCGCGACAGGATCGCCCGTGACATGCACGATCACGTGATCCAGCGACTCTTCGCAACGGGGCTTTCGCTGCAGGCCGCCGCAAGGATGGCTGAGAGTACGAGCATCCACCGGAGGCTCGACGAGGCCGTGGATGACCTGGATGCGGCCATCAAGGACATTCGACACACGATCTTCGAGCTGCATCGGCCCACACCTTTTCGAGAGCTGCGCGAAGAGATCGTGGAGCTGGTTCGGGTGTGCGCGAAGACCCTCGGCTTTGCGCCGAGTCTGACGATCGACGGATCCCTCGTCGGGCTCGCGGCTGACTTTGAGGCCGACCTGATCGCGGTCGTTCGAGAAGGGCTGTCGAACGTGGCCAGACATGCTCACGCCTCGAGTGCCAGTGTCCGCGTCACGAGCGCCGACACGGTTCAGGTCGAGGTTGTCGACGATGGGGTCGGGGTCGCGCCGACCGCGGTGCACAGCGGCTTGGCCAACTTGCGCAAGCGTGCTGAGTCCCACGGAGGTTCGCTGACACTCAAGGCGCGCACTCCGCTAGGGACGGCCTTGGTATGGGAGGCGCCGCCGGATCGCAAGTGATCACGGGACGTTCGTCACTTGTCCCCGCCTCGGTATGGGGGGGCATGCTGGCCCTATAGACCGCGCCGTTGAAAGGAGCTCCGAGATGCTGGTTCGCGAGATCATGACCAGCCCGGCATACCGGGTGCATGAGACTGCCTCCCTCGAGGCCGCGCTTCAGACGTTGGTGACCGCCCGGGTGACCAGCCTCCCCGTCGTCGATGGTGGGGGGCGGTTGGTCGGCATCATCAGCGAGGCCGATGTGCTCCGCGAACATCTGGCGGCGGATCCCAGAGCACACATGCGCGTCGTACCGCCCGAGCCAGGAACGTTGCCGACGACTGTCGCTCAGGTGATGACCGCGCATCCGCACACGGTCAGGGAGGACAGCGACGTCGCGGACCTGGCTCAGACCTTCGCCCAGACGAGTTGGAAGTGCGTGCCAGTGGTCGAGGGCGATCTGTTGCTGGGTGTCGTCAGCCGCAGTGACGTGATCCGGGCAATGGCTCGGCCGGACAGCGAGATCGCGGCGGAAGTAACGGAGTCGTTTGCCGAGATCGGCCAGCATGGATGGCGCGCCGAGGTCGTCGAGCGAGTCGTTCACATCACCGGGACAGCCTCGGAGCGGGAGCGGGCAGCCGCCACGTCGATCGCGCAGTCCATCCTTGGCGTTCGGCGGGTCACGACGGACGAGCCTCACACCTGACCCGATCAGCGCCAGGCACGTCGGCGTCGCTCAGGCACGCCGGCGTCGGTCAGGCACGCCGGTGGTCTATGGCGTGGACTGACTCTCGGCGAGCACCACGGCACGACCGCCCTCAAGACGCGCGATCGGCACGCGCGGCGGGGAGCAGGAGACGTAGTCCACGCCGATGGATACCAGCCTGCGTATGGAGATCGGGTCACCAGCGTGCTCGCCGCAGACCCCCAGACCCAGGTCCGGGCGCGCGCGGCGTCCCTCCTCCACCGCGATGCGGACCAGCCGTCCGACGCCGACATCATCCAGCGTCATGAACGGGTCCACATCAAGGAGCCCGGACTCGCGGTACTCGGCCAGGAACGCGCCCTCGGCGTCGTCACGCGACATGCCCCACGTGGTCTGCGTCAGGTCGTTGGTGCCAAAGGAGAAGAAGTCGGCATCCAGGGCGAGACGGTCGGCGGTCAGCGCCGCTCTGGGCAGCTCGATCATCACGCCGATGGGGATCTTCAGCGTGGTGCCATCGGCGACGCACGCGGACTCGATCGCACCGCGCATACGCGCCGCCGCAGCAGTGAGCTCTGCAGGGTCGGCGACCAGGGGCACCATCAGCTCCGGGTGAGGGTCCATCCCTGCCGTTCTGAGCTCGAGAGTTGCGGTCGCCAGCGCCCGGACCTGCGCTTCAATGAGCTCGGGAACCACTGTCAGCAGCCGCACACCTCGCAGACCGAGCATGGGGTTGCCCTCATGCCACCGGCGGACGCCGTCCAGCCGAAGGGCTGCCTGCGGATCCGGTGTTCCACCAGGCGCGTTGTTGAGTGCCACCTCGACGGAGAGCTCGGTCAGGTCCGGCAGGAACTCGTGTAGTGGTGGGTCCAACAGACGCACGACGACGGGGAGTCCGTCCATGGCCCGCAGGATGTCGAGGAAGTCCGTGTGTGCCAGCTCTTCGATGTCCGCCAAGGCTGCCGCGCGGTCGGACTCGTCGCCCAGGACCATGTGCTCGACCAGAACGGCCCGCTCACCCAGCAGCATGTGCTCGGTGCGGCACAAGCCGATGCCCTCTGCGCCCAGCCGCCTGGCCCGCAGCGCGTCGGGACTCGTCTCGGCGTTGGCCCGGACGCCGATGAGCCGTCGATGGTCGGCGTGTGCCAGGAGCTGAAGGACGGCAGCCGCGAGTGAGCCGGCGACCGGCTCGGCCTGCTCGGCCTGCTCGGCGTCCGACCCGTCATCAGCCTGCTTCTCGAGCAGCTCCGCGACCTGGCTCTGCCGTACGGCGAGGGCACCACGGAAGATCTTGCCGGTCGTCCCGTCCACCGAGATGGTGTCGCCTTCCTTGATCGAACCGCCGGGGCAGGCGGCGGTGCGGGCGTCGAGGTCGATGACAAGTCCGTCGACGCCGGCCACGCAGGTGCGCCCGATTCCCCGGGCGACCACCGCCGCGTGCGAGGTTCGACCGCCGCGCGCGGTGACGATGGCCACGGCTGCGAGCATGCCGCCGACGTCGTCAGCGCTGGTCTCGGTGCGCATCAACACCACGTCGCGACCCTCGGCTGCCTGGCTCACGGCGGTCTGCGCGTCGAACACGACCTCGCCCACGGCCGCTCCGGGACTGGCGGCGAGGCCGGTCGCGAGGAGAAGCTCACCCTCCGCGGACATGAACCGGGGGTGCAGGAGGCTCTCGAGCTGGTATCCGTCGACCCGGCGCAGGGCTTCGTCGAGGTCGATGAGCCCTTCGCTGACCATGGCGCTGGCGACCGTGAAAGCTGCGGCAGGGCTGCGCTTGCCGACCCGTGTCTGCAGGACCCACAGCGTGCCGTCCTCCACGGTGAACTCCACGTCGCACAGGTCGCGGTAGTGCGTCTCCAGTGTGCGCAGATGACCCATCAGCTGCTGATAGACGGCCGGCGCATGATCGGCGAGGTCCTGCAGTGGGAGCGGCGTACGGCTTCCGTTGACCACGTCCTCGCCCTGGGCGTTGGGGAGGTAGTCCCCGTATACGCCGGGCTCGCCAGTGGACGGGTCGCGGGTGAAGCAGACGCCGCTGCCCGAGGCTGGTCCGGTGTTGCCATAGACCATCTCGACGATGTTGACCGCCGTGCCGGCGTCGTCGCCGATGCCCTGGTGCTTGCGATAGGTCATCGCGCGCGGGACGTTCCAGGACGCGAAGACGGCGTCGATGGTGCGGCGGATCTGCTCGCGAGGGTCCTGGGGCAGGTCTTCACCGACCGCGGTCACCAAGGTGCGGCGGAAGTCGGTCGTGAGCTTCTTCAGCGAGGCCGCATCCAGCTCGGTGTCGCTGACAACGCCGGCCTCGCGTCGTGCCGCGACCAGCGCTACCTCAAAGAGCTCGCCGTCGACCCCAAGGACCGTCCGCCCGTACATCTGCACGAGCCGTCGATAGCAGTCCCAGGCGAACCGCTCACCACCACGGGCGATCAGCCCCGGTATGACCGCGTCCGTGAGCCCGACGTTCAGGACGGTCTCCATCATCCCTGGCATCGAGCGTTTGGCACCCGAACGCACAGACACGAGAAGGGGATCCGCGGGATTGCCGAGCTGTCGGCCGGTCATGCTCTCGAGCTGCGCGAGATGTATGCCGACCTGACGGTCCAGGTCCTCAGGCTCCCGGCCGAGGGTGAGGTAGTGGCGACACGCGGCGGTCGTGATGGTGAACCCGTGTGGCACCGGCAACCCGATCCGGGTCATCTCGGCCAGGTTCGCGCCCTTGCCGCCCATCAGGTCCGACATGGACATGTCGCCGTCGGCGAAGGCGACGACAAAGGGAGCGGTGGCGGCCTGGGACTTGACGGTCAGTGACATGTTGTCCTCCGAAAGATCCTGACGGTGTCGGGCTGGCGATCCGTTGAGACGGGCTAGCTCATGTACCAATGTTTACTGGACTGCGGGGGATTCAGGAGTGACTATGGTCCCGATGCTGCGTGGGGCTTGTCACAGGGCATGACCTGACGATCCCGGTCCGGCCGAGGACGACGCCCCGCCGCGAAAGAGGGACCTATGCCTCTGTGTTGAGCTGGTCCGATCGGCGATGGTGATGGTGATGGTGATGGGGTGGCGGGTATCCACCTGCCGGCGTGTGAGGCGAGGTGTGGCACATGTGGGCCTTTCCCGGACACAACGGAACAGTCGTGGTGGGCTGCGACAGCTCTGGGGAGAGCCAGAATGCCGTCGTCGAGGCGACCCGCGAGGCTTCCCGACGGGGCGCCGAGCTGGTGTTGCTCTCCGTGGCCGAACATCGGCCGTACTGGCCGGACAGTCTCGTGTGGGTGTCCCGCGCCGAGGCCGAATCGACGCAACAGGCGCAGGCATCGGCTGACAGTGCCTTGGCGAGCGCCCTCGCGACGGATCGCTCGGTCGCCGCGCGGATCGCGATCGTGCACAAGGCCGACTCGCTGGAGCTGGACGACATGGCTCGTCAAACCGGCTTGCTGGTTCTGGGAGGCCGAGGCGACGGGGGTCAGCCGACCTTCGCACTGGGATCCACCAGCGCAGAGCTCGGGCGACGTTTCCACTGTCCGATCCTGGTCGTCCACGATCAGGGCCAGCCGGTTGAGATACGACGGTTCGGACCTGACTCTGTCGTGGTCGTCGGGATCGACTTCACCGCTGCCGTCGATGCCGTCCTGGCGGTGGCCGCGGCCGAGGCGCTCATCAGGGGCCTGCCGTTGGTCGTGGTGCATGCCCTGCCACGCGGCAAGGACGCAGATCGCGCCGCGATCGGCGAGGGATGGCGCAAGTGTCGAGAGGCGCTGAGGGAGGCCCCCCACCCACCGGGCGTCCCCAACCGACTGGTGATCACCCAGGATGACCCGGTTCCTGCCCTGTTGCACAGGGTCGGGCACCCTGACGTGCTCGTCGTCGGGGCCCATGGCCGCGGACGACTGGCCGGCCTGGTTGCCGGATCCGTCAGCCGGGCGGTCCTCGACAAGATGTCCTGCGATGTGATGGTCGTGCAGCCGGACGTGAACGCCTCCGAGGCGATCCCCACCGTGTTGGCCGGCCGTTCCAGCCGATCCTGAAGGGTGGACCGATGAAAGACACCGACCCGACGAAAGAACCCTCGGCCCTGTCGATCATCGCTGTGGGATTCGACGGCTCGGCCCCCGCCGCCGCGGCCCTCGACTGGGCCGCTGTCGAGGCCAGACGGACCGGGGCGACTCTGCGGGTCATCTCCGTCGTCCACTACCCGGGAGTACATGCAGGGACGATGGAGAGCGTGCCCATTCTGCCGGCGAGCTTGCTGAACCGCGCCAACAAGCTGTCTGCCGAAGCGGCCTCGAGGGCTCGCAAGGTGCTGGACGTCGGCAAGCTGGAGACCCAGATCGTGATCGGAGCAGCGGCAGAGGTGCTCGTCGCTGCAACGGACTCGGTGCGGTTGCTCGTGGTCGGCAACCGCGGGCGTTCCGACCTTGCCTCAACAGTGTTGGGGTCGGTGTCCTTCGCGGTGACGGCACACGCGCACTGCCCTGTGGTCGTCGTCGGCGAGGGTGCTGTCCTCGTCGGACCGCAGCGCGGTGTCGCCGTTGGTGTGGACGGGTCGTCCACCGGCAACCTGGCCCTGGACCTGGCTGCGGACCTGGCTGCTCACGCCGGCGCCCCGCTTCGGATCATCTCCGCCTGGGACCTGCCTGCCGCAGAGTCCCCGGCGTACGACTACTGGGAGACGGTGTCGCCCGACGCCGACTTGGCGCGCATACAGCACGACGTCGCTCTCAAGGTGGTGACCGCAGCACTCGAGCGCGCCAGGTCACGGCACCGGATGCTTGTGGTGACCAGTGATGTGCTGCAGGGGCAAGCCGGGGCGGTGATGGCCGCCGCCTCCCACGACGCTGGTCTGGTGGTCGTGGGCTCCCGGGGCCTGGGCGGTTTCACCGGCCTGGTTCTTGGCTCCGTCAGCCACCACGTCATCCACACCTGTGCGTGCCCCGTCATGGTTGTGCGGACGCCGGCTTCGGACCGACCAGCGGCGACGCGCCAGGAAGGCGTGATGGCGGGATCCAGGACGGTAACGTGGTGGGATCCAGACCCCGAAGGGCGACCAGATGACGATCCGCATATTCCTCCTCGACGACCATGAGATCGTGCGACGCGGGCTCCGTGAGCTGCTTGAGACCGTCAAGGACTTCGAGGTGGTCGGTGAGTCCGGCTCCGCTGTCGAGGCCTCCCGGCGCATCCCCGCGCTGCGCCCGGACGTGGCGATCTTCGACGCCAGGCTGCCGGACGGCTCGGGCATCGACGTATGTCGCGAGGTGCGATCCCAGGACCCGTCCATCGCCGGGCTGATCCTCACCTCGTATGACGATGAGCAGGCTCTCGCCACGGCCATCCTGGCCGGTGCCGCCGGCTACCTGCTCAAGGACATCAAGGGCAATGGGCTGATCGATGCCATCCGCGCCGTGGCCGCCGGCGAGCAGCTGATCGACCCCGTGACCGTGAAGCGCGTCCGGCAGGGGTGGAGCAGCAACGCAGACACGGATCCGCGGCTGCGCCTGCTCTCGCCACAGGAGCGACGCATCCTGGACCACGTCGCGCAGGGTCTCACCAACCGCCAGATCGGCGAGGCCATGTCGTTGGCCGAGAAGACGGTCAAGAACTACATCACGGCTGTGCTTGGCAAGCTCGGCATGGAACGTCGAACGCAGGCTGCCGTCTTCGCGGTGACGCACCCACCGCACCCGGAGCGTTGACCGGCTGTCTTGACCGGGCAGTTCGGGACCCGTTTGGCCTTCAGCGGTGCGGGGCGTACGGCAGACTGGACCCATGAGTAGTGGCGAGTCGAACGCCGGGATCGAGCTGTCGGCAACGGAGTCATGGGAGCTGCTTCGTCAGGCCGACGTGGGCCGGTTGGCCGTGATCGTTGACGAACGGCCCGAAATCTTCCCGGTCAACTTCCAGGTCGACCACGGCAGCGTGGTGATTCG
The DNA here is from genome assembly GCA_012927555.1 of Phycicoccus sp. Taxonomy (GTDB): domain Bacteria; phylum Actinomycetota; class Actinomycetes; order Actinomycetales; family Dermatophilaceae; genus UBA4719. Next base: position 39,047 of record JABBOX010000117.1, read on the forward strand.
AACCGCTCTGGGGACCAAGTTCACCGGTGCCGTTGGCCACTATGTCGCCTTCGAGGTCGACGGCTACGACATCGACACAGGCAGCGCCTGGAGCGTCGTGCTGAAGGGTGAAGGCCTGGAGGTGAACCGCCTCTACGACGTCCTGGAGGTCATCGAGCTCCCGCTCTTCCCGTGGCATACGGCACCGAAGTCGCACTTCATCAGGATCGAACCCCACAGCGTCACCGGACGTCGGTTCGAGGTGAGCGTGGACCCCGGGTCGACCCAGGCGCCCGCCCCCACGAGCCGTCGGGCACCATAAAGCCATGCGCACCATAAACCTCAAGCAGCTGGAACGTCGCCTATCTCTCATCGACGGCGTTCCCAGAGTGGTGGTCAGCGGAAACGTGGCCACACCCTGGGAGGTGGTTGACGCCATCGACCGTTCGATCGCGAGCTACCGCATCTACATGCTGAACGCGCATGCGGGCGTCCCCGAACGCGCCGGGGTCATTGCCGAGACCAGTTTCGTCGGGCCCGGGATGCGGCGCCACCCGGCGCTGTCATACGTCCCCAGCCGGCTGTCCATGGTGCCGTTCCTGTTCTCACAGACCATGCCGCCCGATGTTGTGGTGCTGCACTGCGCGCCACCGCGTGAGGGCCTGCTGAGTCTGGGAATCGAGGTCAACGTTCTTCCCGCCGCGGTTGACGCATGCCGCGCCAGGGGTGGCCTGGTGATCGCGGTGATCAACAACCGTATGCCGTACACCTTCGGCGACGCCCAGATCGAGGTCGAGCAGGTCGACTTCGCGGTGGAGGTGGACTGCGAGCTCACTGCCGCGCACACCAACCCTGTCGATGACTCCAGTCTCGTGATCGCAGAGCGCATTGCCGCCATGATCAGTGACGGGGCAACCCTCCAGCTCGGCATCGGGGCGGTGCCCGACTCCACGTTGCATGCTCTCGCGGGGCGACGTGGTCTGCGGATCTGGAGCGAGATGTTCTCCGACGGCGTCCTTGAGCTCGACAAGGCGCACGCGCTCGACCCGGCGCACCCTCTGACCGCGTCCTTCTGCTTCGGAACACGCGAGCTGTACGACTGGGTGGACCGCAACCCCCGCGTCCGCATGCTGCGTACCGAGAAGACCAACAGCCCCGCGCTGATTGCGGCCAACCGTGCGATGACGAGTGTGAACTCGGCTCTTGAGGTTGACCTTTTCGGGCAGGCGAATGCCTCGCGGATCAACGCCAGGATCCACTCCGGCTATGGCGGGCAGACCGACTTCATCGTGGGTGCACTGCATTCCCCTGGCGGCCAGGCGTTCATTGCGCTGCGCAGCTGGCACCCCAAGGCCGATGTCTCGACCGTGGTTCCGCTGCTGGACGAGCCGGTGACCTCGTTCCAGCAGACCGCGATCGTGACCGAGCAGGGCGTCGCCAAGCTGTGGGGCTATGACGAGAAGACGCAGGCGCGTCACCTGATCGAACAGGCTGCTCACCCCAGCGTGCGCGCGGAGCTCTGGGAAGAGGCCAAGGAGCTTGGCCTGACCTGACCTGGCCTGTCAGTTGTGTGGCAGCGAGACACGGAAGGCAGTTCCGCTGCCCGACGTCGACAGGACGGTGATCCTTCCTCCCTGCCTGGCCACGACCTCGCGCGCCAGAGCGAGACCCAGCCCATAGCTGCGCCGGCTGGCCTTGTGGTGACTGGAGTGAAACCGGTCGAACACCCGGTCGACCTCTTCCGCGGCGATCCCCGGACCGGTGTCCGTGACGTCGACGACTGCGTCCCGGCCCTGACGCCGCACCGACACGGTGACTGTGCCCGAAGGCGGGGTGTGCGCGATGGCGTTGTCGAGGATCGCCAGCACTGCCCGTCGAAGGCCCACGGCGTTGCCGGTCGTCGTGACGGCGTCGGCATCCGGCTGGTCAAGGAGGAGGGTGACCTCATTGCTCTCGGCATAGTCCCTCGCACTGGCGACGAGCTCCTCACACAGTGAGGTCAGCTCGACCGGGGCGGATTCCGAGTTGGTCCATGGGTCGGCGGCGACGAGCAGCTCCTCCACCATCTCGGTCATCCGGGCGGCGTCGGCGACGACACCGTCGGCGTCCTTCACCACGCTTGGGTCGGCACCGGCAGCGGCCAGCGAACGCCGGAGCAGCTGTGCTCGGGTGCTCAGCAGGGTCAGGGGGGTGCGCAGCTCATGGCTGGCATCGGCGACGAACGACCGCTGCATGGTCAGGGCATCGGACAGCGGACGCACCGCACGACGGGCCATCAACGTTCCCACGAAGGCAGACAGAACGAGCCCCACGGCTCCGACCGCCAACAGGACACGGGTGAGGTCGGAGCGCTGATCGTGCTGGGGCCCCAGGTCGAGGATCGCCTGGACGGTGGTGTCATCGCGCTGGACGGTACGCACGAGGTATTCGGACGTACCAACATGAACGACGGCTGTCGTCGTCCTGGAGGTGCGCGCGACCTCGTCCAACGCTCGCAGGTCGGGCAGGGCCGACGGAATACCGGGGGAGGTCTCCAACCCATACGGTCCGCGCAGTACCAGCCATGTCCCTGCCGGCGGGTCCTGAGCGTCGTCGGCCCGGGTCGTCGCCTGTGCCAGGAGCGCCTCGGCCGAGGCGTTCTGCTGTCGCAGTACCAGGACTGTGCTGATCGCCACCAGGACGATTACCGCCAGGGCCACCAGGGCAGCCGACTGCAGGCCAAGTCGGCGTGCTGCGCCGCGCACCAGACCGAGGTCGCTCTCTCGACCCGTGTGCGGGGTTCTCATGTCGAGCCGAGCTGATAGCCGAGACCACGGACGGTCCTGATCACGTCACGCCCGAGCTTGCGCCGGCAGTAGTGGACATAGGTGTCGGCGACGATCTCCGACTCGGCTTCGGTGAAGACCAGGTCGAGCAGCTCGGCGCGGGAGAACACCCGACGCGGCCGCCTGGCCAGGACCTCGAGCAGCTGGGACTCGCGTTCGGACAGCGACACCCCGGTGGCCGGGTCGGCACCTGGTTCTAGGACCAGTCGACTCTCCAGATCCAGGACCCGGCGGCCGAGCTGCAGCACCGCGGAGGTCGACGCGTGCCGGCGCTGGAGTGCGCGCAACCTGGCGAGGAGCTCGCCGACGTCGAACGGTTTGGTCAGGTAGTCCTCGGCCCCCGCGTCAAGGCCGTCGATGCGGTCCGACGTGGTGCCTCGCGCGGACAGGATCAGCGCAGGCGTGCTGACGCCCTTGGCGCGCAGCTTCGCCAGCAGGTCGAGGCCCTCGATGGCCGGCAGGCCGCGGTCGATGACCAAGACGGCGAACGAGCGCGTCAGCCCGAGGTGCAGGCCTCGTTGGCCATCCGGGGCGTGGGTGACGTCGTAGCCCTCCTCGCCCAGAAGTCGCGTGAGCATGGCTGACAGCTCACGGTCATCTTCGACGAGAAGGAGGTCCACGTTGCTGCTCATGTGGGCAGTATGCCGGTCGTGGGCGGTATGCCGGGCGCGTACGGCATCCGGTCGGACAATTCCGTGCAGACCCGCAGTGTGATCACAGACAACTCACAGGACAACTCACAGGAATCGCCCAAGATATTCGGCCACGCTATGACGATGGACTTCTCAGCGGACACGTTGTTGGCGCCTCGGACGCCGTCGACGCCGTCGCCCCGCAAGTCGTCCAAGCGAAAATCGAACGGTGGCTCGTCCCGGACGGGTAACCGCCACGTTGCTGTGCCGGTTCCTCGCGTCCCACGCTGGTGGCGTGAAGCCTTCGGGGTGTTCGTCTGGTCCTCCATGCTGGTCGTGGTGGCGCTGTGGGTCGCCGGGGGCGGACTCCAGGATCTGGCCAGTGTCGGTTCGGGCCTGACGAGTGTTGGTCGGCTGACGGGCCTGGTGGCCGCAGACCTGTTGTTGATCCAGGTGCTGCTGATGGCTCGAATCCCGTTGGTGGAGAAGACGTATGGGCAGGACGAGCTGGCCCGACGCCACCGCCTGGTGGGCTTCTGGTCGTTCAACCTGATGGTGGTGCACGTTGTCGCGATCACCTTGGGATATGCGGCCACATCACCCAAGGGACTGTGGGGCACGATCGTCGACTTCGTCGTCAACTACCCGGGGATGCTGCTCGCCGTGGCCGGCACGGCCGCACTGGTCATGGTCACCGTCACCTCGATCAAGGCCGCCCGGTCCCGACTGCGTTATGAGTCCTGGCACCTGCTCCATCTGTACGCGTATCTCGGTGTCGGGCTGGCGCTGCCACATCAGCTCTGGACCGGGAAAGAGTTCCTGACGTCTCCGGTCGCCACGATCTACTGGTGGACGTTGTGGGCCGCGGCCGCCGGCAGCGTGCTCTTCTGGCGGGTGGGCCAGCCGCTGCGGCTCAGCCTGCGTCATCGACTGGTCGTCCAGGAGGTCCGTGCCGAGAGCCCGACGGTCACCACGGTCGTCATGAGCGGCCGCGACCTGCACCGGTTGCCGGTCCGGGCCGGTCAGTTCCTGCAGTGGCGGTTCCTGGACGGTCCAGGTGCCACCCGGGCCCATCCCTACTCCTTGTCCGCCGCACCGGACGGCCGGACTCTGCGGATCACGGCCGCGCACCTGGGCGACGGGTCGGAGCGCCTGGCGCGTCTGCGCCCGGGAACCAGGGTGCTCTTCGAAGGCCCGTACGGTCGGATGCACGAGGGAGTCCGCACCCGTCGCAAAGTCCTGTTGATGGCCTCGGGTATCGGTATCACGCCGATGCGAGCGCTGCTTGAGTCCATGGACCAGCGTCCCGGCGATGTCACCCTCGTCTACCGGGTCCGCTCCGATCCGGACCGCCTCTTTGTTGATGAGCTGTCGGCCCTGGCCGGGTCGCGCAGGGCACGGTTGTTCGTGGTGACCGGCCGCAGGGCCTCATCGCGACACAGCTGGCTGCCCCAGCATGCCGCCCACCTGGGCGACGTCGAGGCGATTCGCCAGCTTGTGCCGGATGTCGCCAAACACGACGTGTTCATCTGTGGCAACCCCGGCTGGATGGACGCCGCGGAGCAGGCCGTCATCCGCGCCGGCGTCCCGGTCGAACACGTCCACAGTGAACGTTTCACCTACTGAACGCGGCGCTCGACGAGCTCAACCGAACGTTTCACCTACCCGAGACATCCTCGACACACGCACGACGGCATACGAAGCCCGAAGGAGAACATGCGACGCATCGTCAGCACCATCCTGTCCACGATCTCGATCATGGTCCTGTTGTTCAGCTACCACACCAGCTCGAGCAGCGCCACGATCTCGGCCAGCCCGGTGGTCCAGCAACCCTTGTCCTCCGACCCGAACCCGCCGTCAGGATCCTCGAAGAACGGCGGGACCTCGACGACCAAGCCTGGCGCAGCGGCCAAGCCAAGCCCGGCCCCGGCGGCGATCGCGTACACCGGCGGCGTTGCCAGCACACGGTGGGGGCCGGTCCAGGTCCGGATCACGGTGCGAGGCGGCAAGATCACCCGGGCCCAGGCGGTGCAGTATCCCCAGGGCAACAACCGGGATGGGCAGATCAACGGCTATGCCCTGCCCATCCTCGACCAGGCGGTCGTCCAGAAGCAGTCCGCCGCGATCGACACGATCTCCGGGGCTACCGTCACCAGCGATGGCTATCTGCAGTCGCTTCAGTCCGCGATCGACCAGGCCCATCTGTGAGTCGCAAGGCGTGGGTCCAGCAGATCATGGGTATGCCGATCAGCATTCATCTTCGGGGCGAGGACGTCGAGTCTCCGATGGTTGCTCAGGTCGTTGAGGATGTGTTTGAACTGTTGCGAGAAGTGGATCGGCTGTTCAGCACGTACCGGGATGACAGCGAGGTCAACCGGATCCGCAGGGGTGAGCTCGATGCAGAGCACGCGGATCCGCTCGTCCAGCAAGTCATCGCGCTGTGCCAGCAGGCAGGCGAGCTCACCAAAGGTGCATTCACCGACCAGCTTCCGGACGATCAGGGTGTGCTGCGCTTCGATCCCACCGGTTTGGTCAAGGGATGGGCGGCAGATCGGGCCGCGAACCGGTTGGCGGAGCTGTCCGGGTTGTCGTTCCTCCTCAATGCCGGCGGCGACGTCGTGGTCGGAGGCACCGACGGGTCGGGTGCCTTATGGCGGGTCGGCATCGAGGACCCGCGAGATCGGTCCCGGGTCGCGCAGGTCGTGGAGCTCCATCACGGTGGGGTCGCCACCTCCGGCACGGCCGCGCGGGGGGCGCATCTCTACGATCCGAACGCCCAGACGTTCGTGGACCGGGCCGGGTCGATCACGGTCATCGGACCGCGTCTGATGTGGGCCGATGTGTGGGCGACGGCTCTTTTTGTTGGGTCGAAGTCGTTGATGCTCAGGTTCTCCGAGGTGGCTGACGGCTACCGCGTGATTTCGCAGTGATCGGTGGTGCTCATCTTCAGTTACTCTGGGCGAGCAACAACGAAGGGTCTACCTCTCGCCAGGTAGGCCCTTCGTTGCATTCGGTCGGTTTCGCGTGAGGTTGTTCTCGCGTGCGGTCAGACGACCTCGGCAGGAATGGCCTCGGTGGGTTTGGGCGCGACCTTGCGAACGGATCGCTGGTCGACCCAGGTGGCGAGCCGGCTGAGGTTGTAGTTGATCAGGATGAAGATGACTCCGACGACCGACAGGATCTGGATCGGGTTGTGCAGGTTGAGGGCGATCAGGTTCCCTTGCCTGAGCAGCTCGGTGTAGAGCCCCAGTACTGCGGCCAGTGAGGTGTCCTTCAGGATCACCACGAGCTGGCTGATCAGGGCCGGCAGCATGACTCGAACGGCCTGGGGGAGCAGGACGAGCCGCATCGTGGCCCCAGGCGTCAGGCCGATGGCCAGGGCCGCCTCTCGCTGGCCGCCGGGGAGCGAGGCAACGCCCGCCCGGATGATCTCGGCGATGATGACGCAGTTGTACGCCGTGAGACCGATGACGAGGAACCACAGACCGGAACCACCCGGCATCCCGGTCAGATCGACGCCAAGCTCGGGCAGGACCCGGCTGGCGAAGTAGATCGTGATCACGACGGGGAGGCCGCGCAGGAGCTCGATCAGACCGACGATAGGGATCCGTGAACGGCGGCCGAGCATCATCCGGGCAACGCCGACCGCGCCGCCGATCAGCAAGGAGAAGGCGATGGCGAGCACCGCGGCCGTCAACGTGGCCAGAACACCCCTGCCGATGAGTTTCCATACGGCGTTGAAGTCAGGGTCCAACGGATTCAGGATCGGGCCCCACAGCTGGCCGGCGAACTGGCCCTGGTCAGCGAAGCGCTTGACGGCCACGCCGATCAGGATCACCACCACCAGGGTTGCGATCGCGCCGCCCACCGCAGCCCGTCGTCGGGCGCGGGGCCCGGGTGCGTCATACAGGACGCTGGGGGTGCTCATCGCGCGATCGCCACCCTGCGTTCGAGCGCGCCGAGGCCCAGACCGGCTGGCAGCGTCATCATGAGATAGCCGATGGCCACACCCGTCAGGACGGGCAGCGCCGCGTAGCCCTGGGCGCTGGTGAGGGACTCACCGACGCTGAAGAGGTCTCGCCCCACGCCGAACGCGCCAACCACGGCGGAGTTCTTGATCATCGCGATGATGACGCTGCCGACCGGCGGGATCGAGGTCCTGAACGCCTGGGGGAGGACGATCTGGGTCAACGACTGGGTGAAGGTCAGGCCGATCGCGCGGGCTGCCTCGGCCTGGCCGGCCGAGACGGAGTTGATCCCCGCCCGAAGGCCCTCGCAGACGAAGGCAGAGGTGTAGATGATCAGACCCGCGAGCCCGAACGTGTAGAAGTCGGCGTTGATGCCGATCTCGGGGAGCCCGAAGGCGAACATGACCAGCACCACCGTCAACGGGCAGTTGCGAATGACGGTGACCCACGCTGTGCCGAAGGTGCGTAGCGGTGCGACGGGGGCCACGCGACACGTCGCGATGATCGTCCCGAGTATCAATGAGCCAACTGCTCCCCACAGGCAGATGGTCAGTGAGCGCAGGAACCCGCTCCAGAACAGATCGAGGTTCTGGGTGATGGCATCCATGGACGAGTTGCTCGGCTCAGCTGCAGGGCGCGGGCTCGGGCAGCGTGGCCGGCGCGGCACCCTCGACCTTGCCGGCAGTGTCAGCCCACGCCTTGGTGTATGCCGCTTCGTTGTCCTTGAGCGTCTTGTTGATGAACTCGCAGAACTTGACGTCGCCCTTCTTGATGCCGATGCCGTAAGGCTCCTTGGTGAACTGCTCGCCGACGAGCTTGAACGCCTTGTCGGACTTTGAGACGAAGCCCAGCAGGATGACGTTGTCGGTGGTCACGACCTGCACCTGATCGGTGCGCAGGGAGTTGGCGCACTTGTCGTAGACGTCGAACAGCACCAGCTGGTTGGGATCGGCCAGGAAAGGCTTGATCTGCTCCGCGGGGGTGGAACCGGTGACGGAGCAGACCTTCTGGTCCGGGTTGGCCTTCAGATCCGCGGGACCGGTGATCTTGGTGTTGGCGGACTTCACCATCAGCTGCTGACCCGCGACGTAGTACGGACCTGCGAAGGTGATCCGCTCCTTGCGCTTGTCGTTGATCGTGTAGGTGGCCGCGACCATGTCGACCGTGCCCTTTTCGATCAGCTCCTCGCGAAGCTTTGAGGGACTCTCGGTCCACTCGATGTTCTCCGCCTTGATGCCGAGGGCGCCGGCGATGATCTTGGCCACCTCGACGTCGAAGCCGGCCAGCTTGCCGTCGAGGCCCTTGAGACCGAACCCGGGTTGGTCGAACTTGGTGCCGACCTTCATCTTGCCCGCGGCCGAGATGGTGGCCATGGTCGTTCCTGCTTCGAAACTCGGTTTGTCGGCTACCTTCACGCCGTCAGCGCTGCCCGAGCCACATGCGCTCAAGGTGAGGGCCGCAACGGCCAGGGCTGCTGCGAAGGCTTTTCGGTTCTGTCTCATGGTTCCTCCTGATTGGGCGCGGATGCGCGGATGTGCGGCATACGGAAGTGCGGCGGACGGATGATGCGCGTGACGCGGGAGCCTCAGTGAGTGAGGATCTTGCTCAGGAAGTCCTTGGCCCGGCTCGACTTCGGGTTGGTGAAGAACTCCTGGGGTGTGTTCTCCTCGACGATCCGGCCCTCCGACATGAACACCACCCGGTTGGCTGCCCGGCGGGCAAAGCCCATCTCGTGGGTGACGACGATCATCGTCATCCCGTCCTTGGCCAGCCCGGTCATGACGTCGAGGACCTCGTTGATCATCTCGGGGTCGAGCGCAGAAGTTGGCTCGTCAAAGAGCATGACCTTGGGATCCATCGCCAAGGCCCGAGCGATGGCTACGCGCTGCTGCTGGCCACCAGAAAGCTGCGCGGGGTACTTGTCGGCCTGTTCTGTGATGCCAACCCGCTTCAGCAGCTGGTCCGCGCGCTCGTTCGCCTTGTCCTTGTCGAGGCCGCGCACCTTGATCGGGCCAAGGGTGACGTTCTCGCGAATGGTCTTGTGCGCGAACAGGTTGAAGGACTGGAAGACCATGCCGACATCGGCGCGAAGCTTGGCCAGCTCCTTGCCCTCGTCAGGCAGAGAGACGCCGTCGATCTGGATGGTCCCTGACTCAAACGTCTCGAGCCGGTTGATCGCACGACACAGGGTTGACTTGCCCGAGCCCGACGGTCCGATGACGACCACGACCTCACCCTCGCCGATGGTCAGGTCGATGTCCTTGAGGACATGCAGGTCCCCGAAGTGCTTGTTGACCTTCTCCAGAACGACCAACGGTCGATGCGTTGGCGCGGCCGGCTCGGGCGTCCTCGCCGCGGAATCCGTCGGGTTCGTGTCCGTTGGTGCGTCCGTCATGTCGACAACCTACCCATTTGACGTCCGGTTTCAGCCACTATGTGGTGGTCACGGTCTGGACAAGGTCGCACGTGGCGGCTGCGACAGGGATGATTCTGACGCTCCCTTCGCGTGGTTCGCTAGTCTGCGACGAAAGCAACGAAGGAGGAATCATGTTGTCCACCGAACTGCTGATTGAGGCCTTTGGCCGGATCCGCGGAGTGGTTCACCCGACACTCAAGGACGCCAGCGTCGAGGTGCTGACATTCAGGGCCGATCCGGAGGCAAACACGATTGCCTGGTTGGTCTGGCACCTCACTCGCGTGCAGGACGATCACATCGCCGATCTGATGGGCGATGACCAGGTCTGGGCCACCGGTGGCTGGGTCGACCGTTTCAACCTCCCGTTCGACCCTTCGGCCACGGGCTACAGCCAGAGCGCAGCGGACGTGGCAGCCGTGCGGTCTTCCTCAGAGCTGCTGGCGGGTTACTTCGACGCCGTGCACGCTCGAACCATTGACTACGTGGGCACGCTCACCGAGCCAGATTTCGCCAGGATCGTCGACACGCGATGGGACCCGCCGGTCACCCTCGCCGTGCGCATGGTCAGCATCCTTTCGGACGATCTGCAGCATGCGGGCCAGGCTGCCTACCTGCGGGGGGTCGCGAACCGCTCCGGGCTCTGAGCCTCGAAACCGTTCTGCCACAACGGAATTGCTCAAAGCGATCGCACCGCGGAATCGCAGAACGGCTTCGGCCTAGTCGGCGGCCAGTCCTGAGATGCCGAGGCCGGCAGCGGCGGGAAGTCGGACGACATCGCGCTCGTATGCTGCTCCGCCCGTGACGGGGGACTGCTTCAGCCAGAGCCCCGCGTCCAGGTCGTGCGCCGTACTGCGGGTCGCGGCCCCGGTTGCCTCCAGCGCGCAGGCGAGGCTTGCCGCCGCAGAGATGCCCACGTGGCTTTCCATCATGCAGCCGATGATGACTGCGACGTCGTTGTGCCGGGCCAGCTCGGCCATCCGGAGCGCCTCCCGAAGGCCGCCGGTCTTGGCGAGCTTGATGTTCACCAAGTCGGCGGCGTGACGGCGAATCACCTCGGTCAGGTCGCGCGTCGTCCACACCGCCTCGTCGGCAAGAATCGGCGTGTTGACGTGGCGAGTGACGAACTCCAGGGCGTCAAGGTCGTCCATGGCGACCGGCTGTTCCACCATCTCGATCCCGAGTCCGGCGTCCTCCCACGCGCTGATGACGGACACTGCCTGTTCGGCGGTCCACCCCTGATTGGCGTCGACCCGCAGCCCGATGCCGGCGCCGACCTCAGTGCGGACGCGTCGCAGCACCGAGACGTCGTCTCCGCCGGCGCCGACCTTGACCTTCAGAGTGCCGAATCCGGCGTCGCGATGCTCGATCGCGGTCGCGATGAGCCCGTCCTCGTTCTCTCCCCGCAGCCCTGCGGACAACGTCATGTCCGTACGGACGGTGCCGTGGTCAGCGCCGAGATAGCGATAGAGAGGTATGCCGGCCGCCTGGGCTGCCAGGTCGTACAGCGCGCAGTCGACAGCCATGCGCGCGGCAGAGTTGCGGACCAGACTGCGCGCGAGCAAGGCACTCGTGCCGGCCGGATCATCGACCGGCGCTCCGAGGACGGCCTCGGTCAGCGGGCCCTCGACGGCAGCCGTGACGCTCTGACGGCTTTCGCCGGTGACTCGCCAGCTTGTCGGCGCCTCACCCCACCCGCTTCGGCCATCGCTGTCGCGGGCCTGGACGAGGACGACATCGATGGCGGTTGCACTGCGCACGGCCGTGACGAAAGGCCGCACGAGCGCGATACGCCGGTGATGCACTGTGAGGCTGTTGATCGTGAGGCCTTGGATCCCGGGCATTGACGGCACCTGATTCTGTGTGGACGACTCGCGGTGACACGACCGATCTTCGACCACTACCTGTCCGGGCCCTGGGTGGGGTCGTTCAGGTCGATGCGAACAGGGTGCTCGTGATCCCGCGCACCGGGGGTGTGTAGGCGCCGGTTCCTGCACCCAGTGCCCGCCACATGCCCATGCCCACGAAGCCGTTGGCTGTCTGGTGGTGGGCGCGTTGGAAGGCGATAACCCGGGCCCGTGTCACGGCGCCGAACTGACCGTCAGCCTTCAGCCCACCAAGGCGGCGCTGCAGCACTGCGACCGAGGACCCGCGTGAACCGATGGCCAGGCGGACATTCAGGTAGGGCGTCAGACGGTTGCCGCGTGCAGCCCGTCCGGTGACTCCCGGGCAGGAGAGGTTGTAGTCGCGTACGTCATCGGTCCACTGGGTCAACAAGGGCTTGGTGCCAGCGAAGCTCGGCACGGCGCAGCGGGCCGCGGCCCCAGCCTGGCCCTTGTGACCTACCGGGACCCAGGTTGCCACGCCCGGCAGAGCCCTGCCGCCGGTGATCTTCTTCCACGCCTTGTCGTAGGAGTAGATGCCGACGCGTAGGCCGGCCGCCTTGTACCGTGCGATGACGCCGTCGATGACGGCGTTGTTCTTGGCAGTGTTGGCCGACCAAGGTGACCGCGTCCTGGGCTCAATATCGATCCAGATCATCGGCGCCCGCAGACCGACCCGGGCCATCGTGGCGAGGTTGAACGCAGCCTGCGCGGCGCCGGCGCGACGTAGCCGCTCGGTTACTGTTCCGGTGCCGCCGTAGCGGGCCAGTTCTGCGCGGGTCGGATAGGTCGAGATGGCGTATGCGCCAACCCACAGGTGGCGGGCCTTGACTGCGCTGACCTCGCGGCCGATACACGGGTTGGCGCGGAACGAGCCGCCGTCGGTCAGGCCCACCACGGCGAACGAGGCGCCCCGCGTTGGACCTGGCAGGTCATATCCGCCTTGGCTACTTGGGCACTGGGGCCAGGAGATGTCGTTGCCGTACGCGGTGACGCCCGGCGCCGGCGCCCGGGATGCGCTGGCGGGCAGCGCGACCGCAAGGGAGGTGGCCGTGGCGGCGAGGGCCAGGGCGATGGTGGCGGCCACCGTGGTCAGCAGGCGTGGTCTGGCAGTCATTGAGAGCTCCAAGGGCTTGCACGCAAGGTGAGTTACACGACCGTCACCGTGCCCCCGGTGTGGCGGAGTCAGCGACGCCATACGACTGACAAGCTCCGGCACTTCGTGGGTTCCGGCGTTGGCAAGTTAGCGCCCCAGATCACCGTTTCGCAGCCGTATGCCGGATGTCGACGTCACCAGTCGATCGAGGCGCTGTCCGGTGCTCCGAACGGCAGCATATTCTGTGATGGACCTCACCTGACGGGAACGTCCGATCGGCGCTGCGAAGGCGTAGATATGTTGTTGGTGGAGGTGCAAGCGTCCGCCAGGCAGTGGCTTAGGGACGGAGCAGAGATGACGGAGAAGGTCGACCGGACGGAGAATGCCCACCGCAGTGCAACCCGTCCCTGGTTCAAGAAACCACGCTTCGTTCTGTCCCTGTCCCTCGTGTTGTTCCTCGTGATTGTGGTGGCTGTCAACGCAACACGGGACCGGGGGAGCGCCATCCCCGCGACAAGCGACTCGCAGTCCCAAGCCGAGCGCTCGACCCAGGTTGGGGCGCCCGTTGCTGGCATCGGAGCGAAGGTCCGCGACGGGACGTTCGAGTTCGTCGTGACCGCTGTGGAGCGGCCCGGCAAGACGCTCGTGGGGAAGCTGGACGAAGCGTTGACTGCGCATGGCGAGTTCGTGGTCATCCGGGTCAACGTCACCAACGTCGGCAACAAGGCACAGTCCCCTGACTGCTCGTGTCAGCTCCTGCACAACGAGAACGGTCGGGAGTTCGAGCCGAGTTCCTCGATCCTCCGCACCACGGGGGCCCTCAAGTTCGTGCGGGAGATCGAACCCGGCGAGACGGTGGAAGACGTCCTCGTGCTGTTCGACGTGGCACCCGGTACCAAGGTCGTCAACGTCGAGCTTCACAACTCCCCGTTCTCACCGGGGGTCCAGGTCAAGCTGTCCTGACGGCGGTCAAGCTGTCCTGACGTACGCGAACTTCCCCGCGCCTCCTTCGTCGGCCATGAGTGGCCTATACCCAAGCGGACAGCACTGCTTCGACGCCGCGTGGCGGCAAGAAACGCGAGTGCAATGACGGCCCCCACGGGCGCGACTCGTGACAGGATGAACCCGCCATTCCTCTTCGTCCGATTTCCCCCGCCGCTAAAACCGGCCTTCTCGAAGGAGTCGTCATGATGCGACGTCTCGTCACAGGGTTTGCCCTCCTCGCGAGTTTGACTGTCGCCGCGCCGGCGGAGGCCATCACCAACGGCGCTGCCGATGGCAGCCAGCATCCAAATGTCGGAGGGCTTGTTGCCCCCACCGCCTACTCCGACGGGACGTGGCTCTACTGCTCAGGCACGCTGATCAGCCCCACGGTCTTCCTCACTGCAGCTCACTGCGACGAGGGCGGCGATGGCCGGGTCCGCGTGACATTCTCCACGGCGTACAAGGACGGGGATGTGACCTATGAGGGCACCTTCCACGCCGACCCTCTCTACAACGACGCGCAGAGCGATCCCCATGACATTGCCGTGGTCGTGCTCGACAAGGCTGTCAAGAAGACGATCACCCCGGCCACACTGCCGGCTGCCGACTCACTGTCAGGGCTGTCCGGCGCCCAGATGTTCACCTCCGTCGGCTACGGCGCTTACGAGGTCACCAACCAGCCAGGCGGACACCAGTACCTCTACAACGACGTACGTATGGTCGCGACAGGCACACTCGACGCGACGAACCCGGCATGGCTCCGGATCTCAATGAACCCGGCGACCGGCAACGGCGGCACCTGCTACGGGGATTCTGGTGGCCCGAACTTCCTCGGGGCCTCGGGGACAGTTGCAGCGATCACGATCACGGGAGACGCAGTCTGTCGGTCGACCAACGTGGTCTACCGGCTCGACACCGCGTCGGCGCGGTCCTTCTTGAAGCAGTTTGTGACGCTGAACTGAGCCTCGCTCCAACGTGAGTCAAATCCGCTCTGCACAGCAGAATCGGCCTCGTGGGGCAGCAGGGGCTTGAACCCTGGACCGACGGATTATGAGTCCGTTGCTCTAACCAGCTGAGCTACTGCCCCGTGCGTGCACGGCATACCGCGCCATGCGAGTGGTGAGCCTATCGCGGCGTCTTGGCGGCGGTCGCCAGGGCCAGCGGGGGAGTCGGGGGCCTCACCTGCCCATCGGCGCGGCCGGCCGACTCACCAGGCGGCGCCGGGCGGCCGCATCCATCGGGCCGTTGCGGGGCTGGAGGGCCGCAGCGATGGCGGCGCGGTGCCCCACCGTCTTGTTGCCGCCGTACTTGAACTTGGCGTTGACACCGGTGATGGTCAGACGCAGTCCCCGGATGGCCGACATCAACCTCCGGTCGCTCTCGACCTCGACGCCCGGCGTGACGCGGTGGGAGTCCCCGGACTCGAAGTGTCTCAGCTGCCTGGCCAGGATCGCCGCCTTGGCAGCTGGGTCGTCGACGATCTCGACATCTACCTCGGCCTGAACCGCGGCGTAGTAGCTGGTCGGCACCCCGAGCGCTGGATCTTCGCCCGGGTCGGCGTTGACCGCCGCCGGGACGTACACATAATCCGCCACCACGGTGAACAGCGCCCGCGGACGCTCGGTGAGTGCGCGCCATACCGGGTTGGGCCGCGCGAGATGCAGTTCCAGGGTGTGCTCACCGTCGAAGATGAAGTGCGTAGGGACGACAACCGGCAAGTCCCGGTCCGGTCCGCCTGGCGCGATGAGCTGTCCGAAGTCGAACTCGCGCAGCACTGCCCGCCACTCGTCGTCATGGCTTGGGGCGTCCCACGGGTGAACCAGCATGACCGCCATCCTGCCAGCCCGATTCTGGTGCCCTTCTCCCGATGCCAATAAACAGTCGCGTGGCCTCTGGTGCTCCTGTGACTAATGGGGCACACTTGTGTCGACTGCCGATCGTTTGGCAGCCGCTGCATGACAGAGCCGGTCCGTGTCGAGGTCGTTGGGGAAGACGTCCCTCGGACACAGGAGGCCCGGATGCCTGTCGAAATGCCACATGTCATGACGCGCGGGGTGGTGTTCATTCACTCGACCCCGACTGCGCTATGCCCTCACATCACCTGGGCGCTGGAGTCGGTGCTCGGTCATCGGGTGGCACTGGAGTGGACCCGTCAACCACTGGGCCCGACCTTGGTGCGCTGCGAGCTGTCCTGGGTGGGCGAAGCCGGCACCGGTGGCCGGGTCGCCAGCACTCTGCGTGGCTGGGCCAACCTTCGTTATGAGGTGACCGAGGAGCCGAGCACCGGCAGTGACGGCTCGCGATGGTCACACACGCCGAGCCTGGGGATCCACCACACCTGGACCTCAGCCAGCGGCGACGCGGTGGTCAATGAAGATCGACTGAGGGCTGCCATCTCGGTCAGCAAGGGCGACCCGATCGTGCTGGGCCAGGAGCTCGACCTGCTGCTCGGCCGGGCATGGGACGACGAGCTTGAAGTGTTCCGGTATGCCGGTGACGAAGCCACCGTTCGTTGGCTGCACAGGGCAGGCTGAGCCGCCAGAACAGAGGCGCCAGGACGTCCGCGCTCGAGTCGTCGGGTCCTACAGGGTCGTCGGGTCCTACAGCGGGATGTTGCCGTGGTTGCCGCGGCGCTGAGGTGCTTCGGCGATCGCCACAGCCAGTGCGCTACGCGTTGCTGTGGGCGTGATGATCTCGTCGACCACGCCGATCTCGACCGCTCGCGGCAGACCTCCGGAGAGCACCTCGTGTTCGACGGCCAACTCGTTCTCGACGTGTGTGCGGTCCTCTTCGGGGACCTCAGCGAGGCGCCGACGGTGCAGGATACGCACCGCCGCGACCGCGCCCATGACGGCGACGGTGGCAGTCGGCCACGCGAATACCTTTGTCGCGCCTAGGCATAGGGCGTTCATCGCGATGTACGCACCGCCATACGACTTGCGGGTCACGAGCGTGACGCGCGGAACGGTGGCCTCGGCAAAGGCATGCAGGAGCTTGGCGCCACGTCGCACGACGCCGTCCCACTCCTGGCCCACGCCGGGCAGGTAGCCGGGGACGTCGACCAGCACGATGAGCGGGACACCCAGTGCGTCACACATGCGCACGAAACGCGCGGCCTTCTCGGCAGAGGACGAGTCGAGGCAGCCACCGAGGCGCATCGGGTTGTTCGCCACGACGCCGACCGTCCGGCCACCGAACCGGCCAAGGGTCGTGGTGATGTTGGGAGCCCACCTGGGGTGCAGCTCGACGGTGTTCTCGACGTCATCGAGGACGTTGGCGATCAGCGGGTGCACGTCATACGCGCGCCGGGCGGACTCTGGGAACGTCTCGGCGAGGTCGCGATCGACCACTGAGCCCACGTCGAGCGTGCCCTGGTCAGCCAGCAGGGAGCAGAGCAGCTGGCCGCGCTCGTAGGCCGCCTCGGTCGTCTCGGTGACGATGTGGACGACGCCGGAACGACGTCCGTGCGGCTCCGGTCCGCCGAGTCGCAGCGCGTCGACGTTCTCGCCGGTGACCGAGCGCACGACGTCGGGACCGGTCACGAAGATGCGCCCGTCCGGGCCGAGGATGACGATGTCGGTCAATGCCGGGCCGTATGCCGCGCCGCCGGCCGCAGCGCCGATGACGATGGAGATCTGCGGGATCTTGCCCGAGGCGTGCGTCATGATCGCGAAGACCTCGCCGACCGCGTGAAGTGATACGACGCCTTCGGCCAGCCGGGCGCCACCGGAGTGCCAGATGCCCACGATCGGCACCTGGTCGGTCAACGCTCGTTCATAGGCCACCAGGATCGCCTTGCAGCCGGCAAAGCCCATCGCGCCACCCTGGATGGTCGCGTCGGAGCAGTAGGCAACGACCGGGGTGCCGCGGACCTTGCCCACGGCGCAGAGGATGCCGCTGGTGTCCTCGGCGGTGATCAGCTCGAGCACGCCGTCGTCGAAGAACGCTGCGAGCCGCTTGCGCGGGTTGCGGGGGTCGTTCTCCCTGTCGATCTTGGGCCTGGTCGCGGCAACCGCCTTCTCAGCCGCTGGGCTGGGCATGCGGGTGCTCATCAGCTGCTGCGAATGGTCAGCGCCACGTTGTGGCCACCGAACCCGAACGAGTTGTTCAGGGCCGCGATGTCGCCGGCCGGAAGCTTGCGGTGCTCGCCGTGAACGACGTCGAGGGAGATCTCAGGGTCGAAGTTCTCGAGGTTGATGGTGGCGGGGGCAAGCCGGTGGTGGACGGCAAGGATCGTGAGGATGGTCTCGAGCGCACCGGCGGCGCCGAGCAGGTGGCCGGTCATCGACTTGGTTGCGCTCACCGCCATGTGATCGGTGTCGTCACCGAAGGCGAGGCGTATGGCGTTGGACTCGGCGATGTCACCGACCGGCGTTGACGTGGCGTGGGCGTTGATGTGGACGATGTCCTTGGGTGAGAGCCCGGCGCTCGACACGGCTTCGCGCATCGCGCGGGAGGCGCCGGCGCCCACGGGGTCTGGTGCTGCGATGTGGTAAGCGTCCGAGGTCATGCCCATCCCGGACACCTCGGCATAGATCCGTGCGCCGCGGGCTTTGGCATGCGCCTCGGTCTCCAGCACGATCACTGCGGCGCCCTCGCCCAGGACGAACCCGTCCCGGCCCGTGTCATAGGGACGTGAGGCACCCTCAGGATCGTCGTTGCGGGTGGACAGGGCCTGCATCGCTGTGAAGCCGGCGATCGGCATGGGGTGCATCGCGGCCTCGGTGCCGCCGGCGACGACGACATCGGCGCGGCCGCTGCGGATCATATGTACCGCGAGGCCGATGGCCTCAGCTCCGGAGGCGCAGGCGCTCACCGGCGTGTGCGTCCCGGCGCGGGCGCCGAGCTCGAGGGACACTGCGGCCGCCGGACCGTTCGGCATCAGCATGGGCACGGCCAGGGGGAAGACGCGGCGAACGCCCTTCTCCCTCAAGGTGTCCCACTGGTCCAGGAGGGTGTTGACTCCACCGATGCCGGAGCCCATGACGACGCCAATACGCTCCGGCTCAACCTGAGGTGTGCCCGCGTCGGCCCACGCCTCACGGGCGGCAACCAGGCCGTACTGGCCCGCTGGGTCGAGGCGCCGGGCCTCGACCCGGCCCAGGACCTCGAGGGGGGACTGCTTGATCATGGCAGCGAACTTCACCGGAAGCTGATAGGTCTCGACCCACTCGAACGGCATGGTGCGCACACCGGATACGCCGTCCAGGATCGCATCCCAGGTCTCGGCGACGGTGCCTCCAACGGGGCTGGTAGCGCCCAGACCGGTGACGACGATGCGTTGCTCGTTGTGAGGGGTCATTGGCGGTTCTGCTCCTTGTGTTCAGGGGATACGGGGACACGGGTGCGGTCCGGTGAGGCTTGCCGTGGCGCGTGGCAACCGATCGAGCCACCACGCACCACAGCCACTACGCACCACAAAGGGACGGGCAGGGTCAGACCAGCGCGCCGGCGATGAAGCCCACGGCGTCGCGGACCGTCTTGAGGTTCTTGACCTCGTCGTCGGGGATACGCACGCCGAACTTCTCCTCGGCATTGACGACGATGGTCATCATCGACAGCGAGTCGATGTCGAGGTCGTCGGTGAAGGACTTGTCGAGCTGGACCGAGGCGGTGTCGAGACCAGTCTCTTCGTTGACGATCTCGGCGAGACCTTCGAGGATTGCCTGCTCAGTGAGTGCGGCCATGGTGTGAACTCCTTGTTGTCGCGGTTCTTGGGGATCTACGTGTGGAACTGTCTGACCCGAATGGCCCGTCGGGACGGCGGGAGATTTCAGGGCAGGACGACAACCTGCGCGGCGTAGACGAGCCCGGCGCCGAACCCGATCTGCAGGGCCAGGCCGCCATGCGGTGCCTCACCGGAGTCGAGCATCCGCTGCGTTGCCAAGGGGATCGAGGCCGCTGAGGTGTTGCCGGTCTCGGCGATGTCGCGGGCGACGGCAACGTGGTCAGGAAGCTTGAGCTTCTTGACCAACGAGTCGATGATGCGCATGTTGGCCTGGTGGGGGATGAAGGCGTCAAGGTCTTCGGCCTTGATGCCTGCCTGGTCGAGCGCAGCCTGCGCAATGGGTGCCATGGCCCAGACTGCCCAGCGGAAGACTTCTGGCCCCTCCATCGTGATCGCCGGCCAGTCGACGTCGCCGTCGCGCACGTCGATCCAGGAGTGGCGCTGCGAGATCGTCTTCCACTTGGAGCCGTCAGAACCCCACACGGTGGGGCCGATTCCGGGGACGTCCGAAGGACCGACGATCGAGGCGCCGGCTCCGTCGCCGAAGATGAACGCCGAGCCACGGTCTGTCTTGTCGGTGAAGTCGGACAGCTTCTCGACGCCGATCACCAGAACGAACGTGGCGCTGCCACCGCGGACCATGTCGTTGGCCAGCGCGATGCCGTGGCAGTAGCCCGCACAGGCCGCAGAGATGTCGAAAGCGACGGCGGAAGTGGCGCCGATGCGCTCAGCGACGATCGGGGCCGCGCCTGGCGTCTGGTACGGGTGGGTGACCGTGGCGACGATGACGGTGCTGATCTGCGAAGCCGTCAGGCCTGCTGATCGGAGCGCCTCGTGCGCAGCGGCGGCCGCCATGTCGACCACGGTCTCGTCAGCGGCCGCAAACCGACGCGTGATGATGCCCGAGCGTTCACGGATCCACTGGTCGGAGGAGTCGATGTGCTCGCAGATCTCCTCGTTGGTGACCACACGCTCGGGCCGGTATCCGCCGACGCCCCAGATGCGGGAGTAGGCGGCTCCCGTCGTGGTGGTCAGGGTCCGGCGTTGCTGGGGAATCGTTGTCATGTGGTGGGCTCCATGGTGTTCAGTTGCTCGAACTTGTTCAGCTGCTCGACCGTGTTCTGTCGCGCGACTCAGGACTGGGTGGGGTGCAGCCGCAGGAGAGGCTGACCGGGGGAGACGGGGTCACCGTCTTCGACCAGCCACTCGATCACTTGGCCGCCGTGGGGTGCGGTGACGTCAAACGTGTCCCGCAGGGTGTTCACGGCAGCGACCACGGAGCCGGGAACCACCGTGGCGCCAGGCTCGGAACGGGTGAAGCTGACAATGCCTTTGGCCGGTGCGATGACCAACCGCCAGGTGGGGCTGTCGGCGATCTGGTTGGGCTGTCCGTGCTCACGCACCATGCGGTAGGCCTCGGCGAGCTGGTCGGGCGACTTGAGAGCCAGGACCTCGACACCCGGAAGTCCCCGCTTGGCCAGGTTGGCCAATGCCCCGGCCGGCGGGATCTCGATCAGGCCGGTGACCCCGAGGTCCTTGAACGTCTCCATGCACAGGTCCCAGCGGACCGGGCTGCTGATCTGGGTCACCAGGCGGTTGAGGAACTCGCGACCGCTGTGCACCACCGTCCCGTCCCGGTTGGACACCAGACGAGAGCGACTGTCGTGGGTGGAGATCGCGCGAGCCATGTCAGCCATCCCCTTGACGGCGGAGGCCATGTGCTCGGTGTGGAAGGCACCGGCAACCTGCAGCGGGATCACCCGTGCCTTGGCGGGTGGGTCGGCGCTCAGCGCCGCGAGCTGCTCCAGTGTGCCGGCGGCCACGATCTGCCCCCCGCCGTTGTTGTTCGCGGCGGTGAGGCCGTGCCTGAGCAGGGTCTGTTCCACATCATCCTTGTCGCCGCCCAGGATGGCGCTCATGCCCGTGGCGCTGACCGCGCTCGCCTCTGCCATGAGCTGTCCGCGCTCGCGGACCAGGACCATGGCCTGTTCGGCGCTGATGACGCCGGCCGCGGCGGCCGCGGTGATCTCGCCGACCGAGTGCCCGGCGCCACCGGCAACCAGGCGGAAACCGTCCGCGGGGTGCTCGAACAGGGCAAGCAGCGAGATGAGACCCGCGCCGACGATCAGCGGCTGCGCGATGGCGGTGTCCCTGATCGTCTCGGCATCGGACTCGGTGCCGTGCTTGACCAGATCGATGCCGGCGACAGTGGAAAGCCACTGCATGCGGTCGCGGAAGCCCGACAGCTCGAGCCAGGGCGCAAGGAAGCCGGGGGTCTGGGAGCCCTGTCCAGGGCAGACGATGACGAGCACCTCTTCAGCCTGTCGCCTGAGCCGTGATCATGCTGTGACCGACCGGCACCAACTATCGCTCCTCCGTTTGGAGGGTTCCTACAAAGGAAGCTTGGAGCGGGTTACTCCAAGAATCGACGTGTCGTGGGTCGCGGGAAGCTCGGGCTCATGACCCTCCAGCGAACGTCGCCACTGTCGTTGGGTGGACTCGGCCAGGCGCCCGACCGCGAGCGCCATCCGCACGGTGTGTGCCTCGCGGGGATGGCTCAGGTCATAGCCCGTCACCGTGGCGATGCGTCCGAGCCGGTAGCGGACGGTGTTGGGGTGCACGAACAGGATCCTGGCTGTGAACTCGAGGCCGCCGCCGCCGTCCAGATAGGTGGAGGCGGTCTCGAACAGGGCGCTTCCCGACGCCAGAAGCGGACGGTAGACGCGCTCGATGAGGGCAAGGCGGGCCTGGGCGTCACCGGCCAGCACCCGCTCCGGCAGCAGATCGTCGGCGAGAACGGGACGGGGCGCATCGGGCCAGGCGCGCGCAGCATCCAGGCCGGAGAGCGCCGCCCGGGCTGAGCGACCCGCAGCGAACAGGTGCGGCACTGTGGGCCCGATGACGATGGGTCCGTCGCCGAAGCACTCGGCCAACGCGTGGACCGTTGCCGTGGGGTCCTGCAGGCCCCCGAGGATCGCGACCAGACGTCGTCTCTGCACTGCGGCCAGGGACTCGATCCCATGGTGCGACGCGGTTCGACGCAGCGTGTCCACGACCCCCTCGGTGTCGCCGTCAGGCGTGGAACCGGCGATCACGGCGACGTGGTTGACCGACCCCCAGCCCAGCGCCGACGCCCTGGACTGTATCGAGTCGTCGGCCTCACCACGCAGGACGGCGTCGACCACCAACGACTCCAGCCGCGCGTCCCAGGCGCCCCGGGCCTCGGCGGCGCGAGCGTAGACCTGAGCGGCGCCGAAGGCGACCTCGCGTGAGTAGCGCAACACGCCTTCGCGCAGGATCTGCTCCTCGCCGGGGGCCGCGAGCTGCGCGACGTCGTCCTCGATGACGTCCACGACCGCGCGGACCAGCTCGAGGGTCTGCGCCAGGCTGATGGACCGGGTCAGCTCGCGCGGTGCGGTCCCGAACACGTCCACCGAGATCTGGGGGTTTTCGCTGGGGTCGCGATACCACGCGAGGAAGCCGGCGATGCCGGCCTGTGCGACGAGTCCGACCCATGAGCGGTCCTCTGCCGAGAGGGAGCGGTACCAGTCGTGCCGGGACTCCATGTACTTGTTCGCGGTGGTCGACAGCGCGCCGGTGCTGCGCTCGATGCGCCGTTGTGTGGCCGCGCTGCCGCGCGGACGTGTGACTGTCATTAGGTCAGCCTAATTGTATGTCGGCCACAATGACCCCAACGCGCGTCCACCAGTTCACCGGTGTCGGTCGTCACCGCGCGGTTGGTGGTCTCTCTCGACCATCGCGCAAGATCTCGCGTATGACTCCCGCTAGGACTCGCCGCCGGCGTTTCCGGAGGCCCCGGCCGTCACGTCGAGCAGCCGGTATCGTGCGGCTGCCTCGCGGGCCACCGACGCATCGATCTCGCCGCGTTTGGCCAGCATCTGAAGCGCCCGCACGGCGACCGAGGGGCCGTCGATGTGGAAGTAGCGACGTGCTGCGGCGCGGGTGTCGGAGAAGCCAAAGCCGTCGGCTCCCAGCGCGGCGAAGTCACCCGGGACCCATGGCGCGATCTGTTCCTGGACCGCGCGCATGAAGTCCGACACCGCGACGATGGGACCAGGTGCGTCCGTGAGCCGCTGGGTCACATAGGGCACCCGCTCGGGCTCGTCGGGATGCAGGAACGCCTGCTCGTCCGCTGCCAGACCGTCGCGCCGCAGCTCGCTCCACGATGTGACCGACCAGACGTCCGCGATGACGCCCCATTCGTTGCGCAGCAGCTCCTGCGCCTCCAGGACCCACGGCACGCCGACGCCGGAACCGAGCAGCTGGACCCGGGGTGCGTCGTCGGGCAGACCTTCTCCGGAGCCCGGCGCGAGGAGGTACATTCCGCGCCGGATCCCTTCAGCGTCAACGTTTTCCGGCTCGGCTGGCTGGACGTTCGGCTCGTTGTAGACCGTGATGTAGTAGATGACGTTCTCGGGCTGTTCGCCATACATCCTGCGAAGGCCGTCCTGCATGATGTGCGCGATCTCGTAGCCGTAGGCCGGGTCGTAGGACACGACCGCCGGGTTGGTCGCGGCGAGCAGCGGGCTGTGACCGTCGGCGTGCTGCAGACCTTCGCCGGTCAAGGTCGTTCGCCCGGCTGTGGCACCGATGAGGAAGCCGCGGCTCATCTGGTCGGCGGCCGCCCAGAGGGAGTCGCCGGTGCGCTGGAACCCGAACATCGAGTAGAAGATGTAGATCGGGATCATCGGCTCGCCATGGGTGGCGTAGGACGTCCCCGCGGCGGTGAACGCCGCCACCGAACCGGCCTCGTTGATGCCGAGGTGCAGGATCTGCCCCTCGACCGACTCCTTGTAGGCCAGCATCAGATCGGCATCGACCGAGGTGTAGTGCTGACCGTGGGGGTTGTAGATCTTGATCGTCGGGAAGAACGAGTCCATGCCGAAGGTGCGGGCCTCGTCGGGGATGATCGGGACCACGCGGCGACCAAACTCCTTATCGCGCATCATGTCCCGCAGCAGTCGAACAAAGGCCATGGTCGTGGCGATCTGCTGCTTGCCGGACCCACGCTTGACGACGTCATACACGCTGTCGTCCGGGAGCTTGAGTGGTGCGTGTTCCACCCGGCGGTGAGGCAGCGAGCCGCCGAGCTTGGCGCGTCGTTCCTTGAGGTACTGGATCGCCGGGTCGTCAGCGCCGGGGTGGTAGTACGGCGGGAGGTACGGGTCGGCTTCAAGCTGCTCGTCGCTGATCGGGATCCGCAGCGTGTCACGCAGGCCCTTGAGGTCGGTCAGCGTCAGCTTCTTCATCTGGTGCGTGGCATTGCGTCCGGAGAACTGTGTTCCGAGGCTGTAGCCCTTGATCGTCTTGGCGAGGATCACGGTGGGCTGGCCGCTGTGATCCATCGATGCTTTGTAGGCCGCATAGACCTTGTGGTAGTCGTGACCGCCGCGCTTGAGCCTCCAGATGTCGTCGTCGGACATCTGCTCGACCATCTTGCGGGTCCGTGGGTCGCCGCCGAAGAAGTGCTCCCGGACGTATGCGCCGTCGTTGGCGCGGAACGTCTGGTAGTCGCCATCGGGCGTGGTGTTCATCAGGTTCACCAGAGCGCCGTCGCGATCCTGTGCCAGCAGCGGGTCCCACCCGCGGCCCCAGATGACCTTGATGACGTTCCAGCCGGCTCCGCGGAAGGTCGCCTCGAGCTCCTGGACGATCTTGCCGTTGCCGCGGACCGGTCCGTCGAGGCGCTGCAGGTTGCAGTTGATCACGAAGGTGAGGTTGTCGAGCTCCTCGTTGGCCGCCAGCTGGAGCAGGCCTCGCGACTCGGGCTCGTCCATCTCGCCGTCACCCAGGAAAGCCCAGACGTGCTGCTGGGAGGTGTCTTTGATGCCGCGGTTGTGGAGATACCGGTTGAACTGCGCCTGGTGGATCGCATTCATCGGGCCCAGGCCCATCGAGACGGTCGGGAACTCCCAGAAGTCCGGCATGAGGCGCGGGTGGGGGTAGGACGACAGGGCCACCGGCTCGCCGTCCACCACGTGGCTGTGCTCCTGACGGAACCCGTCGAGCTGGGCCTCGGACAGCCGACCCTCGAGGAACGCGCGGGCGTAGATGCCGGGGGATGCGTGGCCCTGGACGTAGATCTGGTCTCCGCCGCCCTCGTGGTCACGGCCACGGAAGAAGTGGTTGAAGCCGACCTCGTACAGCGTCGCAGCCGATGCGTAGGAGGAGATGTGGCCACCGACACCGATACCGGGACGCTGTGCGCGGTGGACCATGATCGCGGCGTTCCAGCGGATGAAGGCGCGATAGCGACGTTCGACGTCCTCATCGCCGGGGAACCACGGCTCGGCCTCAGGGTCGATGGTGTTGATGTAGTTCGTCGCGGTCAGCGAGGGGACCCCCACCTGACGCTCGCGGGCTCGTTCGAGCAGCTTGCGCATCACGTAGCGGGCTCGGGTGCGGCCGACCTCGTCGATGACGGCGTCCAGGGAGTCCAGCCACTCCTGGGTCTCTTCCGGGTCGATGTCCGGGATCCGACTTGGGATGCCGTTCAGGATGGGTCCGGCTTCGTCGCGTGCCATCGAGTGGTGTCCTTTCTCGTGACGGGCGTGTCACTGACCAGCCTGTCACTGCCGTCGGCGACGGTCGATGTTGTTGCGGGGTCCGCTCAGGTGCCGTCCGCCATCTTCTACTAAATCGCGCAAACGTCACAACGTGGCGGGTCTACTGGTCGGTATGACCAGTCGGTCCGCCACAGAGTGATGGTATTTGTCGTGTCTGCTTGCAAGATTCACCCAGACCTAGTGGACTACGCACAGAAGTATCGAACGATCGAAGTATCCAACGATCTCGGTGTGAGCCGTGGTCCACGTCAGAGGGGAACACTCGTGGTTGCGACCGCGGAAGCCGCGGCGACGAACGGTTCGGTGGCAAAGCTTGGCTTTGCCACTGGACAGGTAGTCCAGGAGTACGGATATGACCAGGACGTCGATGAGGACTTCCGTCTGGCGATCGAGGAGATCTGTGGCTCCGAGCTCGAGGACGAGAACTACGCCGACGTCGTCGATGCGGTGGTCCTGTGGTGGCGTGAGGATGATGGCGACCTCATCGATGCTCTGGTGGACGCGCTGACCAACCTTGCCGAGCGGGGATTCATCGTGCTGCTCACGCCCAAGGCCGGGCGGGTGGGGCAGGTCGATCCCAGTGACATCCAGGAGGCAGCCGTGACGACAGGACTCCACACTT
Organism: Phycicoccus sp.; assembly: GCA_012927555.1. Classification (GTDB taxonomy): domain Bacteria; phylum Actinomycetota; class Actinomycetes; order Actinomycetales; family Dermatophilaceae; genus UBA4719. The sequence continues at coordinate 65,764 of JABBOX010000117.1, forward strand.
CTGGCAGCACGAATGCCGCCAGAGACTGGAACGGCACCCGTCTGGTCGCCCCCAAGTCAGCCCGCCGCTGACTTTGCCTCCGCTGACTCCGGCAGGCCGCTCAGGTGACTGCCGGCATACCGCGTCGGTGACTGCTGACAGACTGGGGCCATGACGGGCGCCCATCGAACCACCATCACACGCGAGGTGCTCACGGTCGGAGAGCCCGCTCCGAACTTCACCCTCAGGGACCAGAACGGCAAACCGGTGACGCTGTCCGACTACCGGGGCGTCAAGAGCGTCGTGCTGGTCTTCTACCCGTTTGCGTTCTCCGGCATCTGCACCGGCGAGCTGTGCGAGATCCGCGACGACCTCGGCGCCTTCGAGAGTGACGACGTCCAGGTTCTGACCATCTCGTGCGATCACATGTTCACCCAGCGGGCCTGGTCTGACGATCAGGGCTACTTCTTCCCGTTGCTCAGCGACTACTGGCCGCACGGTGCGACCGCACAGGCATACGGGGTCTTCGACGAACCTGGCGGGTTCGCCAATCGTGGGACGTTCCTGATCGACCGTGACGGAGTCGTGCGGTGGGCGTTGGTCAACGGGATGAACGAGAAGCGTGACTTCAGCGGCTATCGCGCCGCTCTCAAGGAGCTGGTCGGTTCGGTTGGCTGACCAGCTTGACGGTGGCGCGTAACGCCGTTCGGGGGCCTGTAGCTCAGTTGGTAGAGCACCGCGTTTACACCGCGGCTGTCGTCGGTTCGAGCCCGGCCGGGCCCACTCGTATCACCGCAGGTCAGAGGCCTATTAGGGCCCTCCGGTCTTCGAAGGAAGAGGGGTCAAAGGGCCTTTAGTCCGCAAAAAGTCCGCAGAAACTTCCGCAGCCGCTCGGCCGATGACGTCCAGACGGTCCGCGACGTCGTCGAGCTGGTCGGGGAACAGGTGCCCGTAGAGGTCGAGCGTCATGCTCGCCGTGGCGTGCCCCAGCATCTGCTGAACGACCTTGACGTTGCCGCCGGCCGCGCTCGCCAGCGAGGCAGCCGTATGACGTAGTCCGTGCGGCGTCAGAGCCGGCTCACCGATCGCGATCGCGGCCGGCCCGAAGGTGCGCCGGTTGAAGTTCCCGTTACGCAGCACGCCGCCGCGGGTGCCCTGAAACACGAGATCGTCGGGTCCCTTCTCGGCCACGGACGCGGCGACCTGCTCGGCCAGGAAGCGGGGGAGCGGGACCGTTCGTTCCTCGCCCGTCTTGGTCGTGTCGAAGATCAGCCGACCGTTGTCCTCCGTCACCGACCGGGCGATGAGCATGCGCCGGCGCACCGGGTCGACGTCGTGGACCCGCAGGGCAGCCATCTCGCCCCACCGCAGGCCCGTGTAGGCGAGGAACCGCACAACCAGGCCGTAGGGCTCGCATTCGACCACCAGTGCCTCCACCTGAGCTGCGGTCAGGAACTGGCGAACCTTGGGCAGCTTGCGGGGGAGCTTGACGCCCTTGGCAGGGTTGGCCGGGAGTCTGCGATCACGCACCGCGAGGTCGAGCATCTGGGAGAGCAAGCCGTGGGTCCGCTGAACACTCGAGGCGCTGAGACCACCCGCCAGGAGGTCGGTCACCCAGGCTTGAACTTCGGCGTGTGAGACGTCCCGTAGCCGTGTCGTCCCCCACCTCGGCACGATGTAGAGGCGCACGATGCCCTCAACACGCGTCCGTCCCGTCGCCTTCAAGTGGACCTGCCCTTTGAACCAAATCGCAGACCAGTCTTCGAGAGTGACACTCGACGTCCTCGGGTTGGTGTAGGTACCCGTGACTACGGAGCTGGTGACGTCGTCGAGCCACCGCTGTGCATCGACCTTGCGAGCAAAGTGGCGAGCGTGTTCCTTGCCCGCAGCGTCCCTGTAGCGGGCCCGCCACCGGCCGTCCTCACGTTTGGCGATGCTCATGCCAACCCCTGCCTTTCCGGGCACCTCGGACTCTCCGAGCTCTGCCTGCGAGTCTCGCCGAACACGCCCTCGCCGTCGACTGCGAAATGCCGGACCGCGCGGAACGTCCCTCGTCTCGTAGCGTCATCAACCGCCTACCCGGCACGGCAGAGCAGCCCTGTGGACGATCACGTACTCCCCAGATGTGGTCCGTGCTCTGCTCCTACCCGGAGTCTGGGTGGTTGTCGAGTCCCGCCTGGCTAAGGTCAGTGTGGCGCTTCGGGGGACTGCCGTTTGGTCCTGAACCATGAGCGAGTATGTCGCCGAGGGACACGTTGAGCACGTGAGAGCAGCACTGGGAGCTCCTGCGGATCGCCGAGTAGCGGCCCCGCTGCTGTGATTCGCTGCTGTACTGCTGGCACACAGCCGCTCACGCGTTAAGACTCTCGAACCCGAACCCGCTGATTCGGACTACTGAGTTGTGGTCATCCATGGAAACCACTGGAAACCATTGCGCCACAACGAGATCCCGTGATTCTCACCACTGACGTCCATGGTCAGTTGTCGTTGTCTGTCGTTACTGCTCTAAACGCGAGAAGTGTGGGTCGCGCTGCCCTCAGTTGCTGGGCGAGATTGGCATCCGTGTTCGCGGCTCTCTCGACGCCCTAGGGTGTCGTTCGTGCGAGCGGAATCCGGTGTCGACCCACTGGCGCTGCGCGACGCCCGTATCCGTATGGCCCTGACGCAGCACGAACTGGCCCGCCTCATCGACGTGGCCGGGGGCGAGCGGATCTCGCGCTGGGAACTGGGCAGTTCCGCCCCACGGCCCGAAATGCTCCGCCGCCTCGCCCAGGCACTGAACGTCGATGTACTCGACCTCCTCGATGCCGGGGGACCGCCCGACCTGCGACGCCTGCGCACGTCCGCAGGACTCAGCGCCCGGAACCTTGCTGCGCGAGCGCATATGTCGGCGCCCACATACATCAGATGGGAGTCCGGGGGCACCAAACGAGTTCCCGCTAGGCAGGCACTCAAGCCGTTGGCCAAGGCGCTTGACGTCACCGTCGATGACGTCGAGTCCGCCATCGCCACCGCCATAGCAAGTGCGAGACAGGCCAACTGACAAACGAACCGGATGACGCCTTCCATGGTGCTTTCTTCCCGGATGTGTTCCGATGGTGTCCCGCCGAAGGCGGTAGGACTCATCAGAGGATCGGATGGAGTCGTGGGGGGACGCGTCCGACAGACCCACGGCTTGCGGCACGGCCCCTGGGGACAGCCGCATCTAGCCGATTTAAATGCACTAGTGTAAGTGCATCGACTTTGCTCAAGTTGACCGCCTAGACACCGCCGACATCCTTAAGGCGATGTGAGATCACTAGGAGTGCCGGAGATGACGAACACCAGGAGCATGGTCGCAGCCACGCTCGCCGTGGCCGCGATCGCTGCCACGTCCGCCTGCACCGCGAACGACCCTAAGCCCACCCCGTCCACAACTACCTCTGTCACCAGTACCGCCACAACTCCGACGCCGTCCTCCACCTCCCTGTCTCCGGCCGAACAGGACCTGAAGGATGCCGCGCAGACGATCACACGATTCTGGGGTGTCCTCGATGCGCTCGCATCGGACCAGAAGAAGAGTCTCGATGAGTTGGCGACGGTCTCGCGCGACCAGGCCATCGCGCAGTGGCGCAGCAACTTGACCAGCTACCGGAGAAGCGGTTGGAAGCAGGTGGGGGATAGCACCGTGCTTTCGGCCGAAGCACAGGCCGTCGGCGGGAAGAACAACTTCGCAGTCAAGGCCTGCATCGATGTGAGCAAGGCGAATGTTGTTGACCCTGCTGGCAAGTCGGTCATCGCAGCGGGTCGGCAAGACCGAATGCAATACACCTACAAGGTTCAGAAGGCCCCTGGGGGATTCTTCGTGACCGAGGACAAGCTCAAAGGGCAGCCATGTTGAAGCGGTTGCTGCTTGTCGCCGTCTTGGGGATGACGGCACTCCTGTCGGCAGGCGGCCCAGCACTCGCCACAGGCCCCGTTACCTGCCCGTCGAGCCAGTCGCCGGATCCCAAGACGGGTGTCTGTGTCATCGTCGTTGTCACGCCGCCCAGCCCTGGCGGTGCTGGCGTTGTCACCGTTGGCGGTGCTCCTGGTGTTGGTGGTTCTGGTGGTGGACCACCGAAATGCGTGATGGCCAACGGCGAGACGGTCGCCTGCCGCGACGGGAACTCCTGGTGGAGCAACAGTTTGGGCTGCTACATCTCACTGGCGGTTCCGCAACCATCCAAGTCCGATCCAATCTGGGGCGGTCACACGGATGGAGCGATCTACGAGTGCTACGACCCATTGGTGGGGAAATTTGGTGGCACTCCCCTGACGACCCTCTGGTCAGCTACCCCTCCAGCGGGGCCTGTCGCTCCGCCTGACCCGCGGGTGCTGGCGCAGCAGGCGATTGCGCTGATGGGGCTCCGCGCGATCAACATTGGCATCGTCCCAGAGCCGCGCTCTGGGAGTGTGGGCATCATCGGGATGCCGACCTGGATGTGGGCGCAGAATCCGAGTCAGAGCACGTGGGGCCCGATCACGAAGTCGGCATCGGCAGCTGGCTCCACGGTGACCGCGACCGCGAAGGTCGACCGGGTGGTGTGGGCCATGGGTGACGGGTCGACGGTGGCCTGCACCGGGCCGGGGACGGCGTACCAGGACTCGTTCGGGAAGAAGACGAGCCCTACCTGTGGGTACACGTACACCAGGCAGGGGACTTACACGGTTCGCGCGACGTCATCCTGGACGGTGCAGTGGGCCGGGGTAGGTCAGAGCGGCACGATCCCGCTGAACTTCACGCAGACCACGAACATCACGATGGGCGAGGCCCAGGTCCTTACGCAGTAGCAACGTCGAAGAGTTGGGGAGAAACCAGATGTCGATCGCAACCGAGCAGGAGCCGAAGCGCTCCGGGCGACGCGGCGTGGACAAGGCGCCTCCCGCAAGTGATCCAGCGGTGCCGGGGGAGAGCATTACGCCGCCGCCGAGGCTGCGGCGTCGCCCGGCACTCGTGGCAGCCTCGGTCGCAGCGATCTGCCTGGGCGCGCTGCTGGCCGTGTGGGCTTACACAGGGGCGAGCACCTCCCAAAGCGTTCTCGCGGTGCGCACCACTGTCCACCGCGGCGAGCTCATCACCCGCGCCGATCTGATGACCGCACGGATCGGCGTCGACCCGGTCCTCAAACCGTTGCCGGCATCCGCGGCCGAGTCCGTGGTGGGGAAGCGGGCAGCGATGGATCTGGCCGCGGGCGGGCTGGTCACGCAGGAGGACATCGCCTCTGCGTTGGTCCCCGCGAAGGGCATGTCTGTGGTGGGAGTGAGCCTGCCACCGGCGCTGATGCCAGCGACCCAGCTGCAGTCCGGGGACCGTGTGCGGATCGGGGCCCCACCCGGCGCGCAGGGCGCCGTCGCCACCGAGTCATCGCCGGAGTCGCTCGGGGCGGCGGGGGTCGCCGTGCGCGGCGCGGGGGACACCGGGCAGATCGTCGTCGACGTGTCGGTGCCCTACGACCAGGCCGCCGAACTGGCGGCGCGGGCCGCGACGGGCAAGGTCGCCCTGGTGCTCGACTCGCGGGAGCGATGAGCTTGTGGCACTGATCGTCCTTACGTCGGCGTCCGGATCCCCGGGCGTGACCACTTCGACCCTGGGGCTGGCACTGTCCTGGCCGCGGCCCTCACTGCTGGTCGAGGCCGATCCGACGGGCGGTTCTGGGATCCTCGCTGGTTACTTCCACGGCGACGTCGCCCACATCGGCGGCCTGATCGACCTGGCGCTGGCTCACCGGGAGGGCACGCTGGCCGAGGCCATCGGCCGCGCCACCATGGCGATCCCGGACTCGGTCGTGCAGCTGCTGCCCGGTATCCGCAGCCACTCCCAGTCCGCGAGCCTCATCCCCTTGTGGGAGCCGTTGTCGGCAGCGTTGCGTGCGCTGGAACGCAATGGGCAGGACGTGATCGTCGACGCCGGGCGGTTGGGCCTGGCTGGGTGTCCGGAGCCGCTGATCTATGGCGCCGATCTGACGCTGCTGGTCACGCGCAGCACGCTGCCGGCCCTGTCTGGTGCCCGGTCCTGGGCCGAGACACTGCGCGGTGAGTTCGAACGGACGGGCGCTTCGTCCAGCCTGGGCGTGCTGTTGGTCGGCGACGGTGAGCCGTACGGCGCGCGTGAGGTAAGCAAGGTGTTGCAGATCCCGGTGACGGCGTCGCTGGCCCTGGACGAGGACGGCGCCGCAGTGTTCTCACGCGGAGCCAACCCGCCGCGTCGGTTCGAGTCATCGCAGCTGCTGCGCGAACTGCGCGCCGCCGCGTCGGCAATCCAGTTCGTCGTGAACGCCAACCGCGCCAGCCTCGGCGTTACCCCCGACGTTTGGAGCCAAACGTGAACGAGCAGAACGGGATTGCTTCCGCAGACCCGAGCGCGCTGCCGCTGTTCGCGCCGACACCACCCGAACCGAGGCCGGGGCGAGTGCGTTCGCAGTTCTCGATGCTCCCGGGCACGAACGGGCACGAGCCGACCTCGCTCCCGCGACACACCGGAGGTTACCCGGTGACCGCCAACGGCGCCGGTGTGCCAGGCGTTCGTCGCCGAACGGCCATCGAGCACCAAGGGATCGACTGGGCCCTGGTCGCAAGCTTCCGCTCCCAGGCCTCCGACCAGCTCAGCGCCGCGATCGGAGCAGACCGCGGCCGCCTGGACCGGGCCGGGCAGGAGGAACTGGGCCGCTCGATCATCCTGGAGTTGCTCCAGAGCGAGGCCGCGGAGAATCTCACCGCTGGCCGGGATTCATGGTCGCTTGCAGACCAGGACGTCCTGGCCGAGGCGATCTTCGACTCCCTGTTTGGGCTGGGGCGGTTGCAACCGCTGGTCGACGACGAGGAGATCGAGAACATCGAGATCACCGGCTGCGACCAAGTCCTCCTGGAGTACTCGGACGGAACACTTCGGCCCGGCCCGGCGGTGGCGGAGACCGACGAAGAGCTCATTGACTTCCTGGGCTTCCTGGCGTCCCGCTCTGAGGTCAACGCGAGGCCGTTCAGCGAGGCCCAGCCGCGGCTGCACATGCGCCTGGACGGGGGAGCGCGCCTCGCAGCGACCGCGTGGGTCACCCCTCGCCCGGCGGTCGTGATCCGCCGTCACCGGCTGCGGGAGGTCACCCTGGCGGAGCTTGCGGGTCTGGGCTTGCTCAGCGACGTGGCGGTGTCCTTTCTGAGGGCCGCGGTGCGGGCCAAGAAGAGCATCGTCGTCGCCGGGCCGCAGGGCGCCGGCAAGACGACCCTGGTGCGCGGGTTGTGCGCCGAGCTCGACCCGTGGGAGCGGATTGGGACCTTCGAGACGGAATACGAACTGCATCTGCATGAGCTGCCCGACAAGCACCGTCGCGTGGTGGCGTGGGAGTCGCGGCCGGGTTCGGGGGAGGTGGGCATTAACGGGCGCCAGGCTGGCGAGATCACCCTCGATGACCTGCTGATCGACTCTTTCCGGTTCAACTTGAGCAGGCAGATCGTCGGCGAGGTACGCGGCCGTGAGGTCCTGGCGATGATCAAGGCGATGCAGTCGGGGGCTGGGTCGATCAGTACGACCCATGCCGCCGACGCGTCAGGGGCGATCCGCAAGCTGATCACCTGCGCGATGGAGGCCGGCCCCCAGGTGACCGAGTCCTACGCCACCCGCGCCATAGCCGAGCACATCGACCTCGTCGTGCAGCTGCAGCTGGAGACGATGCCGATGGGAGATGGCACGGCCCGCCGCTCCCGCTGGGTCTCGGAGATTATCGCCGTTTCGCCGGGGGAGCGGGAGAAGGGATACGCGACGACGCAGGTGTTCCGGCCGTCATACGGGCGGCCCGCCGTCGCCGGGGTGCTGCCGGATGAGTACCGGGCCCTTGAGCGGTTGGGGTTCGACCTGCGCGGGTATCTGGCTGAGGGCCGGCTGCATGAGGACGCAACATGACCGCCCTGATCCCGGGACTGGGCGGCGCCCTGGTTGTGGCTGGCCTGATCGGGGTGGCCACGGGACTGCGCAGGTCACCGCAAAGACCACCCGCGCCGACCCGGATGCGGCTCCCCTTGGCGGCACGACTGGGCGGCACATCCCCACGCACCCGGGCGCTGTTGCTCGCCGGGGTCAGTGCGGGTTTGCTCACCGCACTGCTCACGGGATGGTTCGTCGCCGCGCTGCTGGTGCCCGCGGTGGTGGTCGGTCTGCCGATCCTGCTCTCGGCGCCGCCGGCCGGGTCCAAGATCGCGCGGGTCGAGGCGATGGAGGAGTGGACCCGGTCCCTGTCTGGGGTGCTGACCGCCGGTGTCGGTCTGGAGCAGGCGCTGATCGCCACCTTGCGGTCTACGCAGGATGCGATCCGCCCTGAGGTCAG
>JABBOX010000047.1 GCA_012927555.1 Phycicoccus sp.
CATCGCCCTGGACGGTGACTCCTACCGCACCCGCGCACACCGCAAGACCAAGTAGTCAAGACCACCAGGGGGGTCAAGATTCAAACAGCACCAGGGGGTCAATATTCGCCCGGCGTTGACATGAACGTCCGGTGGCCGCTCTACCGCGCCCTGGCCGGCTCCGGCCCAGGCTCCAAGCCCTTGACGGTCGTGAGGCCGACCGGGCGAGGCATGCCCCTCAGCGGACGGGGAGGGACGTCGATCCAGGGGTGCGCGACGGCGAGGCGAGGCGCGGCTGATGAGCCAGCGAGGCGACGACCACGTTTTCGAGCTCCGAGTAGAAGGCGTCCCTGGCGCGGCCCAGCGCCCCGCGCAGTCCGCAGCCGTCGAGCAACGGACAGGCGCCGTTGGGCGTCTCGCAGTCGGCCACGTCAGTTCGCGTCTCAAGCGCGCGCAGCACCCAGCCCACCGTGACCTGCCGCCCAGCCGGGCTGATCCGCACTCCGCCTGCACGGCCGCGGGTGACCTCGATCAGGTCGAGCTCGTGGAGCCGAGCGACGATCTTGGTCACGTGGTGGTACGGCGTTCCTACTGCGAGGGAAAGGGCACTAGATGTCATCACGCCCGACCCAGCTGCAGCGGGCGCGGCGGCGAGCAGAATCAGGACCCGAAGGGAGACATCCGAGAACGCGTTGATCCGCATCATCGAAGGGTAGTGCCAAAACTTGCATACGAAGTGCTAGTTTTCTCTCGACGCCTCTCATCCCGAGCGACGGCACCCCGAGCGACGGCACCCCGAGCGAAGCGAGGCTGACGATGGCCGAGAGTCAAGGAAGACTCGAGAGAAGTGACGGCACCTCTCTCGCGCCGACTGAGGGGTTGACCACCGGACCCCTCGCCCAGCCCAGCGAGGAGTCGATGTCGGGCACCCCGGCCCTCGCGGGCCGGATGCTCCTGCTCGGGACCGTCGGATTCATGGTGAACTTCTGGGCCTGGGCGCTGATCAGTCCCCTCGGCGCGGCCTATCGCACGCAGCTCGGCCTGACCGTCTTCCAACAGGCGGCCCTCGTAGCCGTCCCCGTCATCGTGGGGTCCCTGGGCCGGATCCCTGTGGGTGCCCTGACGGACAGGGTCGGGGCGCGGATCATGTTCCCGGCAGTCAGCATCCTGACCGTCCTGCCGGTGCTCTATGTCGGTCTGGTCGCGCAAAGCTACGCCGCGATGCTGATCGGCGGGTTCTTCCTGGGGCTCGGCGGAACCGCATTCGCGATCGGGATTCCCTTGGTCAACTCCTGGTACCCGCCCGCGCGGCGGGGCACCGCACTGGGGGTCTTCGGAATCGGGATGGGCGGCACGGCGATCTCAGCGTTCACGACCGTCCGGCTCACCGACAACCTCAGCCCTCAGGCGCCGTTCCTCATCGTGGCCGGCGTACTGACGGTGTATGCGGTCGTTGCGGCGCTGTTCGTGCGCGACGCCCCTGGTCGGGTCAGGGCGCAGGGCTCGTTCGTCGCCCGGACCTGGGCGACCGCCAAGATCCCCGCCACGTCCCAGCTGTCGATCGTCTACGCGGTGAGCTTCGGCGGGTTCGTCGCGTTCAGCGTCTACCTGCCGACCTACCTCATCAACGCGTTCGGCCTGGTGCCGAACGACGCTGCGCTGCGTACCGCCGGATTCGTGGTGCTGGCCGTCGCGGCTCGGCCGGTCGGCGGCTGGCTCTCCGACCGGTACAACCCGGTGAGTGTTCTCGGCGGTACTGGCCGGTCTCGCCGCACTTGAGCTGCCCCTGATCCCGGTCAGCACGATCGCAGTCCTCGGCCTCGCCGCAGCCCTGGGCTCGTCCGCCGGGGCGACGTTCGCGCTCGTGGCGATCCTCGCACCCAAGACCAAGGTCGGTGCGGTCACGGGGATAGTCGGCGCCGCTGGTGGACTCGGCGGCTTCGTGCCGCCTCTGGTGATGGGCGCAGTCTTCAGCGCAGTCGGGGACTACAGCATCGGACTCGTCCTGCTCGCGGTCGTCTGTGTGGGCGCGGCACTGTTCACCCGCGGCCCTCTGCGTGCCTCCGCCCGGGCTATCTCGGCGACCTGACCCGACCGGACCGCTTCGACAATCGAACATCTCGAAAGAGGGAACCGCGCGTGACACCCCAGAACAACTTGTCGGAGCCCGCCGCCAGGATGGACGACGACCTCACCGAGGCCCTGCTGCGGACTCGGCGCTTCTTCCAGAAGAAGGAGGTCTCACCCGACCTGCGCACGCTGCACCAGATCGGGGGGCGCGACGCCGACACGTTCTACCGCGACCGGTGGAGCCACGACAAGGTGGTCCGTTCGACCCACGGCGTCAACTGCACCGGGTCTTGCTCATGGAAGGTGTACGTCAAGGACGGCATCATCACCTGGGAGACCCAGCAGACCGACTACCCCTCGACCGGGCCTGACCGCCCCGAGTACGAGCCGCGGGGATGCCCGCGCGGGGCCGCCTTCTCCTGGTACACCTACTCCCCCACCCGGGTGCGCTACCCGTACGTGCGCGGGGTGCTGCTTGAGATGTACCGCGAGGCGCGCGCGCGCCTGGGCGAGCCAGTCGCCGCGTGGGCCGACATCATGGCCGACCCGGTGCGCTCGGCCTGCTACAAGGCCGCGCGCGGCAAGGGCGGACTGGTGCGCGCGACGTGGGACGAAGCCACGGAGATGATCGCCGCGGCCCACGTCCACACGATCAAGGAGCACGGCCCGGACCGGATCGCCGGGTTCTCCCCGATCCCGGCGATGTCGATGGTGTCCCACGGGGTGGGGTCCCGGTTCTACTCGCTGATCGGCGGTGCGATGCTGTCGTTCTACGACTGGTACGCGGACCTGCCGGTCGCTTCCCCGCAGGTGTTCGGCGACCAGACCGACGTGCCGGAGTCCGGTGACTGGTGGGACGCCGGCTACCTGATCATGTGGGGCTCCAACGTCCCGGTGACCCGCACGCCCGACGCGCACTGGATGGTCGAGGCGCGCTACCGCGGCCAGAAGGTCATCGCCGTGTCCCCGGACTACGCGGACAATGTGAAGTTCGCCGACGAGTGGCTCGCGCCCGCCCCCGGCACCGACGGTGCGCTCGCAATGGCCATGGGCCACGTGGTCCTGAAGGAGTTCTTCGTCGACCGCACGACGGACTACTTCGACGGGTACGTCCGCAAGTTCACCGACCTGCCGTTCCTGGTCACCCTTGAGCAGCAGGGCGACCACTTCGTGCCAGCCAAGTTCCTCACCGCGGCCGACCTCGGCGAGACATCCGAGCACGCCGAGTTCAAGACCCTCCAGCTCGACGACGCGACCGGCGAGGCCGTGGTCCCGAACGGCTCGCTGGGCTTCCGCTACGGCGCCGAGGGTGAGGGCAAGTGGAACCTCGACCTCGGCGACACCGTCCCGCGCCTGAGTGCCGACGGCGTCGGCTCGGACGTAGCGGCGATCGACCTGCCACGCTTCGACGCTGTAGACGGTTCCGCGGCGGTCATCGCCCGCGGTGTGCCGACCCGTGTGGTCGGCGGCCACCTGGTAACCACCGTGTTCGACCTGCTCCTGGCCCAGTACGGCGTCGGGCGGCCGGGCCTGCCCGGCACCTGGGCGGCCGGGTACGACGACGCGTCCAGCCCGTGCACCCCGGCCTGGCAGGAGACCATCACCGGCGTCCCGGCCGCGAAGGCCGAACGGATCGGGCGGGAGTTCGCGGCCAACGCCGAGGAGTCCAAGGGCCGGTCGATGATCATCATGGGCGCCGGCGTCAACCACTGGTTCCACGCCGACACGATCTACCGCGCATTCCTCACCCTGACCACGCTGTGCGGGACGCAGGGAGTCAACGGCGGCGGCTGGGCGCACTACGTCGGGCAGGAGAAGGTCCGCCCGCTGACCGGCTTCAACCAGTACGCGAACGCGCTCGACTGGTCGCGCCCCCCGCGGCACATGATCCAGACCGCGTACTGGTACCTGCACTCCGACCAGTACCGCTACGACACCTTCAGCGCCGACGCTCTGTCGTCGGGCAAGGCCAAGGGCATGTTCTCCGGCATGGCCATGGTCGACGTGCTGGCCAAGTCCGCACGGCTGGGCTGGATGCCGTCCTACCCCACCTTCGACCGCAGCTCGCTCACCCTGGCCGACGACGCCGACGCGGCGGGGGTACCGGTGGACCAGTACGTCCCAGCCGCCCTCAAGGACGGCTCGCTGAAGTTCGCCGGCGAAGACCCCGACGCCCCGGAGAACTACCCGCGCCTGCTCACTGTCTGGCGCTCGAACCTGCTCGGCAGCTCAGGCAAGGGCAACGAGTACTTCCTCAAGCACCTGCTCGGCACCGACAACGCACTGCGCGCCACCGAAGCCGAAGCCGTGAACCGGCCGCGCGACGTCACCTGGCGCGACGACGCCCCGATCGGCAAGCTCGACCTTCTGCTCACGCTCGACTTCCGGATGACCAGCACCACGCTGTTCTCCGACATCGTGCTGCCCGCGGCCACCTGGTACGAGAAGTACGACCTGTCCAGCACCGACATGCACCCTTTCGTGCACTCCTTCAACCCGGCCATCGCCCCGCCGTGGCAGACCCGCACCGACTTTGACGCGTTCCACACCATCGCCAAGGCCTTCTCTGCCATGGCGGCCGAGCACCTCGGGGTCCGCAAGGACGTCGTGGCTATGCCTCTGCTGCACGACACGCCCGACGCGATGGCGACGCCGTCGGGCCGCGTCCTGGACTGGAAGTTCGGCGAGTGCGAGCCGATCCCGGGAAAGACCATGCCCAAGCTCGTCGTGGTCGAGCGGGACTACAGCGCCGTAGCGGCCAAGCTCGGGGCGCTCGGCCCCCTGGCCGACACGCTCGGCGCGACCACGAAGGGCATCACCTACGACCTGACCAAGCCGGTCGAGTACCTGGGCCGCAAGAACGGCCGGGTCCGCGGGGGCGTCGCGGACGGGCGGCCGTCGTTGCAGCGCGACATCCACGTGTGCGAGGCGATCCTGGCGCAGTCCGGGACGACGAACGGTCACCTCGCCACCGCGGGTTTCCGCGCCCTGGAGAAGCGCACCGGCCGCCCGCTGATTGACCTCGCGGCCGAGAACGAGGGCAAGCAGGTCACGTTCGCCGACACCCAGGCTGCACCGATGCCCGTGCTGACCTCACCCGAGTGGTCCGGCTCGGAGACGGGCGGGCGCCGGTACTCACCGTTCACCATCAACGTCGAGCGTCTCAAGCCGTGGCACACCCTGACGGGCCGGATGCACTTCTTCCTCGACCACGACTGGATCACCGAGCTCGGCGAGCAGCTGCCGATCTTCCGGCCACCGCTGAACATGACGGCCCTGTTCGACGAGCCCGAGCTCGGCGACACCGGCGAGCTCGGCATCACGGTGCGCTACCTGACGCCGCACTCGAAGTGGTCCATCCACTCCGAGTACCAGGACAACCTGCTCATGCTCAGCTTGTCCCGCGGCGGGCCCGGAATCTGGATGAGCGAGGTGGACGCGGCGAAGATCGGGGTCAAGGACAACGACTGGATCGAGGCCGTCAACCGCAACGGCGTGGTCGTGGCCCGCGCGATCGTCTCCTACCGGATGCCCGAGGGAACGGTGTACATGTACCACGCGCAGGACCGCCTGATCGATGTGCCCAAGACGGAGACGTCCGGCAAGCGCGGCGGGATCCACAACTCCCTGACCCGGATCCTGATGAAGCCGAGCCATCTTATCGGGGGCTACGCGCAGCTGACCTTCGCGTTCAACTACCTCGGCCCCACCGGCAACCAACGCGATGAAGTGACGATGATTCGCCGTCGCGCGCAGAACGTGGAGTACTGACATGCGCGTCATGGCTCAGATGTCGATGGTGATGAACCTCGACAAGTGCATCGGCTGCCACACCTGCTCGGTCACGTGTAAGCAGGCGTGGACCAACCGGACCGGAACTGAGTACGTGTGGTTCAACAACGTCGAGACGCGCCCCGGGCAGGGCTACCCGCGCACCTACGAAGACCAGGAGAAGTGGGAGGGCGGCTGGACCCTGACCAAGCGCGGGCGCCTGCGCCTGAAGGCCGGCGGCCGGATCAAGAACCTCGCCACCATCTTCTCCAGCCCCAAGCTGCCCTCGATCCAGGACTACTACGAGCCGTGGACCTACGACTACGAGACGCTGACGAACGCGCCTCTGCAGGAGCACAGCCCCGTCGCCCGGCCGATCTCGCTGATCACGGGCAAGGACATGAACATCACCTGGAGCGCGAACTGGGACGACGACCTCGGCGGCTCCGAGTTGCTGGCGGCCGACCCGATCCTCGCCAAGGTGTCGGACCAGGTGAAGCTCGCCTACGAGCAGACGTTCATGTTCTACCTGCCGCGCATCTGCGAGCACTGCCTGAACCCGTCGTGTGCCGCGTCGTGCCCGTCGGGCGCGATCTACAAGCGCGCCGAAGATGGCATCGTCCTGGTCGACCAGGACAAGTGCCGCGGCTGGCGCAAGTGCGTGACCGGGTGCCCGTACAAGAAGGTCTACTTCAACCACAAGACCGGCAAGGCCGAGAAGTGCACGTTCTGCTTCCCGCGCATCGAGGTCGGCCTGCCGACGGTGTGCGCCGAGACGTGCGTCGGGCGGCTGCGGTACATCGGGCTAGTGCTCTACGACGCCGATCAGGTGCTCGAGGCGGCAACGGTCACCGACCCCAAGGACCTGCTCGAGTCCCAGCGCGGGGTGTTCCTCGACCCGTTCGACCCCACGGTGATCCGCGAGGCCGAGAAGGCCGGCATCCCCCGCGACTGGGTCGACGCCGCGCAGCGCTCGCCGATCTGGGCCCTGATCAGCACGTTCAAGGTCGCCCTGCCGCTGCACCCGGAGTACCGCACCATGCCGATGGTCTGGTACATCCCGCCGTTGTCCCCCGTGGTCGACGTCGTGCAGGAGACCGGCGAGGACGCCGAAGAAGCCGGGAATCTGTTCGCCGCGATCGACACCCTGCGGATCCCGGTGGAGTACCTCGCGGAGCTGTTCACCGCCGGGGACACCGAGCCGGTCACGGGCGTGCTGAAGAAGCTCGCCGCGATGCGCTCGTACATGCGCGACATCAACATGGGCCGCCCCGGTGACCCGTCCATCCCGGAAGCGGTCGGGATGACGACCGGCGAGATGGACGCCATGTTCCGGCTGCTCGCGATCGCCAAGTACGACGAGCGGTACGTGATCCCGCCGGCGCACGCCGAGCAGGCGCACGACCTCGAAGAGCTCGCGACCGAGTGCTCGCTAAACTATGACGGCGGGCCCGGCATGGGCGGCTCCGGGCCCTTCGGGGAGGGGTCCGGAGCCGGCACTCCGCTCGCCGTGGAGAACTTCCGGGCACTCAAGGACCGGCAGACCTCCGACACGACCGCGACCGGGATCACGGGACCTGCCACCCGGGTCAACATGCTGAACTGGGATGGGCGGGGCACGCCGCCCGGTCTGTTCCCCGGCCGCGAGGGACCGCCCGAGGAGCCCCGCAACGAGACGACTTCGGATCGGCAGGGCAAAGCGTGAGCCCGCTGCCGATGCCGCGCACCGCCCGCCGGTCGAATGCGCGCGCACTCGTTGCCCGCCAGATCGCCATCGTGCACCGGGTCGCCGGGCTCGTGCTCGACTACCCGGGCGAGGACCTGATCTCCCGGATCCCAGACCGGCGCATCGCCGTCGCCGCGGTGCCGGACCCAGCCCGAGCCGCCCTGACGGGGGTCTTGGACCATCTCGAGCACACCCCGCTGACCCAGCTGACCGTCGACTACGTCGAGGGGTTCGACATGCGCCGGCGCGCGTGCCTGTACCTCACCTACTACGGGCACGGGGACACCCGCCAGCGCGGCGTCGCCCTGCTCAGCTTCAAGCAGGCCTACCGGGCGGCCGGGCTCGAGCTCACCGACGAGGAGCTGCCGGACCACTTGTGCGTGCTGCTCGAGTTCTCCGCGACCCAGGACGCCGAGGTCGGCGCCCGTCTGCTCCTCGAGCACCGCGCCGGGCTCGAGGTCCTGCGCCTCGCGCTGCTCGACGCCGGCTCGCCGTACGCCGGCGCGCTCGTGGCGGTGTGCGCCACCCTCCCGCCGCTGGTCGGCGACGAGCGCGAGGCCGTCGCCCGACTGGCTGCGCAGGGCCCGCCCGACGAGTCCGTCGGCCTGGAACCGTACGCACTGTCGGAAGTCAAGGGAGCCAGGCCATGACCGCCACGCTCGATATCGTGCTGTGGGTGGTCGTCCCGTACGTCTGCCTGGCGATCTTCATCACCGGGCACGCCTGGCGCTACCGGTACGACAAGTTCGGCTGGACGACCCGCTCGTCGCAGCTGTACGAGAGCAAGCTGCTGCGCTGGGGCAGCCCACTGTTCCACTTCGGGATCCTCGCCGTGTTCGCGGGGCACGTGATGGGTCTCGGCATCCCGAAGAGCTGGACCGATGCGGTCGGGCTCTCCGAGTCGGTCTACCACGCGATGGCGGTGAGCGTCGGCCTGCTCGCGGGCCTGGCGACCGTGGTCGGCATGTCGCTGCTGATCTACCGGCGACGGACCAACAGTGCGGTGTTCGGTGCGACGACCCGCATGGACAAGGCGATGTACCTCCTGCTCGGTGTCGTGATCTTCTTCGGGCTGTGGAACACGATCGGCTCCGGGGTGCTCAACCTGTACGACCACTACGACTACCGCGAGGGCGTCTCGGTCTGGTTCCGCGGCATCTTCACGTTCCAGCTGCACCCTGCGCTGATGGCCCAGGCGCCCTTCCCGTTCCAGGTGCACGGCATGGCTGCGATGCTGCTGTTCGCGCTATGGCCGTTCACCCGCCTGGTGCACGTGTTCAGCGCGCCGCTGTTCTACCTCTGGCGCCCTTACGTGGTCTACCGCGCCAAGAGCGAACGCTTCGGCGCCCGCGCCCCGCGCCGGGGCTGGGAGAAGTCGGAGAAGACCCTGCGTTGATCACCCGCCCTATTCCCCAGTCCTCGAAGGGAGCGGCCGTGGGAGCGATCACTCTGGTGCGGGTGTACGAACCGCCCGCGAGCGGACGCGTCTACCTTGTGGAGCGACTGTGGCCGCGTGGAGTGCGACGCGACGCCATCCGCATCGACGCGTGGCTCAAGGACGCGGCGCCCAGCACCGCACTTCGGCGGTGGTTCGGGCACGACCCGGCGAAGTGGGCGGAGTTCCAGGAGCGCTACTTCGACGAGCTGGACGCAAACCCGGACGTCTGGCGCCCACTCCTCACCGAGGAGCCTGTGACGTTGCTCTACAGCTCACGGGATCGTGAGCACAACAACGCGGTGGCGCTGCGGGACTACCTGATCGCGCACGCCCCATGAGCCGTCGTGACACCACGCCTCTGCGAGGCTCGGGCGTGCAGGGCTTGACCATCTTGAGCGCGGGATCGCGCGAGGGACGGGAGCCTCGGTGCGATCGGGTGCTCTGCGCCATCGCTGACGGACTCGTTGCTCGGCAACGCCTCACTCCTGGCGGGCGTGCTGCTCACCCAACCGTGCTCGGGGATCTCGGCGGGATCGCCCTGGCGCTGCAGCGCGCACGGTCCGCCACTCGACGGGCCGGCACCGGCGCGCCGGGCCTGCGCGCTGCTCGCCGCGGCCCCGCCCAACGGGATGGACCCGCCTGACACCCCTGCTCGGTGAGCGGGTCTGGGACGGCCCGATGGTCGACGACGAGATCCTCCGCCTTCACGCGCCGCTGAGCGTCAACCGCCGGGTCACCACCCGCCCGGTCGAGCTGAGTGGACGCCATCTCGACGCCGGCGCACCGTTGGCCCCCCTTCGGGCTCGAGCGCTCGTCCAGGAGCCGGCGGAGCTGCACCGCCACGGGCCCACGACGCCGGAAGTGGCTTTGCGAGCGGTGAGGCCGGGAGCATCCGGCTTACGCCTCGGCGCCGGCCGTCCGGGTGATCCGTACGTGCCATTCGGTGGGCCCGTCGACGAGTGTCTCGACCACGATGGGTGCACGCTCGGCAAGCTGGGCGAGCAGCGGCAGCGGGGCGTGGGGCGCCACCAGGACCAGTGAGGCGCCGGGCGCGATGGCGTCGAACGCGCCGAACACCGCGCCGTGACGCACCGCGTGCGGGATCGCCCGCACATCCAAGACCGGGTCGGGCTCGTCGTGCCCTCCACATCCGCAGCCGGTCTCGGGTGCGCTGGGCAGGATCTCTACGGGCTGGCTCATCAAGAACTCCTCGTGGTCGGTGCGGTGGTCGTTGCGGTCAAGGTGAGGTGGCAGCTCTCCGGCTCGGCGAACGGCACGAGCCCGACGATGATCTGGTCGCCGTCCTGTGCGCGGGCGGCTATCCCTTGGAGGAGGCCGAGGTGGACCTGGCAGACCACCTGCGGGTTGTGCCGTGCTGCCGAGCGGAACGGGCAGTCGCGCAGGCGGATGCCCCAGTCGACCTGCTCCGGGTCGAAGCCGAGTCGCCCGGCGACGCGGGTCAGCATGGTGCGGGCGTCGCCGCGCGGTTCAGTGACTTCCGTGGCCCACCGCAGACCGGCCGCGCGCGAGTCCTCTTCCGGCGAGGAGCCGCTGCTGGCCGCGGCCTGCGCCAGGGCGTCGATCATCTGGTCGCGTGCCGCGCCGACGTCGGTGTCGACGGCCCGGTAGGACGTGGCCGGCCGGCCACGTCGCCCGGAGTGCTCGGTCTCACGGACCACGAGCCCGGCCCGTGCGAGCTGCTCGAGATGGAAACGGGCGGTGGTGATGTGCAGGCCGAGCTGGTGCGCGAGTGCTGCGACGCTCAGCGGTCCGGGCGCGGCGTGCAGGAGCGTCAGCGCGTCGCGCCGTAGGGGCGAGGCGAGCGCGGCGTAACGACCGTCGTGGCCGTCCCGCACTGCGGTGTCGTCGACGGCGAAGGCCCCCTGGGGAGCCCTACCCGAGACCATGTCCTGACCGTGCACGAATTAAGAGTATCAGGATCCTCTATATTGGTCCCATGACGACACCCGCGGCCTCCCGGCGCAACGCGCGAGTGCCAGCCGGGCGCCTTGTGCTGCTGGCGCTGGTGGCGGTGGCGGTACTTGCCGGGCTGGACGCGGCGCTGCTGCGCCTCGGGGCTCTCGCGCCGGTACGTTCCGAACCCCTCGCGGCCGTGCACGGCGTCGTGATGGTCTATGGCTTCCTGGGCACCGCGATCATGCTGGAACGTGCGGTGGCGCTGCGCTCCGGTGGCTCGCGCCGCGACGGTTGGGGGTACGCCGCACCGGCGGCCGGCGGGGCGGGCACTGTCCTGCTGCTCGCCCAGGTGGCCGGCCTCCCGGTGCCCGGCGGGCGCCTGCTCCCGGGTGCCGCGTGGGTCGCCGCGACCGCAGTCTTCGTGGGCATCTACGCCGCGATCTGGCGCAGGCAGGCGTCCTTCGCCGTCCTGATCCAGGCGCTCGGAGCACTCGCGGGCTTGGGCGGCGCGGCGCTGTGGGCGCGCGGCCTCGAGGCCGCGCCGATCGTGCCGTGGTGGGCGGCGATGCTCGTGCTGACCGTCATCGGTGAGCGGTTGGAGCTGGCACGCCTCGCGTTCGTCTCGGGTCGGACCGAGGCACGGGTGCTGGCGGAAGCGACCGCCGTGCTCGTGGCCCTCGTGGCGTCGCTCCTCGCCCCGAGCGCCGGGTACCCGCTGCTGGGCCTGACGCTCGGCGTCCTCGTGCTGGACGTCGCGGCGCACGACGTCGCCCGCAGGACCATCCGGGCACCGGGCCTTCCTCGCCTGATGGCCGCGTGCATGCTCGCCGGGTACGGCTGGGCACTGGTGGCCGCACTCGTGTGGGTGGTCGGCGGGCCCGCACTGGCCGGGTACCGATACGACACCGTGGTGCATGCCCTGACGATCGGCTTCGCGCTCTCGATGGTGGTGGCCCACGCCCCGGTCATCGTCCCGGCGATCGCACGGCGCCCCCTGCCCTACCACCCCGTCATGTGGCTCGCCGCGGGATTGCTCCACCTCGGCCTGCTGGTGCGGGTCCTGGCCGGTGCGCGCCAGGCCGAAGCCGCCTGGCGCCTGGGCGGGACGCTCGGAGTTGTCGCCGTGCTCGTGCTGCTCGGCGCCGTAGTGGTCCCCCTCGCGGCCGGTGGCCGGCACCCCAGATGCAACACTCCGGGCACCGCGTCGACGACAGGCACCGAGCGCTACGGGGCTGGACTCACAGCGCAGGCCACGCGGCCGACGGTGACGAGGTGACCATCCCCACGGTGCGCCTCGGGCGCCCACGGCGACTGCGCACCGACCGGTTGACGACTTCGTGGATGCTTGTCGCGCTGGGCACCGCCGCCGTCTCGTTGACGGTCCGGGGCGTCCTCCCTCAGCCGCTGTGGACCTCGGTGCACGTCGTGACCCTCGGCGTGCTCACCAGCTCCGTCCTGCAGTGGTCCTGGTACTTCGCCCGGGCCCTGCTCCACCTGCCGGCCACCGACACTCGATCCGGGCGCGACGCGACCCTCCGGATGCTCGCCTTCCACGCGTCCCTCGTCGGACTGGTCGCGGCGATGTGGACCGGGCAGGTCGTTGGCACGATCGCCGGCGCCGCGGCCATCGGGGCGGTGATCGCCTGGCACGGCCTCGCCCTGGTCGGGGCTGCACGCACCCGGCTGGCGAACCGCTTCGCCTTCGTCGCGCGGTACTACATCGCCGCCGCCGCGTTCCTTGTGGTCGGCTGCATCCTGGCCGGCTTCCTGACGGTGGCGATGTTCGCCGCCGGTGCACCGGCCTGGCTACTGGCCGCGCGGGACGAGCTCACCCTCGCCCACGCCCTGGTCAACGTTGGCGGCTGGCTCGGGCTGTCGATCACCGGCACGATCGTCACCCTCGGCCCCACCGTCCTGCGCACCCGCATCGACCCCGCGGCACTCGACCTGGCGATCGGCGCACTCCCGGCGCTCATCGCTGGCATCGTCGTGGGGGCCCCCCCGG
>JABBOX010000280.1 GCA_012927555.1 Phycicoccus sp.
CGACCGCCGCCGGGTGGCGCACCTTGACGACGAGCACGGGGAAGTGAGGTCGGTATGAACTGGTCTGACTACCTCAACCCCTTCGCCGCCCTGGGCAACGCCGCCGCCAGCGTCGTCGTTGACGGGTGGACCGCCGCGATGCTGGGGATCTGGAACGCCGGGTTGTGGCTGCTCAAGCTCGCCCTCACCATCGAGGACGCCTTCCTCGTGCCCGACCTGAGCGCCAGCGGTCCGATGCGGGACCTCTACGGCGCGACGTTCTGGATCGCCGGCGCAATGGTCCTGTTGCTCTTCCTGGTGCAGCTCGGCATCGCCGGGGTGCGCCGCGACGGGCAGAGCGTGGGCCGGGTCCTGCTCGGCGTGGGCCAGTTCGGAGCGGTGTGGGTGATGTGGATCGTCTTCGCCATCGCGATCCTCGCCGCCGCCGGGGGACTCACGAGGGCCCTGACGCAGTCCCTGCTCGGCGTCGACTCCATGTCGGCGTGGCAGCCGTGGACGGGGTTCTCGACCGCGGACCTCACGGACGGCACCGTCGCCACGGTCCTCGGGGTCCTGGGGATCTTCGTCGTGTTCGCAGCCGTGGCGCACTTGCTTGTCATGCTCGCCCGAGCGGCCTCGCTCATGGTGCTGGCCGCCACCAACCCGGTCTCCGCGGCCGGGCTCGTCTGGGACGGCGGACGGTCCTGGTTCTGGAAGACGTTCCGCTGGTTCCTGGCCGCCGCGTTCACGCCCGTCCTGATGGTCCTGATGCTCGGGCTGGGCGTGAAGGCGACCAGCGGCGTGGCCTTGTCGATGACCGACTCCCTGCAGACCGCGATCGGCACCGCCGTCCCGGGCGTCGTGCTGATCTTCGTCGGCAGCTTCGCGCCACTGGCACTGTTCAAACTGCTCGCTTTCGTCGACCCCGGGACGAGCTCCGGCTCGGCCATGCGCGCCGGGCTCGCCGCTCAGGGCGGCTGGCAAGGCCTCCTGTCGGGACGGGCGGACGGGGCGAGCACCTCGGATGCGGCCTCGAGCAGCGAAGCCTCCGGGCAGTCCGGAGGGGAAGCCGCCACGGAGGCGGCCACGAACGACCGGTTTGCTCGCTCGGCGGGCGGATTCCTCGGCGCCACTCTCGGCGCGGGCGGTCAGGTGCTGGCGCAGGGCTGGGGCATGGCGCAGGGCCTCGGGAGCCAGGGTGCCGCCCTCGGTGCGGACCTGACGAATCAGATGGGCGTCGGCCACAACACCTACATCCCGGACTTCTCCGGCAGCCGCTCCCGGCCCGGTCAACGGGGCCACTCGCGCGACGAGGACACCCCGGACATCAACGGCTCGGGGCCCGACGACGACGCCGGCTTCGGTCCGAGTACGACCGCCGCCGGAAAGACCCCGGTGGGCGGATCACCGACGGCCGGCGCCGCCGGCGGTGCCGGAGGCGGCGCAGCCGCAGCGCCCGAGGCCGCCGCCGCGGTCGTTGTCTGAGATAGGAGACTGCCCGTGAGCCAGGTCTACAGCGAGTACTCCCGAGCCCGGATCGGCTGGTTCCCGTTCGGGCTCACGGGGTGGCAGGCGACCGTGCTGGCCGTCTGCGTCCTGCCCGTGCTCTGGGCGTTGAGCCGACAAGCGTGGGCGTCGGCCGCCGTCCTTCTCCTGATCGCCGGCGCGGTCGCCGTGGTGACCGTCGTCCCGGTGCGGGGCCGCTCGGCCCTGGGCTGGCTGCTGGCCAGCACGGCCTTCGCGATCGGCGGCCTCGCCGGCTGGACCCGGTTCCGATCCCAGGCCTCGCGCGGGCAGGCCGACGACCTCGGAGGCGTCGATCTACCGGGGTCGCTGACCGGCATCGAGATCCACGAGGGGCCGCCCGTCGGTCTGAACGCCGCGCGGGTAGCCCTGATCCAGAACCACGTCGCGCGCACCTGGGCGGCGACGGCGGCGATCGTCCACCCCGGCATCGGCATGCGCGGGGCCGACGACCGCGCGCGGATGGCCAAGGGCCTGGCCGACCTCATCGACCAAGCCGGGCGCACGGAGCTGATCGACGAGGTTCTGCTGCTGGTGCGCACCGTCCCCGAGGACGGCGCCGAGCGCGACGAGTGGATCCGCCGGCACCGCCGCCCCGACGGCCCGGTGCAGGCGCGGGCGATCAACGACGACCTGCAGCGTGTCCTGACGCAGGCGTCGGTCCGCACCGAGGCGTTCGTGACGATCGTCGTGCCCGAGACCCGGATCGGAAAGGCGGCACGAGAAGCCGGCCGTGGGGTCGAGGGGCGCGCCCAGGTCATGTACGGGCTCATGGCCGAGGTCGAGGCCCAGCTCAAGGGCGGCCTCGGCGCGGTAGCCGTGACCTGGCTGACGAGCCCCGAGCTCGCCGTGGCGTGCCGCACCGGGTTCGCCCCCGGTGACCGCGCCGGGATCGTCGACGCGCTCCTCGCTGCGGCAAACGGCGAGGACGTCACCGCGGATGTCCCGTGGGCGATGGCGGGCCCGTCGGGCGCCGACGTTGTCGCCCGGCACTACAGCCACGACGCGTGGAACTCGATCAGCGCCACCATCAAGCTCCCGGTCAAGGGCGCCGTCCTGGGTGCGCTCGCTCCGGTCCTGACCCCGACCGAGCCCGGGGAGCGGCGCAGCTTTCTCGTCGCGTTCCCGATCCTCAGCCAGGCGAAGGCCGCTCGGCAGACGGCGTCGCGGGAGTGGGCCGCAGACATGGGGCAAGGCTTGCGGGAGCGGGCCCGGATGCGCTCGACGACGAAGATCCGCGACGCCGCCGCGCAGGTGCGCGCCCTGGAGGCCAAGCAGGCCCGCGGCAGCGCGGTCACCCGCCCCTACGCGGTGTGTACGGTCACCGTGCCCAAGACGGTGCGCGTTGCTGAGTACGGGCGCCGCCTGGACGCGGCGATCCGCCGCGCCGGGTTCGCCCCGCTGCGCCTGGACGTCAGCCACGACGTCGCGTTCGCCGCCCGCGCGGCTGTTCCGGCACGTCCGGGCGCGCGGCGACCGACGACGAGGCCGAGGCTGGGCGCCTGCGTCGGCGCCGGTGGTGTCGTACCAGATGACCTCCGACCAGGCCGGGGCGTTCTGGCCGTTCGTCGCCGGCCCCGGGCTGCCGCAGACCGGCGCGCAGATGGGCGCCGACACGATGTCCGGCACCGCGTTCTACGCCGACCCGATCGGCTGGGTGCTGCGCGACGACATCCCCGTCACCAACGCGAATGTCATCACCATGGGCAAGCCCGGCACCGGGAAGTCCGCCACGACGAAGGCGTTCGCGCTGCGCATGACCGACTTCGGCTACCGCATCCTCATCCTCGGCGACCCGAAGGACGAGTACGAGCCGCTGTGCCGGTTCTTCGGCGTCGACCCCATCGCCCTCGGCCCCGGCATGCCGGCGCGGGTCAACCCGCTGGCGTTCGGACCCCTTGGCGACGGCTGGGACCGGTTGGATGCCCGGCAGGCGCAGCAGCGCGCCGCGATCGTCTTCTCCCGCTGGCTGACGCTCGTCCGCGGCCTGGTCGGCAGCCAGCGGATCGGCGAGCAGCGGGTCCCGTTCGGCCCGTCCGAGGAGGTGATCGTCAAGACCGCGCTGCGCGACCTCACCGGCTACGCGCACGCCGCATCGACCCTCACCGAGACGACGATCCCGAGGCTGTGGCACCACCTCGACGAGCCCAGCGACGCTCTCGTTGAGCAGTGCCGCTTCGCCACCCGCCAGCAGTTCCTCGACGAGAGCCGCCTGCTGCGCGACGCGCTGGGCCAACTCGTCTCCGGGGCCCTGGCCGGCCTGTTCGACGACCACACGAACATCGCCGTCGACTGGACCGCCCCGATCCAGTCGCTGTCGCTGTCGCGGCTGAGCCCACTGGGCGACGAGGCGATCGGCATCGCCCTGCTCGCGCTCAACTCCTGGGGCCGGGGCATGCGCGAGATCGCCCCGCCGGGAGACCTGCGCGTCGTGGTGCGCGACGAGGTGTGGAGGGTCATGCGCCTCGGCGTCGACGCAGTGAAGTCGCTCGACGAGGACTTCCGCCTGTCGCGGGGCGTGGCCGGCAAGGGCGGCGACATCCAGTGGGCCAACGCGCACAAGCCGTCCGACATGCTCACCGTCGGTGATGTCGGCTCCCAGGCCGCGAACATCGCCCGGGACCTCATGCACCTCGCCGATATCAAGATCCTGCACGGCCAGAAGCCCGAGATTGCACACGACCTGGACAGGATGCTCGGCCTCGGCCCGCAGGCGACCGCGGCGATGACCGGGTGGGCGATGCAGCGCAAGGGCCGGGCGCTGTGGATGGTCGGCGAGCATCCGTACAAGGTAGAGACGCGGCTGCATCCGGTCGAGCAGCAGCTGACGTGGACCAACGAGGCCATCGCCGGGGCGGCGTAGGTCATGAAGGCCATCGCGATCGGGGTCGTGGCGGTGCTCGTCCTACCGGTCGCGCTGGTTCTGATGGGCGCGGCGGCGATCGTGTCCATCGTCTCCGGCGGGGCCGTCCAGGCGGTCTGCACGGTCTCCGACGAAGCTGCGGTTGAAGCGGTGGTCCTCACCGACGGCGACCCGGCCGGCGAAGGCGGGCTCGGCTTCGAAGTACCGGCACCGGGCACACCTCGTCTGGCGTCGCTGCGCAACCCCGCGGCGACCATCCCCGACGACGTGAAGGCGCTCTACCTCGCCGCCGCCAAGCGTTACCACCTTCCCTGGACCCTGCTGGCGGGCGTCGGCATGGAGGAGACCGCCCACGGGCGCACCCGCGCGACGAGTTCGGCCGGCGCGCAGGGGCTCATGCAGTTCATGCCCGCGACCTGGGCCCGGTACGGCGTCGACGGCTCGGGCGACGGGCGCGCCGACATAGGCAACGACGCCGACTCGGTGATGAGCGCGGCGAACTACCTGACCGCGTCGGGGGTCACCGCGGGCGTCGGCGGGGTGCGACGAGCGTTGTTCGCGTACAACCACGCTGACTGGTACGTGAACGACGTCCTGTACTACGCCGCCGCGTATGGGGGCGGCGTGATCGCGGGCGACCCGTCCGACTGTGGCGTCGGCGGGCAGGGGAATCCGGCTCTGGCGGCGCTCCCGAACCAGCAGGTCGCCACGGTGCTGGCATTCGCCGTCGCGCAGCTCGGCGAGCCCTACGTCTACGGGGCCAATGGGCCGACCTCTTGGGACTGCTCGTCGTTCACCCGGGCCGCGTTCGCTCAGGTCGGGATCACCCTGCCCCGCACCGCCGCCGCCCAGCAGACCTGGGTCGCCCAGGGCAACGGCTATCAGGTCCCGCTCGGCCAGGAGCGGCCCGGCGACCTGATCTTCACCGACAGCTACCTCGGGCCGAATCGCGTTGGCCACGTGATGATCGTCTACGACCCCGCTGCGCGGCTCACGATCGAGGCCGGCGGGTCACGGGTCGGCCACTACGACTACGGCCACTGGACCGACCACAACCTGTTCTCGATATGGCGGGTCGGGGCAGGTCGGCCCAGCGCGAATCGCACCTGAGGCCGCCAGCTCTACGAGTCGGGCATTTCCATCGCGACGAGGCCCCACCGCCTGTGAGGGGGCTCAAGTCGACGAATTCGGTTTCCGAGTGCGACGGGCAAACGGCGCCTTCCATGATGACACTCGTCCCATCCGTCGGCCTACCCGTGCCCGCTCGAGCGCACGCCTCGAGCGGGCACCGTGCACCCGGCCCGAACCGGGCCGGACCCGACAGTAGGGGACAGACAAGGCGTCCCGCACCCGTCTGTCCACACCCGGACTCCTGGGCGGCGCCGTGGGCACTGCACCGCGCACCCCGCGCTGAGGAAGGGAGTTCTCTTGCACCTACCGGATGCGGTAGTCGTTGCGGTGCGACGTGCGGCGACGATGTTCCCGCCATTTAAATAGCGGGCGGAGCATGTCGCCCGCTCCCCAGAATGCGAGCATCCCGAGCACGAAATAGACGACGTCGAATTCGTTGTACCCGGCAAGTGCCTGGTTTACCACCAACCCGGCCACCACCGTCAGCACCGTGTCCCGTGCCCCGTTCCGGGAAACCCACCACCGCATGAACCGGTCGGAACGACTCAACTTCTCGTCCTTCTCGTCCACGTCCTCCACCTCACCATGCGCGCCCTCA
The DNA here is from genome assembly GCA_012927555.1 of Phycicoccus sp. Lineage (GTDB taxonomy): Bacteria > Actinomycetota > Actinomycetes > Actinomycetales > Dermatophilaceae > UBA4719. The sequence goes on from JABBOX010000280.1 coordinate 6,096, forward strand.
GGCGGCCCTTCACGGCTTGCGACGTTGCCCGTGGCCGGCAGGAGTGCGGCACCGCCCGCGCGCGTGGACGTGCCACAGCGCCCTGTGCTGACCCGTCACTGAGCGCATCTCGAACCTAGCGCGAGCCGTGGATCGGCGCAGCGCCTTCACGTCCCTGATGGGGGCAAGCCGACCTGCCATCGTCGTCACCGACCTATAGGTCCGCGCCAACCTCGCGGACGGGCGATGAGCAGTGATCAGCAGTAAGGCCGAGCTTGCCCGGCAGCCGCGAAGGTCTACTTGCGCTTGCCCGCGGCGTTGACCTTGGCGGCGAACTTGCGCGCGTCACCCTCCTTCTTGGCAAGGACCTCGACCGCGATGTCGAGCTCAGGCCCTTCGAGGGTCAGGAAGACATGGCCTTGCTGCTTCTTGACGGCCAACGCGAAGACACCCAGAGCCAGTAGTCGCGTTGCTGTCACGCGCTTGGCGACGTCGGCGCCCTGCTCGACCCGGGCGGTTGTACCTGCGACCGGCCACGTGTCGCCCCCGTACATGACCTTGTCACCGATGAGCCTGATGCCTCCGAATGTCTCTCCCAGTAGTCCCATGATTCGGATGCTAGCCCTGCCGTTGACGATTGGAAGCCGGTCCGGTCATGTGAAGCCGCAAAGGAATTCGTGAATTTCAGACGGACCAGGACGAACATGACGGGGCATTCGCCCATCTGCGCACTTGGCACATCGTGCGACTCGCCGTCAAGTGTGTAGCCCCCACTGACTTCTCCTTGGGCCCAGCCCGGACCGGAGCGGCTTAGCTCCTCTCGGCGGATGCGCATAGGCCGCCGGCTTTACCCCGCCCCCTTGCCATCCAGAACTCCTGTCTACGGGCAGCGTCGGCCATGACCACCGTCGCCGCTGACACCGCCTTGGGGAGTTGGGAGGTAGCAGAATGCAGCGATCACGTCGAACGACGCCGTACCCGTTCACCTGGGAGATCCCGGTGGCGACCTTGCTGGCAGTGCTGCTGGCCCTCGTCCTGGGCTTGCAGGCCGGGAGGTCGCTCGCGAACCTCGTGGCCGGCGACGGTTGGGTGTTCGTCGACCGCATGGAGTTGTTGACTACGCTAGGCCCGCTGCTCAGCGGGCAGGCCGACGCGGGCCTGCCAGTCGTGATCCGCCCGGCGTCAGTCGAGCTGTTGTGGACGTGCATCGGCATCGTGGAATTGCTCGTCATCGTGGTGAGCGGGTGGGCCGTGAAGTTCGGACTCGACCGCTGGGGACCCGCTCGCCTGCGCGGCATGGCCACCGCTGCGGAGGCCGAGGCGGTGCTGGGCCGCACCCGTCTGCGCCGGCACGCCAAGGTGATCCGCCCCGACCTGTACGGCGCCCCTCGAGGCGGCCGCCGATGACCGGCCACCCGCGACGCCTTCGCCCCACCGACGTCGGCTGGAGGCTCGGCAGGGCGAGCGAGCCTCGCGGCGGCGAGCTGTGGGTCCCGTGGGACCGCACCGCGGGCGTGATCGGCCCGCAGGGCTCGGGCAAGACCCTGGACCTGCTCGTTCCCGCCCTCCTCGATGCGCCCGGCGCCGCGATGGCGACCCTCACCAAGGTGGACGACCTGCTGCTGTCGTTCGGTCCGCGTTCCAGCGGTGACCGCCCGTGCGTCGTGCTCGACCCGTTCGGCCTGGTGCCTGGTCTACCGGAGGTGGTGTGGGACCCGATCCGCGGCTGTGTCGACCCGCTCGTTGCCGAGCGCCGCGCGAAGGCGTTCACCGCTGGCACGGTCAAGGGCGCCGTCGCGGGCGGTCATGGCGACACCGCCGCCCGGTTCTACGCCGCGGAGGCCGCCAAGGTGCTTCAAGGCTTCTTCCACGCGGCCGCACTGACCGGCGGCAGCCTGGAAGACGTGCTGCGGTGGGTCGCCCGGCCGCAAGCTGCCACCCAGCCCACCGAGATCCTGCGCGAGCACCCGCATGCTGCGTCGTTCTGGGATGGACTGCTGCACGGCGCCCTGCACGGCGACGACCGCACCGCCGGCAACACAGTGACCACCATCCAGCAGGCCATGTCCCTGTTCTTCCAGGATGACATCCGCCGCCGGTGTGTGCCCCGCCCGGGCTACCCGGCCACGGCGATCACAGAGATCATCGCGGCGCGCGGCACGATCTACCTGCTCGGCCGTGAGGATCCCTACGCCTCCGCGTCGCCGCTCATGACTGCCTTCGCCGAGCATGTGCTCGACACCGCACTGGAGATCGCCAACGCCAGCCCATGGGGACGGCTGTGCCCGCCGTTCCACGCCGTGCTGGACGAGCTGCCGTCGACCGCGCCGCTGCCGACGCTGCGCACCCGCATGGCCAACGAGCGCGGCCTGGGCATCGGCTTCATCTGGGCGGCCCAGGCCTGGCCCCAGCTGACGGCGGTCTTCGGTGAGCAGGAGGCCCGCACCCTGCTCGGGCTGACCAACAACCTGATCGTGTTCGGCGGATCGAAGGACGTCGGGTTCAACAAGGAGGTCTCGGACCTGCTCGGCCAGGTTCGCGTCGCCCGCACCTCCTGGCAGAGCGGACAGATGGGCGGCCGACAGATGTCCGGAGAGGACATCGCGATCATCACCCCGGCCGAGGTGCGTCAGTTGAAGGAGCGGCACGCACTGGTCCTCGCAGAGAACGGTGCACCGATCCTCGCCCGGCTGCACAGGTGCATCGATGGCAAGGCAGGCCGGCAACTGCTGGCCGGCAAGGTCGCTCTGCGCGTGGAGGTAGCCGCCCGCCACCGGGACCCGCTCAGCTCTGAGGCCCGCGCCGCCGCGGCGCTCGCCGAGGCGCGACGCAGCGGCCTCGTCGAACAACGCGAAGACACTCGACCGTGAGGGGCGAGGCTTCCGTCCCTGCACCGAGCCGCGGGCCCCGAGCGATGATCAGCGCCTTCCCGCGGGCGAGCCGTCGGGTGGAGCACGCCTACGCCGAGCTCGACCTCGCCGCGGGCGGCGGCACGCAGCAGCAGCGAAGCGCCTTGGGGGACCCCCGCCTGCTGGCCCGACCGTGGGACCCAGCGAGCTGCGTCGACACTCGGCTGCGGGCCGACATATGGCAGTGGCTCGAGCAGGTCGTCACCTGGCTCAACCATGAGTACGTGTGGGACGCCGACGCGATGATTCCTTCGTGCTGGCCACGCCACCCCCACCTGGTTCACGAGCTCGCTGTCCTCGCCGACCTGCGCCGTCGAGCCAGCCTTGCCCTGACCGCCGACGCACTTGAGGAGTGGCACCGGTACGCGCTGCCCGCCTTCACCGACCGGATGCGGCAGCGGCTCCGTCAGCACTGCCAGGACGGTGGTCACCAGCCGTGGCCTGCGCAGGGTCGGCATACCCGTCACCAGGACGAGACCTCCTGTCGCGACCGCGCCGCGGCCTGCCGCACCGACGTCGACACCCTCACCGCGCCCGTTGGGCCCGCGCCCGCCCTCGGCACCACAGAGCTCCGTCGACCGCAACTGCAGATCGTCGAAGGGTGCATGTCGACTGCGACAGCGGAGCGATCCATCGATTGATGGGACTCCTCCGGGCTGAGTCCCCACGGGGTGCGCCAGGCACGGACTGCAGCACGCGAGAGATCTCTGCTCAGTTACCCGTTGCCCCCGCGAGTCTCAGCCGCTACCGGCTCCTCCTTCGAGCTTGCGGGCGCCCTGGACACTCCGGACTACGGTTCACTCAATGCCAGGGCGAAGATGCCGCTTCGCAGCGAGCGCGGGCTTGGCCCCGACTGGGGGCTGGCGCAGCGATACGAGCGCGCAGGAACCCGCCTCTCCGCAGTGGCGATCCCCCTTCGCTTGGTGTCGACCTACCATCCCGTGCCCGACCGCGACGAGCGGTCCTTCGGGAGTACGCAGATCTACGCCCGGCGACGGCGTCGCCTTGAGGACGTCCCATGTTGTGCCGATGACCTGGCAAGATCACAGAAGCCACCCAGCAGCGCAGCTGCGTTCTGTGCAGTCGCTGCCAGGGCGGGCGCTGGTCAGGCACGGCACTCAATCAGGCGGGCAGTGATGGATTCGTCGTCGAAGCAGTGGCACACCATGGGTGAGCCCGCTTCGCCGGCTGAGGCCGAAGCGCTCGACACGGTGCGCGCTTTGCTGCCCGACGACGCAGTGACGCACGCCTGGGCGAACCTGTCCTTCATCGACCTGGACGGGCGGACGGCGGAGGTCGATCTCCTGCTGCTGTCCAAGGTGGGTCTCTTCGTCGTGGAGCTCAAGGGTTGGCACGGCCGGGTGGAGGGCGATCAGCAGAACTGGCGCCACATCAATCCGAGCGGTCACGTACGCCATGAACGCAACCCCCTGTATGCGACGGACTACAAGGCGAAGCGGCTGCGGAGCCTCCTGGAAGCCTCCGCGCCGAATGCCCATGCCCGCAAGGACGTCCCGTTCGTCGGTGCGCTGGTCGTCATGCACGCCAAGGGCTCGGTGGTGGATCTGCCGGCGCCCGTTCAGGCGCAGGTGGTCGCTTTGGATGGCATGGGCATCAAGGGTTTGGCGCGGACGCTGACGGACGTGTTGACGACACCTCCGAGCAACCTTCACCAGGTGATCGACGGGCCTCGGTCCACGCAGATCCGGACCGTCATCTCGCACGCTGGCTTCGTCCCGACGCCCAAGAACCGCTATGTCGGTCAGTACTCGTTGGAGAAGGCTGACCCGTTGTCGGAGGGGCCTGCCTGGCAGGACGTCCTGGCGGTCCATCCGTCGGCCCCGTCGGTGAAGCGGCGCCTGCGCGTCTTTGACATCCCGCCGGGCGCGTCAGCTGAGGTTCGCGCGGACATCGAGCGCTCGGCTCGGCGTGAGTTCATCTTCACGCAGGGCGTCACGCACACGGGGATCGCGCGTCCGCTGGAGTTCTTCACGGACCCCAGCCCAGCGCTGATTTTCGAGTACGACGAGTCCGAGATCCCGCTGACGACGTTCCTCGCGGATCGAGGACCGTCGCTTGGACTGAAAGAGCGTCTGGACCTCGTCCGCCAGCTGGTGATGGTCCTGCGGTACGCGCATCAGCGGCGGCTCGTGCACCGGGCGCTGACCCCGCGCCAGGTGTTCGTCAGCACGTCGGCCGAGCCGGTCCGCCTGGTGGTCCGGGACTGGCAGGCAGGTCGCCGCAGCCCCGCGACGCGCAGCACGGGCGGTGCGGGCCACACGGCGTCGGCGACGGCATTCGGCACGGCCGACGTGCGCGCCCTCGTCGCGCAGCCGGACTGGGTATACCTCGCACCCGAGGCGCACCTCGGCGCCGAGGACCTCCCCGCCATCCCGCTCGACGTCTACGGCCTGGGTGCCGTGAGCTACCTGCTTCTGACGGGGGAGCCGCCTGCTGCGACGATCGCAGAGCTGCAGCAGCGACTCGAGGCGAACGGCGCGCTTGACCCGCAGGTAGCGGACCCGACGGTCGCCGATGAGCTCGCGGACCTGGTCCGCCGCGCGACGAGCCGGGTGGAGGCGGAGCGCACTGCAAGCGTCGACGACTTCCTCGCGGACCTTGATGCGGCGGAGGACGCGCTCACCGCACCGCCCGTGGACGCACCTGCCGAGGAGCGGCCGCGTGCGGCCGACCCCCTCACGGCGGGCCGCGGCGAGACGATCGGCGAGCGCTTCATCGTCAAGGAGCAGCGAGGGCACGGCTCGACCGGCACGGCGCTCCTTGTCGACGACTACGACCGGGCGCAGCAGGACGTCATCCTCAAGATCGCGCGTGACGACGCCGCGGCGCGCCGCCTCAAGGACGAGGCGGAGGTGCTCGCCAAGCTGGACCACCCGCGGGTCGTGCGCCTCCTCGAGGCGCCGCTCACGGTGGACGGCCGCATGGCGCTGCTGCTGTCCGACGCCGGCAAGGAGACCCTCGCCGGCCGGCTCGCAGCGAAGGGCCAAGCGACACTGCAGGAGCTCGAGCGGTTCGGCGCGGACCTTCTGGAGGCCGTCGCCCATCTCGACTCGCGCGGCATCTTCCATCGCGATGTGAAGCCCGCGAATCTCGGCATCCAGCCGGACCCCGGCAACCGCAAGCCCCGCCTCGTGCTGTTCGACCTGTCGCTCGCTCGCGAGCCTCTCGACAACGTGACGTCAGGGACTCGCGGCTACCTCGACCCCTATCTGTCGATCGCGAAGGCCGGCGGCGCCCGCGCCCGCCGGCGCTACGACCGGGCAGCCGAGCTCTATGCCGTGACGGCGACCCTCTTCGAGATGGCGACGACGTCGCTGCCCTGGTGGGCTGACGGCGACCTCGGCCCGGCGTCGATGACGGACCGGGCTGTCGTCACCGCGGACATGTTCGAGGCGTCCGTGGCGGGGCCGTTGGTCGAATTCTTCACCACTGCCTTCGCCCCCGACGTCGCTGACCGCTTCGGTGACGTCGCAGCGATGGCCCAGGCCTGGCAGCGCGTGTTCGCCACAGTTGACGCGCCGGACGTCGAGGAGGACGAGGCCGCTCGGGACGCGGCCGCCGACGCTGCAACCCTGGACACGGCGCTCGCCGACGCGGGGCTGAGCGCGCGCGCGTTGTCCGGCCTGACGCGGGTCGCGGCCCGGACCGTGGGCGAGCTGCTGCGGACGTCCCCGATGCAGGTCAACTCGATCCCCGGGATGGGGGAGCAGTACCGCAAGGAGGTGACCGGCCGCATCCGGCAGTGGCGCAGCCGACTCCAGTC
>JABBOX010000022.1 GCA_012927555.1 Phycicoccus sp.
CGGCGACGACCGTGTCGTAGGAATGTCGGACCGCTGTTGCGCTCAGCTGGGCGGTGTCGGCCGCGGTCAGGGTCGATCCGAACAGAACCAGATCCGCGCCCGCGGCAATGGCCTGCACCGTCGCCTGCGCGAGGGTACGACCGCCAGTGAGGATGGCCCCGGTCGACAGGCTGTCGGTGACGACCAGGCCGTGGAAGTCCAGCAGTCGCTCGAGCAGGTCCCCGATCACCTGCGGCGACAGTGTCGACGGCGACCTCGTCAGTCCCGGGACGGAGGCGTTGGACACCATGACGGCCGGGGCGCCGGCCCGGAGATCGGCGCGGAACGGAACGAGAGCGGACGAGGTGAGCGCGGTGAGCGGCTGCGTCGTGGATGGGCCGACGTCGGTGTTGCCCGTTGACCCGCCCAGCCCGGGATAGTGCTTGACCACCGCAAGCCCGCCACCGTCGGCGAGACCCTGCATGAAAGCGATGCTGTATGCCGCCGATGTCGTCGGGTCGCCGCTGAACGACCGCGCGCCGTCCGGGTTGGACGCGCTCGGCCCTGGTCGGGCGTCGACATCTGCCACGGGCGCGAGGTCCACAGTGACGCCGGCGGCGAGCATCTGCCGTCCCACCCGACCCGCGAGCGCACGGACCTGCGCCTTGCGTAGGCGGTGGTGGTTGCGGCGAGGATCCAAACTGCGACGCTGGTGATGATGGCGATGAAGCGACGTAGGTGAGGCGTGTTTAAACTCCTTGGGTTGAATTCCTTGGGTTGAACCTTGACCTGGTGGTCCGGCACGGTGGCGACCGAGGCGGCGCAGGTGCACAGCAACGCGGCCGAGGCGTGTGTTCTGTCTGAACCACGATTCGGATGAGTTGGGAGATCAGCCGATAACTGCCACCACGGCTACGAGGCTGAAGTTGCCCGGACCTTATATGTTTGCAGCAGTGGCTCCGTCCCGAGTCGGCGGAACAGCGTAGGGGCGGCGGGAGGCTCCGGGCCAGCTCGCATGGCGTCGAGGGTGGCTTGGTCGCGCCAGAGTTGTAACCCAACCGGCGTTGTCTGGTTTCTGATTCTGCTGCTGCTGGATCATCTGCGTTACCAGCCGCTGCTGGTGTCCTACGCGGGTCCATGTGCATCGTTGACTCCGGTCACAGTCCGCAGGCTCCTTGCAGGGCCAGGGACACGTACGGCGTAACTATCAGGACGATTGCAGTCGTCATTGCCACCAGGGCGCCGCCGGTCAGGGCCACGCACCACCCCGAAGGCGGCGTGGGCGCCGACGCAAGGCGGCGTGCGCGCCAGAGGGTGCCCGTCTGGGCGCTGTGCAGGGCGAGTGCCGGCGTGTCGAGGACGGCGGAGGACCCGGGTCCGCCCAGCGCGAGCAGGGCACCGGCCAGAGCGCCAATGCTGCTCGCTCGGCGGGCAACGTCGTCGGCGGCCATCTCGGCGTAGGTCGCGACCGCTTGGGCCGCGGCGGCGATCAACGGCACCCAGCCGAGGACTGCCCGCAGGCTGTGCAGTGCCCCTAGCAGCGCGTGATGGCGCTGCTTGATGTGTGCCCGTTCGTGGGAGAGGACCGCGATGAGCTCATCACGGCTCAGCGCATCGAGCGCGCCCTGGGAGATGACGATGTCGGCGCGGCGTGTGGGGAGGCTGTAGACCGCTCTGTCTGAGGTCGGTAACACCCAGACCTGGGTTCCGTGCAGACGCCGCTGTTCGGCCACCGCGGTCAGATCACTGAGATGCGTCCGGAGATGCTCACGTGAGCGAGTGCGACGGATGGTTGCGCTGGTGATCAGCCACGTGCCCAGGGACAACGGGATGAGCAGCATCGCGAACACGGGCACATCAGTGGTCCACATCTGCGACTCTGCCGGGAAGGGGTTCGCCGCCGCCAGGCACCGCCGACAAACAAAGCCGACCCGTCCGGGCAGCCCAGGGCCGGTAAAGATCCAGGTCAAGAGCGGACCCAGCGCCAGGAATGCGAGTGTCCACACGGCCGCTGAGACCGCCCAGATCGTGATCCCAAGCCGTGGTCGCGCACTAAAGGTCGGGATTGGTCCGCCGAGCACGCGGGGTCCGATCGTCGCCCCTGCAACGAGGAGCACTAGAAGCGCCAGGGCCAGCGCCAGTGGAATCACGTCGCCCGCGAACCTGTGGGGCCAGACGGCCCAGGGCGGGACTCGTGGGCGGGGTTGACGAGGAGCTCACGCAGAAGGGTGGCATCCTCCTCGGACATCGTCTCCACGAAGTGCAGGAACGACGCCGCCGGGTCCTCGCTGATGGTCAGTGCCTGTGCCATCAGCTCTGCCGCATACTGGCTTCGCGTTTGCAGCGGTCGGTAGGCCCAGCTGCGACCGGCGCTGATCCGCTCGACCATCCCCTTCTTCACCAGGTTGGTAAGCACCGTCGCCACCGTCGTGTAGGCGAGGGTATGTGACGTCACGCGTTGAAGGACGTCGCGGGTGCGTAGTTGCTCGGGACCGTCCCACAGGATGTCCATAACCTCCTGCTCGAGCGCACCCAGGCGAGGAATCGCGCTGCGTGGCTCAGACACTGGCCAACACCGAGGGCTTCGTCGCGCACAGGACCTGCCCAGGCAGCCGCATCAGAAGGGCGCCCGCGGTCGTCAAGAGGGCAGCCTCCAGCGTGCGCCGGGACTCGGTGGACGTGGATCTGTCCGTGAGCATGTCCCTACTATGCCGCATAGAGTGCAATGAGCTAGCTGATAGTGGTCTTCAACACATCCTGCTGATGCCGGGAGCTACTACTGTCTATAGTACCGGGAACTACTACTTTCTATAGTAGGAGAGCTCCGGTCCCTCTGGGCCGGGCCACGGTCCTGGGAGGGGCGCATGGGAGTTGGAGACGAGAGCTCGGCCAGTCCGCAGTGGGGGATGGTCATCGACCTCGCCAAGTGCGTCGGGTGCGATTCGTGCACCGTGGCCTGCAAGGTGGAGAACCGCACACCGCCGGGGGTGAGCTACAACGTCGTGCTCGAGGAGGAGGTCGGGACCTTCCCGAACGTCCGGCACGTCAACATCCCTCGCCCGTGCATGCAGTGCGAGGAACCGCCGTGCGTCGGAGTGTGCCCGGTCAGTGCCACATACAAGCGTGAGGACGGGATCGTCGTCATCGATGCCGACCGGTGCATCGGGTGCCGGTACTGCATCGCTGCCTGTCCGTATGGCGCCCGCTCGTTCGACTTCGGTGAAAGCTACGAGGACGAGATGCAGGGCGCCAACGCCGTCACCGCGCCGGACTACGGCAAGCCGCGCGGCGTCCGCGGCGGATTCAAGGCCCCGATCGGGACGGTGCGCAAGTGCACCTTCTGCGCCCACCGGCTCGAGCGCGGTGAAGAGCCAGCCTGCGTGGAGACCTGCATCGGTGATGCCCGGTACTTCGGCGACATCGCCGACCCGCAGAGCCTGGTCTCCCTGCTGAACGCCAGCCCGCGAGCCTTCCACCTCAAAGAAGAGCTCGGCACCCGCCCCCGCGTCACTTACCTGCGCTAGGGAAAGGCAGAGCTCATGACGACAACCCACCTGACCTCAGATGCAACGACGCTCTCGAAGGATGCGACGACGACCGCGGGCGACCGGACCTCGAGCCGAAATGGGACCACTGCGCGGCTGCGCGTGATGTGGTACGCCGTCCTTTGCCTGCTCATGCTGGCCGGAGGGATCGCGTTCTACTTTCGGATGACCGAGGGTCTGGCGGTCACCAACCTCACGAGCACCACGCCCTGGGGGGCCTGGGTGGCGTTCTACATCTTCTTCGTCGGTCTGAGCGCGGGCGCTTTCCTGCTCTCGTCACTGGTGTACGTGTTCGGGATGTACCAGTTCGAACGCATCGGTCGTGCGGCTCTCCTGTCGGCGATCGTCAGCATGGGCGTGGCCCTGGCGTTCATCGGTATCGACCTCGGGCGCATCGACCGCAGCGCACTACCGCTGGTCTTCTTCCACTGGAGCAGCCCGCTCTCGTGGGAGGTCCGCTTCTACATCGTCTACATCGTGCTGCTCAGCGCCGAGCTCGCCATTGCGATCCGCCTGCACAAGGGGCGTTCCCGGTCGCCGATCCGCGCGCACCGGCGGCTGCGGATCCTCGGCACCATCGGTATCCCTCTGGCCATCTTCGGCGTGCACGGCGGCACCGGGACGATCTTTGCGGTCCTCAAGGCCCGCGGCATGTGGTTCGGTGGCCTGTTCCCGGTCATCTTCGTTGTCTCGGCGATGGTTTCGGGGACCGCGCTGCTGACCGTCATCCACTATGTCCAGCGACGAGGCACCGGTCAGCGCCCGGACGCCGGGCTGATGAAGGGCCTGGCGACGGTGCTCGCCGGCGTCCTGTGCGTGGACCTCGGCCTGATGTTCTACGAGTTCGTCGTGCCGCTGCTGGCCTTCCAGGCGCACGACGGCGAAGTGATCCGCGTCATCACCCTTGGCCCGATGTGGTGGAGCTTCTGGATCATCCAGCTGCTGGTCGGGATGATCATCCCGGTAGCCGTGCTGCTCACGCCCCGCCTGCGAGCCAGGCCCGGTGTGGTCGCGACCGCTGCCGCTCTGGTCGTGCTGGGAATCGTCGGCGTCCGCTTCAACATCGTGGTGCCACCGCTGATCCCCGGGGTCCTGCACGGACTGCCTTCTGGTTACTACGTGCCCACGCTCATCGAGTGGGTGCTGTCCCTCGGGCTCATCGCAGGCGGAGCGGCTGCGTACTCGCTGTTCGCCGAGGTCCAGCCCATCCATGACGCCGAAGACCGGGCCGAAGCCGACGCTGAGGCCGGCGCCGGGGCGAAGGCCCCGGAGCACACCAAGGAGGCATCCGCATGACCCAGTCAGACGGTCAGAACCAGCCAACACCAGCAGCCGCCGCGAACCCGCAAGCCGTCGACCCCATGACCGCTGACACCAAAGCTCAGGAGCCCGAGGCCGGCATGAGCCGGCGCTTCTTCGTCGGGGCGACCGCGGCCACGGGTGCTGTGGTCGCGCTCGCCGCGGGGCCGGTCAGCCGGGCCTTCGGAGATCCCTTCACCGACCCGGTGGACCACGGCAGCGGCCCCGACGGCGACACCTACGGCGCCGAGGACGTCATCTACTCCATGTGCCAGCAGTGCAACACGTTCTGCACCATCAAGGTCCGCCTGGCCAGCTCGGGCGGCACCGAGGCCACCTCCCTGGTCCGCAAGATCGCCGGTAACCCGTACAGCCCGCTCAACAGCCAGCCGCACGACCCGATCCCCTACGGCGCCACCCTGGCCGCGGCAGTCGCCGGCCTTGGCGACATGGCCACCGAGAGTCGCTCGCAGAGCGGCGGCCGGATCTGCCTGAAGGGCCAGTCCGGCCCGCAAGTGGTCCATGACAACAAGCGAATCACCGCGCCGATGAAGCGAGTCGGGCCACGGGGCAGCGGCAGGTGGAAGACGATCACCTGGGATCAGGCCCTTGCCGAGGTCCTTGACGGCGCACCCGACCTGGGCACCCCGGGCGTGCGCTCGTGGTGGGCCTACGCGCCGAAGAAGCCGGTCATGGCGGACTGGGAAAAGGTCAAGACCAAGGCGATGACCAAGGCGGCGTTCGCTGCCAAGTGGGGCAACAAGCTCATCGACGTCGACCATCCCGACCTCGGGTCGAAGTCCAACCTGTTGGCAGTCATGGCCGGCGACCGGGACGATCTGATCGGCGAGCGGATGGCCAGGCGCGGGCTGGGCAGCACCAACGTGTTCAACCACGGTGGCGTCTGCGGCTCGACCGGGGTCGTGGCCAACGCCCTCTCACACCCCACGACCGCCTACAAGAGGATGTACGCCGACCTCGACCACTGCAGGTACCTCATCGTCTGGGGCACCGAACCGATGACGGCCAACAAGGGCCCGACATGGGTCGCCCCGCGGATCAGCAACGGGCTGCAGGCTGGCATGAAGCTTGTGGTCATCGACCCGCGGCTGTCGACCACCGCACAGAAGGCGCATCGCTGGGTTCCGGTCAAGCCCGGTGCCGACGGTGCACTGGCGTTCGGCATCGCGCGCTGGATCGTGGACAACAAGCGGTATGACGAGAAGTACCTGCGGGCCAGCGGGCCGGCCGGAGCCGCAGCGGTTGGCGAGCCGACCTGGTCGGACGCGACGCACCTGGTCAAGGTCGACGACCCCAAGCGGGCCAAACTCACGATGGTCGACCTCGGACTGGCCGCCCCGCCGCCCGAGCCCGTTGATGACACGCCGGTCCCCCCTGCCGAGCGTGTGGTCCTGGTCGCGGGCAAACCCGTGGGCGCGGCCAAGGCCACGGCGCCGGCGGACCTGGACGTGGAGGCAACCGTGTCGACCCCGACCGGGCCGGTGCGGGTGAAGTCGGTGTTCCGGCTGCTCCGCGACCGACTGACCGAGCGGACCATCCAGGAGTATGCCGACGAGGCCGGCGTGGACGCCAAGACCGTCAACGAGATCGCCAAGGAGTTCACCTCCTATGGCAAACAGGCGGTGGTGATGAGCTACCGCGGCGCCGCGATGCACGCCAACGGCTTCGACAGCATCCGGGCGATCAACGTACTGAACTTCCTGATCGGCAACCACGACTGGAAGGGCGGCCACATCGGTGCCGGGGCCAAGTTCTCCCCTCTGGAGGGGCGCTACGACCTGACGGCGGTGCCGAAGGCCAACAAGCCCTGGGGCATCCCGATCACCCGCGAGAAGGTCGCCTACCAGAAAAGCTCGTTCTTCACGGAGGGTGAGCCGGCCAAGCGGCGCTGGTACCCGTTCGGCGGCAACCTGGTCCACGAGGTGCTGCCGAGTGCGGCGGCTCGCTACCCCTACGGGCTCAAGGCGCTCTTCATCCACCGCCACTCGCCAGTGAACTCCAGCCCTGGCGGCCGACGGCTGGCCAAGATCCTGCAGGACCAGAAGGCCATCGAGCTGGTGGTGGCTTTCGACGTCACTGTCGGTGACACCTCCGCGCACGCGGACTTCCTGCTCCCCGACCAGACCTACCTGGAGCGCTTCACCCAGGAGTCGATCTATCCCAGTCAGCCCTACAAGGTCACCCAGCTGGGCCAGCCGACGACTCGGGCGTTTGCCGGGCCGCGACCGGTCGAGGCCTTTTACATCGACCTGCTGACGGCGATGGGCCTACCAGGGGTCGGCAAGAACGCCTTCGTCGGCGGAGGCTCGATGAATCGGCCGGAAGACTACTGGATCAAGCTCGCGGCCAACGTCGCCTATGCCGGCAAGAAGCCGGTGCCGGATGCCGACGCCGAGGAGCTGCGCATCTTCTCGGCCGCGCGGCGCAAGGCCCTGGGCGCGACGTTCGACCAGGACGCATGGCAGGGCGCGGTCACGGCGCCGGAGTGGAAGAAAGTCGTCTATGTGCTCAACCGGGGCGGGCGATTCGAGCCGACCGGCAACGAGTACGAAGGCGAGTGGCTCACCCACCGCTACAACGGTGAGTGCGACTTCTACGCGGAGAAGGTAGCCGGGGCGAAGGACTCCATCACCGGCAAGCCGTTCGACGGTCTACCCCGGGCCAGCGTCCCGGCCGGGGCCGACGGAAAGCCCCTCACCTCGGACCTGCCTTTGCAGATGATCAACTGGAAAGCCCGGGCCCAGGGCACTCACCGGACGATCGGTGCTGCCTGGTTGCGCGAGGTCCGTCCGTCGAACTACCTGTGGATCAACGGCAAGGACGCCGCAGCTCGCGGGATTGCCAGCGGTGACCGGGTGCAGGTGCGTTCCTCCTCTGCCCAGGTCGAGGGCGTCGCCCTGGTCGTCGAAGGGATCCGTCCTGGTGTCGTCGGGGCGAACAGCAGCTACGGCCACGACCACTACGCTTCGCGCTCGATCGAGATCGACGGCAAGGTGGTCGAGCCAGTCGGGCGATACGGCCACACGGCCTGGCGCAGCACGCCGATGCACGAGGAGACCGGCTACGCAGGCAGTCGCGGTGAGGGCATGAGCGTCAACACGCTGCTACAGGAAGAACCGAACGTGACCGGCGGGGGTGGACACACCGACCCCATTGGCGGCGGGGCCGCCCAGCAGGACAACTGGGTGGAGGTCACCAAGGTCTAACCAACGCGCAGGCAGACAGAAGGCGCTGTACCTCGGCAAACGATGACAGCGGAAAGCTTTCCAACAGTGAGGTGTGTGATGAAACGCTTACATCTTTACCTGATTCCGGCGATTCTTGTCGCGGGGATATTTACCGTGGCCCAGGCGGGTGGCGATGACAGCACCCTGGCCCATGCTGCCGGCGGCACCAGCTTCAACACCTTCTATGCGCCTTCCTACCAGATACCTGATGCGCAGGGTATGTCCGCGTCTGCTGCGCGGGGTAAAGATCTCGTTCATGCGACATACGGGTCTTTGGGGGCCGGGAGTGCGGTTCGTGCCAGTAACGGACTGCCATACGTGGGCAACAAGCTCTCGTGTACCAATTGCCATATGGGTGACGGTACGCAACCCAATGCCTCGCCGTTGATCGTGGTTGCGCAGAAGTATGCGGCGCCCGGGCTATTCAACTCGCGCTCAAATAGCTTGCTCGATGTGGCGGGGAGGGTGAATGGCTGCTTTGAACGCTCGCTGGTTGGTCAACCGCTTCCCGTGGACAGCCAATGGATGAAAGACATCGTGGCGTACCTCGACTTTCTCGGTGCCGGCGTCCAGCCCGGCTACACCTTCACGCAGGTGCCCGGACAGGGGTTTCCTTCAGTAGACCTGCTGACACGTGCCGCGGATCCGGTGCGCGGCAAGCAGATCTTCACGGGTAGCTGCGCGAGCTGCCACAGGGCCGATGGAAACGGCTCCTCGAACACTCCTCCGGTATGGGGCACCAACAGCTTCGGCCTGATGTCAGGCATGGGCCGGCTGGCCACTGCAACGACGTTGGTCTATGGCGCCATGCCGCGCAACAGGGTCGACCCCACTGACCCGAGCACGCGGCTGTCGCAAGCTGACGCCTGGGACGTTTCTGCCTACCTGCTGTCCAACAGCCGCCCCTTCGATGCCCGCTTCGTGGCCGACTGGACGGGCACGGGACCCGACGGAATGCCGAACTGGCTGCGCAAACCCGCCAGCGCTTCGTATGACTTCACGATGCCTCGCAGCAACGCCGGCGTGGCAACCGACGATCCGAGCATGCCGGCGATGTTCCCCAGCGAGCAGCATATTTTCGGACCGTTTCAGCCCATAGAGGATGCTCTCAAGGCGGCACGCAATGAGCGGGGTTTCCCGTAAAGCGGCAAGAGATGCTTCGGCACTCTGACCAGGAGCACGACCGCCAAACCCATTAGCGCAGGATACGAGCCTCGTCGTCGGTGGCACTTGCACCGGATCATCGGCGGCGGGGCAGCGTGGCTGCAGAACTGCGGCGGGGTCACCAGGGTCTGACCGGCATCGGTCAGGTCCAGCAACATGAAGGAGGGCAGCGGGTGCGGCCGCTCGGTCTTGCGGGGTATCTGTTCGGCGGGCTCGGCGAGCCTGCCCTTCAGGTACGGGCCGACCGCTGCCTGCGGGCCAGCGGATCCAGCTGCCGGGCGTGCGTCGACATCTGTCCCGCGACCGCACTCAGGCTGGGCCCAAAGGACAGCACGGAGGCTCCGCAGTCGGAGCAGTCCCGGTGCACCGACTGCGGGCTGTGCGCCGCCACCTGCCCCTCCGGCGCCATCGCCGGGGTGGGCGTCCCGCCCGGAGCCCTGACCAGGGAGGCCGAGCGCCAGTCGTCCACCATCAACCTGGTCTGTGCGCCGGCGCGACCCCAGCGGCCCCGCGACGAGGAGAACCCAGACTTCTCGGTCAGCTGCCTGGCCGCGCTGCACCCCGAGACCGTGGTCGCCACCGCGCTCGCCCTGAAGCCGGGCTCGACACTGACCCTGCACCGAGGGCAGTGCTCAGGGTGCCCGCGCGCGCAGCAGGCCCGGGTCGAGGCGGTGGTCAGGGAGTCGGTGGACCTGCTCCGGCGACTGGACCATGGCGACCGCACGCTCGCCCTCGCCATCACGCCAGATGCTCCCAACACCCAGCAGCAGATGCCCGCCCGGCCCAGCACGGCGGCCCGGCGTGGCTGGTCCCGCCGTGAGCTGCTCACCGCTCGCAGGTCCGGCGCCCGTGCCGCAACGGCTCCAGCGGTGACCCCGGCTCGAGCTGAGCTGCTCCACCACATTGCCGACCCGTCATCGGTTCCACTGCAGCTTATCCATCCGCTCGACGCCAAGGGCTGCACCTTCTGCCACGCCTGCGCTGCGGTTTGCCCGACCCAGGCGCTGAGAATCGGCCGCCTGCCAACGGACAACACCGAACCACAAGGCTCGATGCGGCTCGAACTAGCCGTGGACCCAGCTCGGTGCCTCGGGTGTGGCCGCTGCGCGCAGGTATGTGTCGACGACCTGCTCACGCTCGGCCGCGGGCTCGGACACGCGATGCGTCATCAAGGTCCGGCGCGAGGGCGGGTCGTGATCGCCCAGGGCAACCGGTCCTCCTGCGACACCTGCGCGCAGCCACTCGCCCCGAACGAGCAGGGGATCTGCCGCCGGTGCGAGTCCTCCGGGACACTCGTGGCCGACGTCCGATCCCGGTTCTCATCGGCCCCAACGGCGCACGAAGAACTGGCCGTCCATGAGGGCGCTAGTCAACCGATGAGCCAGACCAACGAAGGGAGTTCAGCCGTGACACAACTATCCCCCATGCCGGCGCGCCAGCCATGATCGAAGCCACCGAGGGCCTTCGAACGCGTGCTATGACCACGATCCAGGCCCCGACGACCGATTCGGCCCAGAACTTCCAGCTCGCCCGGCGGCCGCGGCGACCAGGCGGCGGTATGTCGTGGGCGGACGCCCGAATAACAGCGGGCGCGGCCCCAACATCGCTGACGGCCCGGCGACTCCCGCTGCAGGCGGCCAGCGGTTGCCTGCTCGCCAGCGACCTCGTGGCCCTCACGAACCTGCCGGTCGCGGACAGTTCCGCGATGGACGGGTGGGCCGTCGCAGGCTCCCCTCCGTGGCGGGTCGTCGCGGACCTACCCGCCGGGCAGGTTATGGGCCACCGGCTGGCCGACGGACAATGCGTCCGGATTGCCACCGGCGCGGTTGTGCCCGAGGGCACCGACGCCGTGCTGCCGGTGGAGCGGTCACTGCTCCACGAGACCGGGGTGCGACCCACGGACACGGACACCGATGCGGCGCCACGCACGCACATCCGCCTTGCCGGAGAGGAAGCCCGCCGCGGCGACGTGCTACTGCCGGCCGGCACCATAGTGACGCCGCCAGTCCTCGGACTTGCGGCCGCAGCAGGGCACGACACCCTCCCGGTCATACCGCCCGCGACCGTCGACGTGTTCGTCCTAGGCGATGAACTGAGCTTCAGCGGCGTCCCGTCACCGGGCCGCACCCGGGATGCGCTGGGACCCCAGCTTCCCGCGTGGCTGGGCTCCTTCGGCGCAGCGCCACCCTCTATCGCACGGTTGCCTGATCACCTGCGCGACCTGACGGCAGCACTTGCCACCAGCGCGGCCAACCTCATCATCACGACCGGCGGCACCAGTGTCGGGCCGCGCGACCACGTGCACGCAGCTGTCGAACAAGCCGGGGGCCGGGTCGTCGTGGACGGCGTTCACGTCAAGCCCGGGCACCCGATGCTGCTGGCCGCGCTGCCCGGCGACCGGTGGCTGGTCGGCCTGCCGGGAAACCCGTTCGCAGCTTGCGCCGCGCTGATCACATTGGTCCGGCCGCTGCTTGAGGGGCTGCACGGGCTCGGACCGGCAGCGACCGTGACGGCGACGCTGGCCACGGCCGAACCCGGGCGCCCCGGTGACGGGCACCGGCTGCTGCCGGTCCGGCGCGATCCCAACGGCCTCGCCACGGTGCTGCCGTCCTGCGGTGCGGCCATGTTGCGCGGTCTGGCACAGGCAACCGGCTTGGTTGTCATCACGCCGCCCGGGGCGGCCGCAGGTGACGAGGTGGAGTACCTGCCCCTGCCCTGGCAACAGCTCACGCGCGCGATCTGACCCCCACTTGCGGACACCGGGTCGAGGAGCTCATGGTCGGCCGGCCGGACTACACCAAGCCCGTCGCCGACGTCCACAAGCAGGTGAAGCGGGACAGCGAGCTGCGCAGACGTGCGGATCTGGACCGAACCACCGCACCTGCACCGCACCCTCCCAACCGCTCACCTAGGACGGCCCCAGACAGGCATCGCAGTCCCTCGTTGGGTGCTGTCGCATGCCCGCGTTCGCCGTCGCGTCATACTGGGCGGTAGGACGCATCCGCTCATCAGGAATGTGCGGTCTGTTTATCGGCGCCTGGCGCTAGTGCTTACCCGTGGCAAGCCACCCGTACATGCGCCCCAAGTCGACCGTGCGGTTCTCACCACTGCGGCCGTGGCCCAACTTCGCAGCGACCACGAGGATCGAGTTCGGGATGTGCTCAGCCAGCCACGTCGGATGCTGTCGAGGCAGAACCGTCTCGTCCGGATCGTAGAAGATGGCTGTGGGCGCGACTATGGACTCAGGCCCGAATGGATCGTCTTGGCGAATCGTGACCAGGCACGGTCTGCGAAGGGGAGCGTCTCCGGAATTCCGTTCTTGGTCGATTTCCCGGTCAAGGGCAGATGCGGCAGCTCGTGGGGGGAGCGAACCGGTTAGGCGAGTTGTTGTAGGACGGTGGCGGCTTGGGTGGAGGCGATTTTGCGGGCTCTTCAGACTTAAGCGGGCAACGTGCTTCTCGCGGC
>JABBOX010000227.1 GCA_012927555.1 Phycicoccus sp.
CCTCCTCCCGTTCAGCAGATATGCAGAACACATGTTCGACAAGGTTTCGCAGGCCCTCGCGCTCATGCGCGAGGCCTTCGAGGACGCCCAGACCGGGACGGCGAACATGGCCTGCCGGGACCTGGCTGGTGAGGTCGATGCGGCGCAGAAGGTGATCAACGCGGCCGCCGCGGTCCAGGTGCTGCGGGTCGCGCAGTACGCCGCCCGGGACGAGGAACAAGACGGCACCGGCCGATGGGTCGAGGTCGAACACGGTCTGGGTCATGTCAGCGAGTTCGCCTCGGACTGCTTCGGACCGATGCTTGCCATGGGCTCGGTGGCCGCCAGCCGCAGGGTTGACACCGCCGCCGTGCTGGCCGCGAAGCTGCCGGCCACCCTGGCGGCGATGGCCGCCGGTGACCTGGACTCCTGGCGGGCCACGATCATCGCCACCGAGCTCGCCGAAGCCAGTGTCACCTCCTGCGCCGCTGTCGAGGCCCTGATCTTCCCCACCGTCCTGGAAGAGGCGCCCGGTGCGGTCACCAAGCGAGTCCGCCGGGTCCTGGGACGCATCGACGCCGACGCGCTGCGGGCGAAGGCCGCCAAGGAACGTCTGACCAGGTTCGTTCGCGCATACCCCTCCACCGTGCCCGGACTGACCAGCTGGGTCGCGTCCATCCCCACCGCCGACTCCGCGGCCTGTTGGGCTGCGATCGACGACCTGGCCCACCGCGCCCACGGCGACGACCCCGCCCGCACCCTGGAACAGTGCCGGGCCGACGCCATGGTCGACCTGATGCTGCGCAACGTCACCGTGACCACCACCGTGACCGTCATGGTCCCGGTCCAGACCGTCACCACCGACGAACCAGAAGGCAGCCTGGAACGCGACCTGCTGGTCAGCGGCCAACCCGATGGCGGTGGAGCCAATGGCGCAGGGCGCGGCCACCGCAACCCGCTGGCCAACACCAACGACTTCGGCCAACCCACCCCAGACCCCAACCCGCTGATCGAACCAACCTGGACCCAGATCTGTGCCATGGGCTACGAGATCCCCGGCATCGGCGTCATCGGCGGCGACATCGTCGCCGCCATCCTGGACCGGTTCGACACCCGCATCGCCCGGGCCCTGCTCGACGAAACCACCGGCGTCGTGATCGAGACCGCCACCACCGCCTACCTACCCAACCAAGCAATGCGCCGCTTCATCCAACAACGCGACGGCCACTGCCGCTTCCCCGGCTGCAACCGGGGCGCCAAACGCTGCGAACCCGACCACATCATCCCGTTCTCCCGCGGCGGACCCACCGCAATCTGGAACCTCGCATCCCTCTGCAAACACCACCACCGGGTCAAACACGACGCCGGCTGGACCCTGACCATGACCCCAGACGGTCACTGCACCTGGACCGACCCCCACCACCGCCAATACGCCACCCACCCCGTCAACCACCACGAGCTCGCCGCCTGAACCGATGGTGCCTGGCGCTGAGGCCTGGCACTCTGCCTGATGCGGGGTCGTGTCGCCGTTGCCCGGCTTCGGCGTGGATGCGGTTGGGGTGGTCAGGAACCGAGTGCGGCGGAGACGAGCTCTTGTGCTTCGGCCTGAACCTGCGCAAGGTGCGCGGGTCCTTTGAAGGACTCGGCGTAGATCTTGTAGACGTCTTCAGTGCCGGAGGGTCGTGCGGCGAACCAGGCGCTCTCCGTCGTCACTTTGAGCCCGCCGATTGGTGCGCCGTTGCCTGGCGCAGCCGTCAGGCGTGACGTAATCGGCTCTCCTGCAAGGGAGTCAGCTGTGACATCTGAGGGGGAGAGCGCTCCAAGCCTGGACTTCTGCTCTCGGGTTGCTGGAGCGTCCATGCGTGCATAGGCCGGATCGCCATACTGCCCGGTGAGCTCGTCATAGTGCTGGGAAGGCGACTTGCCCGTAGTGGCCAGAATCTCCGACGCCAGCAGCGCGAGGATGATCCCGTCCTTGTCCGTGGTCCACACTGAGCCGTCGAAGCGCAGGAACGATGCCCCAGCCGACTCTTCACCGCCGAAGGCGATCGACCCGTCGAGCAATCCCGGCACGAACCACTTGAAACCCACCGGCACCTCGTTCAGCGTTCGCCCTGCCGCAGCGGCCACCCTGTCGATCATGGACGAGGAGACGAGCGTCTTGCCGATCGCGGACGCCGCCGGCCATCCTGGCCGCCCCCCGCCAAAGAGGTACTGGATCGCCACCGCGAGGTAGTGGTTGGGGTTCATCAGTCCCGCATCCGGAGTGACGATGCCGTGGCGATCGGAGTCGGCGTCGTTGCCTGTGGCGATGTCGTACTCGGTGCGGCGCGAGATCAGGGAGGCCATGGCGAACGGAGACGAGCAGTCCATCCTGATCTTGCCGTCCCAGTCCAGCGTCATGAAGCGCCACGTGGGATCGACGAGCGGGTTGACGACCGTGAGGTCCAGCGTGTGACGGTTGGCGATCTCGGCCCAGTAGTCGACGCTAGCTCCGCCGAGGGGATCTGCGCCGATGCGTATGCCAGTCTCTCGGATGCGAGCAATGTCAACGATATTGGGCAGATCGTCGACGTAGATCCCCATGAAATCGTATGGCGTGGCCGCGGCGCGAGCGCGTGCGAACGGGATGCGCAGCACCCCCTCCAACCCGAGCTCGATGTACGCGTTGGCGGCGTCCGCGATCACCTTCGTTGCATCGGTGTCCGCCGGCCCCCCATTGGGTGGGTTGTACTTGAAGCCGCCATCGCTCGGCGGGTTGTGTGAGGGCGTCACCACGATGCCGTCTGCCAGTCCGGGGCCGCTCAGAGACCTGCCCCTGTTGGCGCGAAGGATGGCGTGTGAGACGGCCGGCGTGGGTGTGTAGCCATCCCGATCGTCAACGAGCACGGTCACGTCATTGGCGACGAGGACCTCGAGCGCGGACACCCAGGCTGGTTCGGACAGTCCATGGGTGTCACGTCCCAGGAACAGTGGGCCGTTGTAGCCCTGCGCCCTGCGGTAGTCGCAGATCGCCTGGGTGGTCGCCAAGATGTGCGCTTCGTTGAAGGCGGTCCGCAGGCTGCTGCCTCGGTGTCCGGAGGTACCGAAGGCCACGCGCTGATCGGGATCTGAGGGGTCCGGAGAGCTCGTGTAATAGGCCGTGACGAGGTGGGCGACGTCGACGAGGTCCGCCGGTGACGCCAACTGTCCTGCGCGCGCGTCGTTCATGCCATTCCCTTGCCGGCCGTCGGGGTGACCGGTGGTGGGGTGACCGGTTGTGAAGCCTTCGCGGTTCCAATGGCTTCCGTGGTTCGTACGGTTTCCGTGGCCCGAGAGACTTCCGTGGTTCCAATGACTTCCGTTGTCAGCGGAGAATCCGTGAGGCTTGCCGGTTCGAGCCACACCGCGCCCAACGGCGGCAGGGTGAGCAGTGCGGAATACGGCTGACCGTGCCATGGCATTGCCTCGGCCTGGACCGACCCGAGGTTGCCGACACCCGATCCGCCATAGCCTTCGGCGTCGGTGTTCAGGATCTCGTTCCACTGCCCAGGGTGTGGCAGGCCGAGGCGATAGGCGTGGTGCGGTTCGCCACTGAAGTTGACGATGCTCGCCATCGCGGGCCGAACGCCGTCAGTGCCTGCAGACCCGAACCGCAGGAACGAGAACGCATTTCCGGCCGCATCGTTGGCGTCGATCCACTGAAAGCCCTGGGAATCATGGTCGAGCTCCCACATGGCAGGACGTGATCGATAGACGCTGTTGAGGTCCTTGACCAGGCCGTGGACGCCATAGTGCGCTGGCTGGTCCAACAGCCACCAGTCGAGGCTGCGGCCGTCGGCCCACTCCGACTCCTGGGCGAACTCGGCGCCCATGAACACCAGCTGCTTGCCGGGATGGGACCACATGTAGGCCAAATAGGCACGCACGTTTGCCAGCTGTTGCCAGCGGTCGCCGGGCATCTTGCGCAGCAGAGAGCCCTTGCCGTGAACGACTTCGTCATGGCTGACCGGCAGCACGAAGTTCTCACTCCAGGCGTACATCATCGAGAAGGTGACCTGATGGTGGTGGAACTGTCGATGCACCGGTTCGTGGGCCATGTAGCCCAGTGAGTCGTGCATCCAGCCCATGTTCCACTTGAGCCCAAACCCCAGGCCGCCCAAGTGAGTTGGGCGGGTGACGCCGGGCCACGAGGTTGACTCCTCGGCGATGGTGATCGCTCCCGGGACGCGTCTGTAGACCGTTGCGTTCATCTCCTGCAGCAGCTGCACAGCCTCGAGGTTCTCTCGGCCGCCGTAGATGTTGGGAACCCATTCGCCCTGCTCGCGGGAGTAGTCGAGGTAGAGCATCGAGGCGACAGCATCAACCCTCAGTCCGTCCATGTGGAACTCTTCGAGCCAGTAGAGGGCATTGGCCACCAGGAAGTTGCGCACCTGCGGACGTCCGAAGTCAAAGACGTGCGTGCCCCAGTCGGGATGGTCTCCGCGCCGGCTGTCGGGGTGCTCGTACAGCGCTTGGCCGTCAAAGCGGGCGAGGGCAAAGGCGTCCTTGGGGAAGTGGGCAGGCACCCAGTCGAGCAGGACACCGATCCCGTTGCGGTGCAAGGTGTCCACGAGGTACCGGAAGTCGTCGGGCGAGCCGAAGCGAGAGGTCGGCGCGAAGTAGCTGGTGACCTGATAGCCCCACGAAGGACCGTAGGGGTGCTCCATCACCGGCATCAGCTCGATGTGGGTGAACCCAAGGTCCTTGACGTAGTCGACCAGGTGTTCGGCCAGGTCGCGATAGCTCTCGCCCTGACGCCAGGAACCCAGGTGAACCTCATAGACGCTCATGGGCCCGGTGTGCGGGTTGGTTGCTGAACGGGCCTTCATCCAGTCGCTGTCTTGCCACTCGTATGCCGAGGACGTCACCATCGACGCGGTGGCCGGGGGCGTCTCCGTGGCGCGGGCCATCGGGTCCGCCTTGGTCCGTCGCGAGCCGTCCGAGCCGAGAACCTCGTACTTGTAGCGGTTTCCCTCGGTCACGTCCGGGATGAAGAGCTCCCAGACACCGGTGGACCCCAGCGAGCGCATGGGGTGGATGGAGCCATCCCACCTGTTGAAGTCACCGACGACCCGGAGCGCACGAGCGTTCGGCGCCCAGACCGCGAACGAGGTGCCCCGCACGGGGCCCATGGGTCCGTCGTAGTCGTGGACGTGGGCGCCCAGGACGTTCCAGAGCTCTTCGTGGCGACCCTCGCCGATGAGGTGCAGGTCGACCTCGCCCAGCGTCGGCAGGAAGCGGTAGGGGTCGTCGTGAACGTGAACGATCCCGTCTTCGTAGGCGACGTGGATCCGGTAGTCGGGGACGTCTGCGGTGGGCAGGACGCCGACCCAGACGCCCTCGAACTCATGGTCGAGCTGTGTACGCGTGCCATCGGAGCTCTCGACAACAACGTTGTCCGCCAACGGTTTGAGGACGCGAACCGTCACACCACCCTGATAGGGGTGAGGCCCCAGGACGGTGTGCGGGTTGTGGTGTGTCCCGACGATCACCCGCTCGAGCTCGCTGCGGCTGGCTGGCTTCGCAGATGGTGCGGTGGGTGGGGTCTGGGAATCGCTTGTGGTGGTCACGGTCGCAGATCGCTCCTTCGTCCGGCAAAAAGTCGGTCTATGGCGGTTGTAGGGATGGTGAGCCACGTCGGGCGGTTTCGGGCCTCGTAGACCACCTCGTACAGAGCCTTGTCCAGCTCGAGCGCGTCGAGCAGCACCGCGTCGTCGCGAGGGTCGCGTCCTGATTCTTTGGCGTAGCCCTCCAGGAAGGCTGTCCGCGCTCGATCGGCCCAGTCCCTCGCGGAGCGGCCTGGGTGCATCTGCTCCCAGGAGCCTGCGGCATAGTCGAACGACCGGAGCATCCCCGCCACGTCGCGCAGGGCCAGGTCAGGATGCGTGCGCTCAGTCAGTGGACGCAGAGGCTCGCCCTCGAAGTCGACCAGGACCCATCCGCGGTGAGGCACCTCGAGCACCTGTCCGAGATGGTAGTCGCCGTGGATCCGTTGCAGCGCAGGCCATTTGGCGGACGATACCCGTGCGATCGAGGCGCGCACCATCGAGTCGTAGGCGGCAAGGGCGGGAACCTCGGACACTGCCGAGGCGTGCCTCGCGCGCATGCTCCGGGACAAGGCGGCGACGTCTTCGTCAGTCGCAGTCACGGTGGTCATGGCATGCGCCAGGGCCGCGTGAACCTCCGCCGTGGTCTGGCCCAGGCTGCGCGCCTGCTCACTGAAGTCCTCATCGGCGGCCACCGCAGCGAGAGCCACCCGCCATGCATCCTCGACATCAGGGAAGAACTCTTGGGCACATGCAAGGTGACCTCGGGCCATGCCGTCAGGAGCGCTGGTGTCCGGCCACTGCCCGACGACGTGGCCGACCGAAAGGGGTACGTGCGTTGACCCTGCAGCCGCAAGCGCCGTCTGCACCACGACGTCAGGGTTGTCACCATGGTGCAACACGCGAAACAGCTTGCAGATCAAGGGGTTTGTAGGAGCGCCGAAGGCATCAGTCAGTTCGAGGATGATCGACGTGTTGGACTGTTCGCCCTTGAGGACGTGAGAGGCGATGACGTGGGCGGGGATGGCTGTCGAGACGCGATGCCCGCGTGCGAGGCCCGCATCTTGTTCGTCAAGCATCAGCCGCAGGAACGCGGTGGCGAAGACAGGGTCATGGGGGGCGTCATAGACATAGCGGACCGCATGGCTGCCCTGGCCGTTCGGTTCCACGGTCGCTACCAACGCGTGGTCGGCACCTGCGAGCCGGGCGCTGCGATAGCTCAGGGGAACCTGGTAGATCGTCGGGCTCTGACCGGACTCGTCCAGCATCAGATGGACGTCGAGGTCAACCTCTCCGGCGGGGTCCTTTAGCTGAAAGCCGCCGATCCGCCGGAGCAGCGGAACCCGGCCCTTTCCGGCATACCAGCGTTGTCGCACCATCCACGACGGCAGGAGCTCCTCGAGTTCCTGCATCAGAACCTTCTGATGTGGATGACGTGAACGGGCTCGACATCGGGGCCGAGCCGGACGAAGTTGTCTTGGCCCCATTGCCACTGGGCGCCCGTGATGAGGTCGTGCGCGATGAAGGTGTCGCCGTCGCGCAGGCCGAGGGCCTCCATGTCGAGGTGCACGTTGGTCTCGCGCGTCGCGTGGGGGTCGACGTTGGCGACCACGAGGATGACGTCGTCCCTGCCGTCGACGCTCCGGCGCTTGGAGAACACCACGACGTTCTCGTCGTCCGCGTGGTGGAGGTGCAGGTTGCGCAACCAGTGCAGTGAGGGGTGCGCGCGGCGAATCTCGTTGAGGGTCTTGAGATACGGCGCCAATGACTGCCCTGCCTTGGGGCCGCCCTCTTCGTAGTCTGACCAGTGACGGTCCTTGAGCTGGTACTTCTCGTTGTCGATCTGTTCCTCGACGCCGGGTCGTGCGACATGCTCGACGAGCTCGTATCCGGCATAGATCCCGTACGTCGGCACCATGGTTGCCGCGAGCGCCGCGCGAAGCTTCCACGCCGTCGGTCCGCCATACTGCATGTAGGGCGTGAGGATGTCGTGCGTGGTCGGCCAGAACGATGGGCGCATATAGGTTGCGGCCTCGCCGGTCAGCTCGGTGATGTACTCCTCGAGCTCCCACTTCTGGTTGCGCCACGCGAAGTAGGTATATGACTGCTGGAAGCCGACCTTGCCCAGCGCATGCATCATCGCGGGCCTTGTGAACGCCTCGGCCAACCACAGGATGTCTGGGTGATCCTTGGCGACGTCGGCGATCAGCCACTGCCAGAACTCAAGGGGCTTGGTGTGCGGGTTGTCGACCCGGAAGATGGTCACGCCGTGGTCGATCCAGACCTGGACCACCCGCCGGACCTCTGCGTAGATGCCGGCTGGGTCGTTGTCGAAGTTGACCGGATAGATGTCCTGGTACTTCTTCGGGGGATTCTCGGCGTAGGCGATCGTCCCGTCGGCCCGCGTGGTGAACCATTCCGGATGGCTGCTGACCCACGGGTGGTCCGGTGCACACTGCAACGCCAGGTCGAGGGCCACTTCCAGGTTGAGTCCCCACGCCTCCGCCACGAAGGAGTCGAAATCGGCGAAGGTCCCCAGCTCGGGCGCGATGGCATCGTGGCCACCATCGACCGACCCGATCGCATAGGGGGATCCAGGGTCCAGGAGCCCAGGGTTCAGCGTGTTGTTCGGAGCCTTGCGGTTGACCTCGCCGATCGGGTGGACAGGGGTCAGATAGATGACGTCGAACCCCATGGCCGCGATGGCAGGGAGGCGCAGCTCCGCCGTCACCAAGGTTCCTGAGGTCCACACGCCGGTCACCGGGTCCTGGGTCGCTCCCTCGGAGCGGGGGAAGATCTCGTACCACGCTCCATAGAGGGCGAGGTCGCGTTCCACCTGCCAGCCGTATTCCGCGCTGGGGCTCACGTGGTCCCGCAGTGGACGGCGCGCCAGCTCTGCACGGACCTTGGGGGCGAGCCCTGCTTGCAGACGTGCCTGCGCAGGGCGGGTCAGGTCACGCAGGGCAACTATGGCGTCCGCGATGCTTTTCGCCTGGGCGGGCGTGCGGTCAACCTCCTTGAGCGCACGCTCCAGCACGAGGGCGCCCTCGACGAGCATCAGATCGGTGTCCACGTCGGCAGCAACCTTGATGGCCGCGTCGTGCGCCCAGGTGTTGTACGGATCCGCCCAGCCCTCGACGCGGTAGGACCACCGGCCGGTCCGGTCAGCACTGATGGTGGCTGACCAGTGGTCGAGCCCAGCACTGACCAACGTCATCGGCACGTGTCGTTCGCCGCCATCGGGGTCGCGCAGCACGACGGTCGCGTTGACCGCGTCGTGCCCCTCGCGGAAGACCGTCGCGGTCACTTCGAACGGCTCGTCCACCACCGACTTCGCAGGGAACGCCCCGTGCTCAATACAGGGGGCGACCTGAAAGACCGGAATACGGCCGAGAGCGCGTGGGACCGCAGGGTGGGGGACTACAGGGTGGGGGACTGCCCGGCCGATGGCCGCGGATTGGGGGGTAGCAGGGGGCAGGGGGCTCGCTGTCACGCACACGACGCTACCCGTTCCCGCGCGCCGCGCTACCCGCGCCTGCCTCCTGCCCGCCCTGCAAGATCATGAAAGAAACTGCAAGAACTTGCAGTGGGTGGGTGAAACGTCGCCTATGCTTTCGGATCGTGAAGGCTATCCGTCGCTTCAGCGTCCGCACCGTCCTGCCCGAGTCGATCAGCTCCCTGGGAGAGCTTGCCAGCAATCTGCGCTGGTGCTGGCACCCCGCTACGCGCGATCTGTTCTCCGACATCGACCCGGAGCGCTGGGTCAAGGTCGGCAAGGACCCGACCGCGATGCTCTCCGCGCTCTCGGCCGTCGAGCTCGAGGCGCTTGCCTCCAACGAGCTCTTCGTGGCCAAGGTGCACGCGGCCATCCAGAATCTCGCGGTGTATCTCAGCGAGCCCCGGTGGTACCAGGGCTGGGCCGCCGAGGTCGAAGGCGGCGCTCCGGCGGCGATCGCCTACTTCAGTCCCGAGTTCGGCATCACCGAGGCGCTGCCGCAGTATTCCGGAGGTCTGGGCATCCTCGCCGGGGACCACCTCAAAGCGGCTTCGGACCTTGGTCTGCCCATCGTCGGCGTTGGCCTTTTCTACAAGACCGGCTACTTCCAGCAGTCGCTGAAGTTCGACGGCTGGCAGGAGGAGACCTACCCCGTACTGGACCCCGATGGGCTTCCGCTGTCGCTGCTGCGCGAAACTGACGGAACGCCGTGCGTCGTCGCCCTCGACCTTCCCGGCGGCCGGGTGCTTCGCGCCCACGTCTGGAAGGCCCAGGTCGGCCGCGTTCCCCTGCTGCTGCTCGACTCCGACGTCCAGGACAACGACGACGCGATTCGCGGGATCACGGACCGTCTCTACGGCGGCACCGGAGAGCTGCGGCTTCAGCAGGAGATGTTGCTCGGAATCGGTGGCGTCCGCGCCCTGCGGCTGTGGTCACGGCTGACCGGAGCACCAGCTCCGGACGTCTTCCACACCAACGAGGGTCACGCCGGATTCCTTGGCATCGAGCGAATGCGCGAGCTGTGCCACGAGTACGACATGACCTTCGACGAGGTCCTCGAGGCGGTCCGTGCGGGCACGGTATTCACCACCCACACGCCTGTTCCCGCCGGCATCGACCGTTTCAGCGTCGAACAGATCCGCCTCTACTTCGGTGGCGACAACGCCGTCGCCGGAGTGCCCATCGAGCGCATGCTGGAGCTCGGCGCCGAGGACTACCCCGGTGGCGAGGCTGGTTTGTTCAACATGGCGGTCATGGGACTCCGTCTGGCGCAGCGGGCCAACGGGGTATCCAAGCTTCACGGCGTCGTCAGCCGTCAGATGTTCGATGGTCTGTGGCCTGGGTTTGACGACACCGAGATCCCGATCACAAGCATCACCAATGGAGTTCACGCCCCGACCTGGGTCGATCGCCGGGTCTATGAGCTGGCGGCCAAGCACATCGGCACCGGTGTCGTAGGCGAGAGCAATGGATGGACTGCCGTCGACGGCGTCCTCGGAGACGAGATCTGGGCCACCAAACGGGAGATGCGCGAACAGCTCGTCGTTGAGGCTCGTCGGCGGGTGAAGGCGAGCTGGCTCAAGCGTGGCGCAAGCCCTGCGGAGCTCGGCTGGACCGAGGACATCTTGGATCCGGACGTGCTCACGATCGGCTTCGCGCGGAGGGTGCCGACCTACAAGCGGCTCACTCTCATACTGAGCGATCCCGTACGACTGAAGAAGATCCTGCTGGATCCTGAGCGTCCGGTTCAGCTCGTTATCGCGGGCAAGAGCCACCCGGCCGATGAGACCGGCAAGAGGCTCATCCAGGAGATGGTGAAGTTCGCGGACGATCCAGAGGTTCGTCACCGCATCGTGTTCCTGCCGAACTACGACATCGCGATGGCGCAGTACCTCTACCCGGGGTGCGACGTCTGGCTGAACAACCCGCTTCGCCCGTTTGAGGCGTGCGGAACGTCGGGCATGAAGGCTGCGCTCAACGGTGGGCTCAACCTCTCGATCCTCGACGGCTGGTGGGACGAGTGGTACGACGGCGAGAACGGCTGGGCCATCCCGACCGCCGACGGCGTGGAGGACCCGGACCGCCGTGACGACCTCGAGGCGGCTGCGCTCTATGACATCATCGAGGGCTCCGTCGTGCCGCGGTTCTACCAAGTCGACGACAGCGGCCTGCCCCAACGTTGGCTGTCCATGATGAGGCACACGTTGACCACCCTTGGCCCCAAGGTGCTGGCCTCCCGGCAGGTTCGGGAATACGTCACAGAGCTGTACGGCCCGGCTGGTCGTGCGGGCGAGGCCATGAACGGAGATACCTGGGCTGGTGCGCGGGACCTCGCTGAGTACAAGGCCAGGGCGAGGGCCAACTGGCCCAGCGTTCGAGTGGATCACGTTGAGCCTTCGGGCGTTTCGGACTCTCCGCAGGTCGGAGACACTCTTCACGTGCGCGCGTTCGTGTCTTTGGGCGATCTGGCCCCTGACGACGTCAATGTCCAGCTGGTGCATGGCCTGGCTACGGAGTCCGACAACTTGCGGGACATCGAGACGGCGCCGTTGGGCTTCGCCGAGACCTATGAGGATGGCCGGCACCGCTTCGAGGGTGACCTCGTGCTGAGCCGTACCGGCGTCTTCGGCTACACCGTGAGGGTGTTGCCGAAGCACCAGGGCATGGCGAGCGCGGCTGAGATGGGCCTCGTCACCAACGCCTGATCACAAGCTCTGATGGTGCGGGACCCCTTGCCTGACAACGGGTTCCGTGCCATCAGTTTCGAGAACCAGGCTGTACACCCGAATCGAAGCCGCGGTGATCAGGACAGGTCCCGCGCTGACAGTTTCTGAGGTCTCCAAGGGCAGATCCCACGCGCTGTCCCAGACGACGCGGTAGGCGGCGACGTGGCGTTGCTGCGGGAGGATGACCTCGCCGTCCTGGGCATCTCCGTGGAAGACGATCAGGAATGACTCTCCCCTGACCTTTGAGCCGTCGAGCAACATCGTGAGCGTCCGGGTGTGCGGGTCGTCCCAGGTGCCGTCGTGCATCGGTTTGCCGTCGGCTGCAAACCACTGGAGGTCGGCCAGGCCGTCCTTGTAGGAGACGTGCCCGGTGAAGAAGGACCGTTGTCGCAGAACGGGGTTGGTCGCCCGCAGCTTGGTCAGGAAGCGCGTCGTGTCCAACAGATCACGCTGCCACGGCTCAAGATCCCAGTCGAACCATGACACGGGATTGTCCTGGTAGTAGGCGTTGCTGTTGCCCTGCTGAGTACGGCCGAACTCGTCTCCGGCGTTGATCATCGGCACGCCGGTGGCCAGCAGCTCGGTTGCCAGCATGTTCCGGATCGCGCGTTGCCGCGAGGCCTGAGGCAACGAGGTGACCGCCACCAGCCCTTGCTCGCCGTGGTCGCCCTCGCCCCCGCCCTCGCCCCAGGCGCCGATGTCGTTGTAGGCATAGATGGTCGTGTCGGCCAGGGTGTAGCCGTCGTGTGCGGCGACGTAGTTGATCGAGGCCGTCGGCCCACGATCATGTGTGCCGAACAGGTCCTGTGAGCCGGCA
>JABBOX010000010.1 GCA_012927555.1 Phycicoccus sp.
GTGAAAGTGATGTCCCAGCCGACCTTCTGCAGGCTCACGTCGTCGAACTCCCAGCCCTCGAAATGTTCGGCCACTTTGCGCATAGCGGCGAGCTCGACGACCCGGTTCTTCACGGCGTCGCCAAAGCCGGCCCCGCCAGGTCCGATGAAGATCTCGCGTGGCGCCTCGTCGGTCTCGTCCGGGGGAAGTACCTCGCCAGCCGGCGACAAGTGGATCGGTGCGTTCTGACCCGGCGCCTTTGAGATCAGGCCGAACTCGTCGTCAAGGTAGTCATAAATCTGCGCGCGGAGCTTACGCAGCGGGACGTCGGTGTCAGTCGTGACCGGGGAGTCGATCTCCTCGTTCCACCAGCGGATCACCCCGGCCTCGAAACTCCCCACCTGGCGCCAACCAGGGATCGTGGACTCGCTCGACGGACGGGTGCGCAGGAACGCAAGCGTCTTTTCGGCGAGCATCTGCACGTCGCTGTTGCTCAGCCGATCGAGGGTTGGGCTCCTGATCCCGCGGCGGTCGGCGTCGGCGAGGGCGTCACGGAGGATGTCGGCAAGAGTCCGAGTCATTCGCGTAGTGAACCACGGAGCAGCGCCGGTTCCCGATGAGTGGCAGCCATCGCCGGGACGACGGCAGCGTCTTTCGGCCGCCCAGCGCGAGGCGTCTCAATTCCTCGCGCCAAGTGGTCCCGAGTGCCCAGACTCGACGTTCTCAATCAGCCCTTAGCGATGCACTGCTTGCAGCGCGGGAAGCCGCCCGTGCCGCTGACCTTGTTGCGCTCGGGAATCTGCTGCCCGGTCGGACAATCACTGTGATCGTGGTGAACGTCCGGGTCGGACGGGTTGCTGGAGTGGTATGGCGCGACCTTCATGCTGTGCTCCCGTTTGTTCGGCGAATGCCGTCTGGTGACGACCTTCAAGAGACTAGGGGCGACCACCGACACAACCGTGCACGAGGCGAGTTCAGCCCGCGTCATTCCGGCATTAGCCGCGCGTGAGCGACCCGTATGTCTCAGTGTTCTGCGGCCGCGTGCTCGCGCGCGCACGCAATGATCGCGATCAGGTCGAGCCCGTACGCCGGACCGTGGCCAGCCTCATACTCTTCGACTCGGGCCGCACCTCGCTCGAGGAGTTGGGCAGCTCCGATGCTGTTACCGCGGGCGGCATGCGTCAGGCCGACACAGACCTGCGCGAGACCCTGCCACAAGTCGCGTTCTTCGTCCGGACCAGCCTTCCAGCGGGCCTCCAAGACCTCATGCGCAGCGAACGGCCGGCCTTCCTGCACCAGCCCCCGGGCCAAGTTAACTGTCTCCACCGGCGGCAGCGCCTCTTCCGGAACCGGCTCGACGCCGGCGGTCCCATAGGGCAGGGGGCGGCCAAGAGCATCGCGAGGGCGTCCCTGCCGTGGCCGACCAGCATCGTCCCGGTCTCGGCCCCGATCGCCGGTCACTGCGGGCACCGACACTCCCCGAGGCCCTGAACAAGTACCGTCGTCATTCATTCATGGTAGGAGCGGACCGGTCAGCATTGGCAACGGCAGCGAATCGGAAGACCAGGTCAGCGGGTCTTGAGGTGCAGTCATTTCGCCGCGTGCGGACGCGGCCACGACTAGCGGAACGGACTAGCGTCGATGCGGTCCAGGTGCCCGGCAGCGTTGGCGGCGAGCGGGGCTGGGCCCGTTGACTGGTCGCCGCGTGAGGTGACTTCGTGTCCGGTCCGACCACCCTTCCCCCGTTCCAACCCGCGACGATGTCGACCGCACAACTCGCGGCGGTGTCCTACCTACCGCTACTCCGGGCGCACCCACACCCTGTACGCCTACCAGCTGGGGCGGTGGTTCACGTGGCGTCAGACCAACGCCTTGGATCCCCTGGTCGGGATCCAGCGAGCCCCTGTCGAGCTCTCATCCGAGGGCTCGGCGACCGGGGCCTGATGGACACCTCGGTCAACACGATGATGCACGCCGTCCGCGGGTACTTCCGCTTCGCCCACATCACGGACTCATCAGCTCCGACCCGGCGGTCTACGCGCGGCTGCCGAAGGTCCAACGCGACGAGTCCCGCACCCAGGGACTGGACCGCCTCGAGCTGATCAGGTTCCTCCAGATCGCCCAGACCCTGACCGTCCACCACGGCGCCCTCGCCTACCTGCTGGGCATCAACGCCCTGCGCGCCTCCGAAGCGGCAGCGGTACGGATCGAGGACTGCGCCGACACCCTGCGCGGATACCGGGTGCTGCACCTGGTCGGCAAGGGCAACAAGCCCGCCACCATGCCGCTGACCGTCCCGGTGCTCCGCGTCCTGGAAGCCTGCCGGGGCCAGCGCACCACTGGGCCACTGGTCCTACGACCGCTGTCCGGAAAGCCGATCGACCGACGCGACGTCTACCGCATGGTCACCCGGATCGCCAAGGCCGCCGCCATCTCACGGCACATCAGCCCGCACTCCCTACGGCACGCCGCGATCACCAACGCCCTCGACGCTGGTGTCCCCCTGCGCGACGCCCAGATCCTCGCCTGCCACGCCGACCCCCGAACCACCGAGCACTACGACCGCGCCCGCGGCAACCTCGACCGACACGGCGTCCACTTCCTGACCGCATACGTCGCCGGCGTCTGAACGACCTGGCCTCACCAGCCTCGATTCCGCCCACAATGCCCGTTGTCGCACGGGCGACCGCACCCATTCCCGTGCCCTTGATGACGGTGACCCGCGTCCTAGACCTGTAGCGACATGCCCTGCCGCTATGATTCCCGTGTACTACGAAGGGGAGTAGCCCCCAACCGTCAAGTCGACATACCGGCGCATGCGCCCGGCTTACGGGCCTGACCCTCATGGGTGAGGCGGGCGAGACCTTCGGCCTCATTCCCACGCGGGAGTCGGGCCGATGAGTCGGTTCCCCGCCGGTTCTCCGGACCTGGCTTACGCCAGATGCGGAAGGACAACGCCCGTGGGTGCATTCCTGCTCAGCTTCGGCGTCATCTTCGTTGCTGAACTCGGCGACAAGTCCCAGCTCATGGCGATGACCTTCGCCACCCGCTATCGGTTCTGGACCGTGCTCTGGGGCATCACCGCCGCAACCGCGCTTGTTCATTTGGGGTCGGTCGCCCTGGGCACGGTTGTCGGGGTCAACTTGCCGACCACGCTTATCCGTGTCGTCGCCGGCATCGCGTTTCTCGTCTTCGGCGTCTGGACCCTACGTGGGGACAAGCTCAGTGAGGACGAGCAGGCCAAGGCGGGGCGTTCCGCGCGCTCGGCGTTCTTCGCCGTGGCGATCGCGTTCTTCCTTGCCGAGCTTGGCGACAAGACGATGCTCGCCACTATCACGCTGGCAACGACGGAGGGCTGGTTCGGCACCTGGGTCGGCTCCACGCTCGGGATGGTCGCAGCTGACGCCCTGGCCATCGCCCTCGGGGCCGTGCTGGGCCGCAGGCTGCCAGAGAAGGCCGTACGCATTGGTGCAGCCGTCCTGTTCTTCGCTTTCGGTGTGATGCTGATCTTTGACGGCCTGAACGCGTG
Organism: Phycicoccus sp.; assembly: GCA_012927555.1. GTDB lineage: Bacteria > Actinomycetota > Actinomycetes > Actinomycetales > Dermatophilaceae > UBA4719. Next base: position 3,509 of record JABBOX010000010.1, read on the forward strand.
AGGGCTCTCCGACGCGACCCGGAGATGAGTATGTGTTTGATTACGGTCTGTCTGCTTGCGTCTGCGCCTGGTGGTGTCCGGTGGCGGCGTGGTGGTCGACGCCGGGTGAGGTGGCGGGGTTGACGTGGACGGTGGCGTCATCGAGGCGGGGAACGCGGTGGATCAGCTGGTGATGGGCCTCGTCGGCGATCGCGTGGGCCTGGACCACGCCCAGGGTGTTGTCCACCGTCAGGGTCGTCTCGGCCCGCATCCGGTGCCCGATCCAGCGCAGCTGGACACTATCGACACTGCGAACTCCGGGCACGTCGCGTAACGCAGCATCGGCGGCGTCGACCAGGTCGGGGTCGACGGCGTCCATCAGCCGGCGGTAGATGTCCCTTGCCGCGCCGCGCAGGACGGCCAGGATCGCGACCGTAATGAGGAGGCCGACGATGGGGTCGGCCAGCGGGAAGCCGGCCATGACCCCGATCGCGCCAAGGACCACGGCCAGGGAGGTGAACCCGTCGGTGCGGGCGTGCAGCCCGTCGGCGACCAAGGCCGCGGAGCCGATCTTGTTCCCGACCCGGATCCGGTAGACGGCCACAAGCTCGTTGCCGGCGAAGCCGATCAGACCCGCTGCGGCCACAACCCACGCGTGGGTTATCGGTTGGGGGTCGACCAACCGGCGGATCGACTCGTACGCCGCAAGGATCGAGGACAACGCGATCATGGCGACGATGAAGACACCGGCCAGGTCCTCGGCCCGCCCGTACCCGTAGGTGTAGCGGCGGTTTGCCGCGCGCCGGCTCAGGACGAACGCGACCCACAGTGGTATCGCGGTCAGCGCGTCGGAGAAGTTGTGGATGGTGTCGGCCAGCAGCGCGACCGACCCGGTGATCAGCACCACGACCAGCTGTGCAACAGCGGTGACACCCAGGGCGACCATGCTGATCTTGACCGCCCGGATCCCCTCGGTGCTCGCCTCCAGCGCCGAGTCAACCGAGTCCGCCGCGTCGTGGCTGTGCGGGCGGAAGAGCGACAGCACGAAACCCTTCAGGCCGCTCGGGTGCTGATGGTCGTGATCATCACCAGGACCGTGTGCCTGAGGGTGCCCCGGCCCCTGGCCGCGTGGTTCCCCGTGACCGTGGTCGACCGGCGGGTGCTCGTGGCCGGACTGGCCACCGTCAGGTTGGGCATGTGTCATGCGCATCTGCTTTCAAGAGCGGTGTGGTGTCGGTGACCGGGTCGTCGCGGTTCGGGCGCCGGGCGCGGGCTGACATGGGATCGGCTCGGCCCGCTACGACGTCCGCGCCCTCGGTGGGCCGTCAACGCGGGATCTCGGCCCGGGCATGGACGCCAGCGGCGGGGCGCCATCGTCCACGTGATGGCGCGGAACTTCGGGGCCGGCGTGCTCGGCGTTGTCCACGGCGTCGCGGACCAGCCGAGCCACGTGCTCGTTCTCCAGCCGGTAGAACACCTGCGTCCCCTCCCGCCTGGTCCGCACCAACCTGGCCATCCGCAGCTTGGCCAGGTGCTGGGACACCGACGGGGCTGGCTTACCGACCCGGACTGCCAGCTCATTGACCGGCAGTTCCTGATCGATCAACGCCCACAACAGCCGCACCCGGGTCGTGTCCGACAACATTCGGAACACCTCAACAGCCAGCTCGGCCTGCTCAATCGGCAAGCCATCAGACCTCTCACTATCTGCATGCATACGCAGATAATATCGGCAGCCGACAAGATTCGGAAACTCTGACAACGAGACCGGCCGCGTCACGATCGGCGAGCCGTCTGAAGTCGCCCAACCTCAGACGCGCTCAATTCGGCATGTGTCGTCGTGTCTTGTCGACCGTCCGCCGCACCGATTGCGGAACGGCAACCGGAGATCAGCGACTGCCCGCGGCCCGCACTGATGTTGGTCGCGAGGGGACGGCCGTCAGGCGACGGCCGCCGGCATCAACAGTTCGATATCGTCTTCCACGTTGGTGATGCCCGCAATACCAAAGTTGTCGACGAGCACCTTCACGACGTTGGGAGACAGGAAAGCCGGAAGTGTCGGGCCGAGGTGGATGTCTTTGATACCCAGGTGCAGGAGAGCCAACAGGACGATGACCGCCTTCTGCTCGTACCAGGCGATGTTGTATGAGATGGGAAGCTGATTGATGTCATCCAGGCCGAAGGCCTCCTTGAGCTTCAGCGCGACGACGACCAGGGAGTACGAGTCGTTGCACTGACCGGCGTCAAGAACCCTCGGGATACCGCCGATGTCCCCGAGGTCGAGCTTGTTGTACTGATATTTTGCGCACCCGGCAGTCAAGATCACCGTGTCCTGCGGCAGAGCCTGGGCGAACTCCTCATAGTAGGTGCGGGTCTTATGGCGGCCGTCGCACCCGGCCATGACGAAGAACTGCCTGATCGCTCCGGCCTTCACCGCGTCAACGACCTGGTCGGCCAGACCCATGACCTGGTTGTGGGCGAATCCCCCCACAATCTCACCGGTCTCGATCTCCGTCGGTGGCGGGCATTTCTTGGCGTGGGCAATCAGTGCCGAGAAGTCCTTGGATTTCCCATCCACCCGGTCGGCGACGTGCTTCACTCCGTCAAAGCCGACGACGCCTGTGGTGTAGAGGCGGTCCTTGTAGCTGTCCTTCGGCGGCACGAGGCAGTTGGTGGTCAAGAAGATCACGCCGTTGAACGAGTCGAACTCAGCGTTCTGCCGGTACCAGGCATTGCCGTAGTTGCCGAAGAGATTCTCGTACTTCTTGAAGGCGGGATAGTAGTGGGCCGGGAGCATCTCACCATGGGTGTAGACGTCGACGCCGGTTCCCTGGGTCTGGACCAGCAGCTCCTCGAGGTCTTTCAGGTCGTGACCGCTGATGAGAATGGCGGGGTTGGTGCCCACCCCGATGTTGACCTTGCTGAGCTCGGGGTGTCCGAACGATGTGGTGTTTGCCTTGTCCAAGAGGGCCATGACCTCAACACCGAACCGACCTGCTTCCAGGACCAGGGCGACGAGATCATCCGCCGTGAGCGCGTCGTCCAGGGCAGCTGCCAGGGCCTTTTCGACGAAGGCGAAGATGCCCTCATCCTGATGCGCCAGGGCATACGCATGCTCCGCGTAGGCGGCGATGCCTTTCACGCCGTAGGTGAGTAGTTCCCGGAGGGAACGGATGTCTTGGTCTTCTGTGGCCAGAACGCCGACCAGAGCTGCTTTCGCTTCGAACTCGCCCACCGCTGCGGTCCAGGTGGCCGCATCCCCCAGATTGGCCGGGATCTTGCCACCCGCAGCGATGATGTCCTGTCGGAGACCTTCGCGAAGGCGGAGGCCGTCCTGAATGCGTTCCACAAACGAGTCTGCGCTGAAGTTGGCGTTGGTGATCGTGCTGAAGAGGCTCTCCATAAGGAACTCGTCGGTGGCCTGCCGTGAAATCTTCAGCTCACGCGCTTGTACTGCGTACACCGCGATTCCCTTAAGGGTGTAGACGAGAAGGTCCTGCAGGTTGGCAACGTCCTCAGTCTTCCCGCAGATCCCCTTGGTCGTGCATCCGGTCCCCGTGGTTGTTTCCTGGCACTGATAGCAGAACATGCTCATTGCTGGCGTCCACCTAAGACTGTATGTGAGTGATGGCTGGGAGCCAGATGAATGGGAGATGCGGCTCCTCGGCCAGCAGCGAGGGCTGACCTGCGCACACGTTATTGCTGTTCTTCCGTGAAAAATAACTGGACGCCACTGACCCCTCGCCGGGGGGGGCGCGCGTCCCGCCCGCCGACTACTACTCGGTCGTCGGCCGCGGGGACATATCCAGTCGGCAGGCCCCTGGCTCCGAGAACGGCTGCAGCGCAATGGCCTCGGTGCGGCCCGGGTCGGCGCCGAGCTCGTCGAGGGCACCGCGGACGAGTCCCAGATGAACCGAGCACACCACCTCCGGGTTGCGATGGGCTGCCTCGAGCAAGGGGCAGCGGCGTAGCCTGACGACCCTCACGCGGGCATCGGCGCTCGGGGCGAACCCGAGCTCATCCAGCAGGGTGACCACCGTGCGGCGAGTGGCGACAGCACTGGGCGATCCCGCCGGGCCCGAGATCTGACCCTGGCTGAGCTGGGACTCCCGGACCAGCTCGCGACCCCACATCCGGCCCGCTTCGACGGCGTCGGCGCCTGGCTGGGCGCTGATCCGCCCGACCTGTGCGGCCAGCACACTCGCCAGAGCGGCATACGCCCGCGCCTCTCGGTCGGAACCGACCGCGCGCACCGCGCTGTACAGCCAGGCGGGGCGCCCACGCCCCTGGGCAACCGCCTGGGTCCGGACGACCAGACCGCCGATCGTCAGCCTGTCCAGGTGTTCGCGAATCGTATTGGGGTGTTGACCAATCTGCGCCGACAGGGCTGCCACGGTGCAGGGCTCGGGCTGGTCGATCAGGGCATCGAGAATGGTGGCCTGGGCTGCGGAGAGATGGGATAGCCGACGGTTCATCTGTGCCGTTGGCAACGGTCCGTACCCCGGTTGGGGACCGGCGAATGGCGCCCGGTTAATTTTCACGGAAACAGTGTATTAAATTACGTCCGGCCTCACCAATCGAGTAGGACCGTCGCGTGGGCCGGGCCGAATCCGGTGCGGGAACCGAGTTCCGGTGGCACGCTGGGGCGGATGAACGCTGACCCGCGCCGGGTATGGGTCACGCAAGGCGTTGTGGCCGCCTGCGGCGTCGGTGCCGATGACCTCGACCAGACGCTCGACCTGAGACCCACTCCGGACGCGCGTCACACCGCCGCGGGAAGCACGTCTATGAGATGAGGGTTGCTGAGAACGACGCAAGACGCGTTGAACCTTGGTTAGGCTTCGGCACCCTGGTTATCGAGTGAGAATGTGACAGATGTCGGCGTTGGTGCAGTCGGCGGGATCTAGGTGGTGGCTGCGTTCGATGACTTCCTTCAGTTCTGTTTCCAGAACGGCGAGGCTCTTGATGCGGGCACGTACGTCGGCGAGCTTGCTGTCGAGCAGGCTCGCGACATGTGTGCACGGGACGTTGCCGTCGTCGCGGAGATCGATGATGCTGCCGATCTCGGCGAGGGTCAGGCCGGCTGCCTGTGCGGTTTGGATGAAGTTCAACCGGGTGAGCGTGGACTCGTAGTAGATGCGGTAGCCGTTGGCGCGGCGTACGGGTTCGGGCAGGAGGCCTCTGCGCTCGTAGAACCTGATGGTCTGGCTGGGTAGGCCGACGGTGTCGGCGAGTTCCCCGATCAGCATCTCGCCAGAATACCTCTTGACCTTGTACTGCGGATCAAGGTTTACGGTCGTGCGCATGGACATCACGTTGCTGTACTTCGATGACTGCCCGAACTGGAGGGTCACCGACGAGCGTCTCGCCGCGATCGCTGCCGAACGCGCCGACCTGAAGGTGACGCGTCACCTGGTCGACACGCCGGAGGAAGCCGAGCGGGTGGGCTTCCACGGCTCGCCGAGCATCCTGGTCGATGGCGTCGACCTCTTCGCCGAGCCGGACGCCGGGGTCGGATTGTCGTGTCGGGTCTACCGCACACCGCAGGGCCTGGCGGGTGCTCCCACCATGGAGCAGCTCCGCGCAGCGCTCGCCGACGGCGGAGGGACCGTGTGATGACCCAAAGCTACGACTTGATCGTTATCGGCGCCGGCATGGCCGGTGTCGCCGCGGCCAACAAGTGCGCGTCGGCGGGCTGGAAAGTCGCGATCGTCGACGCGCTGCCGTACGGCGGCACGTGCGCGCTGCGCGGGTGCGACCCGAAGAAGATCCTGCGCCGTGGCGCCGAGATCATCGACAGCGCCCGAATGATGCGCGGTAAGGGCATCGACGACGAGGGTCTATGCATCAACTGGGGCGACCTGATGAAGCACAAGCACGGCTTCACCGATCCGGTCCCGCAGAACATGGAGAACAGCCTTACCGGCAACGGGGTCGACACCCTCCACGGGGTCGCCCGGTTCACCGACAAGAAAAGCATCGAGATCAGCGGCACCCCCTACGAGGCGGCGCATTTCCTGATCGCCACCGGTGCACGTCCACGACCGCTGGACTTCCCCGGCCACGAGCACCTGGTCGACAGCACCGACTTCTTGGACCTCGAGGTGCTCCCGCCGCGGATCCTGTTCGTTGGTGGTGGCTTCATCTCCTTCGAGTTCGCCCACATCGCGGCGCGTGCCGGCAGCACCCCGGTCATCATTGACCGCGGTCCGCGCCCGCTCAAGGCGTTCGACCCCGACCTCGTCGAACTACTGATCACCCGAGGAGCAGCAGCGGGAATCGGGCTTGAGCGCTCCACCACCATCGAATCCATCAACAAGACCCCGACCGGTTACCAGGTCGGTGTCCAACGATCCGGCGAACCCGAGACCATGGAGTTCGACCTCGTCGTTCACGGCGCCGGCCGAACACCGGAACTGTCGACTCTTGACCTCGACGCTGCCGGCGTCGACTGGGACGAGCGCGGCGTACACGTCGCCGCTCACCTGCAAAGCACCACGAACCCAGCGGTATACGCCGCGGGCGACTCGGCCAACACCGCGGGGATGCCCCTGACCCCGGTCGCGGTCTTCGAAGGCAAGGTCGCCGCGTCCAACATGCTGAAGGGCGCCACGATCGTCCCCGACTACGCCGGCGTCCCGACCGCGGTGTTCACGATTCCCGAACTCGCCCGGGTGGGGATGCTCGAACAGGAGGCCAGGGACCAAGGCATCGATGTCGATGTTCGCTACAGCGACACCAGTGGCTGGTACTCCAACTACCGGATCGGTGAGACGACCGCTGCTGCCAAGATCTTGGTTGACCGACCCAGCGACCGAATCGTCGGCGCACACCTGCTGGGCCCCGAGTACGGCGAACTGATCAACTTCTTCGCCCTTGCGATGAAGCTCGACCTCACGACCCGTCAGCTGAAGTCCATGCCCGCTGCTTACCCCACGGTTGGGTCAGACCTCGGCTCCATGCTCTGACTGAGATCTGACCCCGAAACAAGGCCAGCTGGGTGGACAGGTCGGCCGAACGCTGGGGCACAGCGGCCGTCATCTTGACCGACTGGGGCGCGTTCGGGCTGTGAGGTCGCGGCCCGCACGGCTGGGCCTACCCCAGCGGGCTGACAGTCAAAACGTCCTCACCGGTGATCGAGTGCCCCTTCAGTGGGGCGTGACGTTGACGGCATGAACGAGGCAGTACGCGGCGGATACGACGTCCTACGCCAGGAGTAGCAAGCCCATTCGGACTTGCCGCGATCCGCTCTTCGCACGGAATCAAGATAGTCGCGTCATAGCCGCGTGCGGACGCGGCCACGAACGGTGGAACGGACTAGCGTCGATGCGGTCCAGGTGCCCAACAGCGTTGGCGGCGAGCGGGGCTGGGCCCGTTGACTGGTCGCCGCGTGAGGTGACTTCGTGTCCGGTCCGACCACCCTTCTCCCGTTCCAACCCGCGACGATGTCGACCGCCCAGGTCGCGGCGGTGTCCTACCTGGCCCGTTACTCCGGGCGCACCCACGGCCTGTACGCCTACCAGCTGGGGCGGTGGTTCACGTGGCGTCAGACCAACGCCTTGGATCCCCTGGTCGGGATCCAGCGCGCCCATGTCGAGCTCTACATCCGAGGGCTCGGCGACCGGGGCCTGATGGACACCTCGGTCAACACGATGATGCACGCCGTCCGCGGGTACTTCCGCTTCGCCCACATCACGGACTCATCAGCTCCGACCCGGCGGTCTACGCGCGGCTGCCGAAGGTCCACCGCGACGAGTCCCGCACCCAGGGCCTGGACCGCCTCGAGCTGATCAGGTTCCTCCAGGTCGCCCAGACCCTGACCGTCCACCACGGCGCCCTCACGTATCTGCTAGGCATCAACGCCCTGCGCGCCTCCGAAGCGGCAGCAGTACGGCACCTTCCAGCGCCCAGCGGCAGTGGGCCGGCTGGGCGCCGCCGCCCTCAGGAGGTGGTTGCGGGCGGCTGGAGGGCGGGCTTCGTCGTCGTGGTCGGCTCGATCCCGAGGAGGGCGAGCTGGCCGAGACGCGAGGCGTCCGTGACGTCGTTGAGGACGCGGAGGGTGTACTGCGGGGCGTGGAAGCCGCGCGAGTTCTCCGAGACGACGTAGTCCATGAAGAACTGCCCCTTGCGCTGGTAGGCCTGCGCCTTCGCGATCCGGTCGGCGGGCGTGCCGGAGGTGGTCGCCTTCTGGATGTCGGTGATGAGGGCCGTCAGGGCGTCGAAGGACACGTTCTTGGCGTGCTCGTAGCGGTCGTGGATTGTGGTGACCCGCTCTCTCATGTCCGCCTCCGTGGTGTGGTGGCAGGTCAGGCACGACTGGTTGATCGTCACGTCGCTCGTCATGGGGCTGCGGACCTGGTGGTCCGTGATCTTCATCGCGCCCTCACGCTTGTATGACATGTGGCAGTCGGCGCAGGTGACGCCGGCCTTGGCGTGGACGCCCTGGCTGTAGGTCTCGAAGTCCGGGTGCTGGGCCTTGATGACGCGGGCACCGGTCAGTTTGTGGGTGAAGTCGGTCCAGCCGACCTTGTCGTAGTAGGCGAGCGCGTCGTCGACGGTCAAGCCCTTCTCCCATGGGAACGTCAGGGTCTTCTCCTGGCCCTTGAAGTAGTACTCGACGTGGCACTGTGCGCACACGAAGCTGCGCATCTCCTGGACGGTGGCCTGCTTGTTGACGTCGTAGTTCTTGATCCCCTGTGTGGCCTTGTACTCCGCGATGCCGGCGATGAACGCCGGGCGGGTGACCCGGAGCGCCATCGACTTGGGGTCGTGGCAGTCGATGCACCCGACCGGGTGCGTGGCAAGGGTGGTGGCCTCCTTGAACGGCATCTTGTTCATCGCCGCCCAGCCGGCCGCCTGGTCACCGTTGCCGAGCTTCGTCGTGATCTCCGGCAGGGATGCGTGGCAGTTGAGGCACGCTCCCGGCTGCGGGCGCTCGAGGGTGCGCCGGGTGTAGCGCTGGTCGATGAGCATGTAGGGCGTGTCTGTTAACTGCGGACGCGGTGGTGGATCACGATGGCGGCGAGGGTGACGCCTCCGAGGTAGGTCAGGGCGTATTTGTCGTAGCGGGTCGCGATTCCGCGCCATTGTTTGAG
>JABBOX010000006.1 GCA_012927555.1 Phycicoccus sp.
CGACGCTGCGCCTGCTCGATGACGACGCCCGGCTCTTCGCCGCAGCCAACGTCGTGGCCAGCATCGTGGCCGGACTCGGCGCTGCCTTCCTCGGCGCGGCCATCAGCCAGGCGATCTGGTCATGACCGACTCCGCACCGGACCCGGGTCGTGGCCAGATCAATGCGAGGAGGAATGCGCCTCAGGATGGCTGCGGCCACGCCGTCATCGACCAAGACACCCCATCGCCAGAACCCGGACCGACCTTGCGGCAGTCGCCACCGGTCGGGACGAAAGACCGTAGCGAACCCCTGCACAGACGCCTAGCGTCGATGACACCCCTGAGAAAGGCTGACTCACATGAGCTTCGAAATCACCGGCGTCACCGCCCTGGAGATCCTGGACTCCCGCGGACGCCCGACTCTGCAGACAACGGTCACGCTGTCCGACGGGACCGCAGCCGTCGCCGGGGTCCCCTCCGGGGCCTCCACCGGCACGCGGGAGGCGGTCGAGCTGCGCGACGGCGACAACACCCGCTTCGGCGGGTCGGGGGTGCTGACCGCGGTCGGCAACGTCAACGGTGAAATCGCCGACCTGCTCAGAGGCCACGACTGGGAGACCCTGTCCGCAGTCGATGAAGCGATGGTCGCCGCCGACGGGACGCCCACCAAAGCGCGCCTGGGCGCCAACGCCACCGTCGGGGTGTCAATGGCTCTGGCCCGGGCGTTGGCGGCCTCCAGCGGGCAGTCGCTGCACACGTGGCTACCCGGTTTCGGGCAGCCGCCGCGGATGCCGGTGCCGTGCTTCAACGTCCTCAATGGTGGCGCTCACGCGCCCAACGCCCTGGACTTCCAGGAGTTCATGATCAGCCCGCTCGGGGCGCCGAACGTCGCCGAGGCCGTGCGTGCCGGAGCCGAGGTGTATGCCGCGTTGCGCAAACGCCTCACGGCAGCAGGGCACGCCACCGGGCTCGGAGATGAAGGCGGATTCGCTCCCGAGCTCGCCGAACCAGAAGAGGTGCTGGCGGTGATCGTCGCCGCAATCACCGACGCCGGCTACACACCCGGACGCTCCGGCATCGCGATCGCCCTGGACCCCGCCGCGTCCGAGTTCCGCGACCAGGACGGCAGCTACCACGTCAACGGCAAGCAACTGTCCAGTCATGACATGGTCGAACGCTACGCCGCGATGATCGATCAATACCCGATCTGGAGCATCGAGGACGGCCTCGGTGAGGCAGACCATGTCGGCTGGCAAGAACTGACCGCACGGCTCGGAGACCACGTTCAGCTCGTCGGCGACGACAACTTCTGCACCAACCCCGCCATCATCACCACGGCCATCGCCGACGGCATCGGCAACGCCGCCCTGATCAAGCTAAACCAGATCGGCACCGTCACCGAAACCCTTGAAGCCATGGCCATCTGTCACCGGGCCGGATACGCGCAGATGGTCTCCCACCGCTCGGGCGAGACCCCCGACCCCTTCATCGCCGACCTCGCAGTCGGCACCGGGTGCGGCCAGCTCAAGACTGGGGCACCTGCGCGCGGTGAACGAGTCGCCAAGTACAACCGCCTTATCGAAATCAGCGCCCACCACCCGGACCTGCCCTACGGTCGGGGCTGAGAAGCCGCCACCCTCCTCAGCCTTGGGCGCCACCGGTTTGATCCTCTCGATCTGGGCCAGTGGATCCAGGGGGAATTGATCCACCCCGACAGCGCCAGGGCGCGGACTTCACTAGCTCGATGCGATGTCCAGGCCCGGCTGCGACTGCAGGCCGGCGAGTCGGCATAGCGCGGCGAATCCGTCAGGGGTGCCCGTCCATTGCATGCGCAACGATTCGAGACCGACCTTGCGGACCACGCTGCGCAGTACGGCGACGACCACGATGGCGTCGTCGGCATAGCCCACGACCGGGATGAAGTCGGGAATGAGGTCGACGGGGAGCGCCAGGTAGGCCATCAGCAGGCCCAACCGGACCCGGACTCCGCGCGGCAGGGTGGAGTCGGTCGTCAGGTTCTTGAGCAGCCTGACCAGGTCGGGCAGGATCCGAAGTGACTCGCGCAGCAGGTTGCCCTTCGGTCGAATGACAACCAGCGCCACGATCAGGGACAGCCAACTCGCCACAAGTGCCCCAGCCAACGAAATGAGAACGTCGCGCCACATCTGCAACTTCTCCCAGCATTGTTGACGACGCATGGTCGTTGGGTGGATGTTCGGGCACTGCGGCGTCAGCGGCGTTCGACCGGCGCCAGTCAGTCGTCGTCGGGCAGTCCGCCCTCCTATGCCTCGCGCCCTTCACGGATAGCGAAGTCTGAAGTGCCCGGCCAGGTGGTGGGCACGAGTTCAGTGTGGCAGGCCCACACCGGCCACCCATGTCGCAGGAGAACGACGGCTGCCAGTCTGAGCCGAGTTGGACCCTGGAGGATACGACCGCACAAAGGGGAGCCTGGCTGGGCTGGCCATGAGAAGCGCTGCATATGTATCCAGTCGCCAATCGTCCGCCATTGGGCAGAGTCGGATGTTCTCAGGCTTGAGGGGTGGTCGTTGGCCCCGCAGGAGAATTTGCGGTCAAGATTTCTTTGGACTGATTTCGCCAGCGGGTTCCGGCAGCTGAGGACACTCAGGGACAACTGGGGCCGCTGTACACCACTCGGCCGGACGCCGCACGATTTGCGGTGTGTCAATGGTCACTCAGATCTAGTAGCGGATCCGGTTTCCGACCCATACCGTGAAAACCACTTACCCGACATTTCAGGCAGGGTGGTTTCGATGGTCGAGGTTCCCAACGACGTTGCGGTTGCACAGGATTCGCGTGTCGGCCGGGCCGCGCTGGACCCTTTGGACTGGGACAAGGCCATGGTCGCGGGGTTGGCGCAGGACCAGGGCGTGTGTGTGCGCCCGCTGGCCAGGCGGCTGGTGGACCGGGTGTCCGGTGAGGCGTCCACGGTTGTCCTGCCGTGTGGGTCAACACGGGAGTCACGGTGCCCGTCCTGTGCGAAGCGCGCCCGGGTGCTGCGGATGCATCAGTGCGCGGAGGGCTGGCACCGCGTCGACGAGCTGCCCGAGGTCGACCTCGAGCCCGGCCACGACGAAGCCGACGGGGACCTCGAGTCCGACGATGACGATGGCGGGCCGGGTCGGGTGGTGCGTTCGACCCGACGCCGCGGTGATGCCGGAGATCTGCCGGTGCGCCCGATGGAGGCCCGGACCGTCGGCCGGCGCTTCACCGCAGCGGACGGGAAGGTGTACCGGCCCTCGATGTTCATCACGTTGACCCTGCCCTCCTACGGCCGGATCATCCGCGGTCAGGGGGTCCCGGTGGACCCGGGGCGGTATCACTACCGGCGGGCCGCGTTGGATGCGATGCACTTCGCCAAGCTGGTCGACCGGTGGGTGCAGAACCTGCGCCGCGGCGCCGGGTTCAAGGTCCAGTACTTCGCCGCGATCGAACCCCAACGCCGCCTCGCCCCGCACGTGCATGTGGCGATGCGCGGCGCCATCGAACGGCAGGTCATCCGACAGGTCACCAAGGGCACGTACTTCCAGCTGTGGTGGCCCTCCTTCGACGTGCCGTTGTACGTGCACCGGTCCCCGGTGTTTGTCGACGGCGCCTACCGTGACCCCGACACCCACCAGGCGCTGAAGACCTGGGAGGACGCGCTGGCCGAGCTCGACCAGGACCCAGACGCGCGGCCGGCGCATGTGATGCGCCTGGGAGCCCAGGTCGACGTCAAGGGGATCCTGGCCGGGACCAAGGACGCCGACCGGACCATCGGGTACCTGACCAAATACCTGGCCAAGTCCATGTCCTCACCGATGGGCGACAGCCAACAGAGCGGCAGCCCGGCGGCGGCCCATCATGACCGGCTGGCGGCGGAGGTCCGCTGGTTGCCGTGCACTCCGGGGTGTGGGAACTGGCTGCGGTACGGGATCCAGCCCAAGGACGCCGGCCCCGGTTTGCGCCCCGGGTGCTGCCCGTCCAAGGCCCACGACGCCGAACACCTCGGGTTGGGCGGGCGTCGGGTGCTGGTCAGCCGCAAGTGGACCGGCAAGACCCTGGATGTGCACCGGGCCGACCGGGCCGCGGTCGTCCGCCAGGTGTTGGAAGAGGCCGGGGTGCAAGTCGCCGAGCCGGACCGGTGCGCCGCCGACGTCCTCGCCCCCGACGGCGAACCACGCTTCGTCTGGTCCGAGCTACCGCCCGGAGAGTCCAGCTACAACGCAGCGGTGTTTGCCCAGATCCTCCAACGCCACGAATGGCGTGCCCAGTACGACCGAGCCAAACGGGTCACCGGGAGAACCGGACCACCTGTGGACAACCGTTCGGCAACACATCCGCCCACCGATAATGCCGCCTAGGAACAGGGGAGAAGCGGCGATGAGCGTGAACACGTCTGGCGCAGAGTCCGAGCGACTGCTCTACCGCGTGTCTGAGGCGGCGGGGGTGCTCAGCTTGAGCCGGAGTGTGGTGTTTGAGCTCATGCGGATGGGTCGCCTGCGATCGGTAAAGGAAGGGCGGACGCGACTGATCCCGCTGTCGGCGTTGCGTGACTACGTGGCGTTGTTGGAGCGAGAGGCGGCATGACAACTCGACGCAGCCGTGGTGATGGAGGCCTTCATTGGCATGAGGGACGACAGCGCTGGATCGCCACGGCCAGCCTGGGGTTTGACGCCGCGGGTCGACGGGTGGTCAAGCGCGGGAGTGGGCGCACGAAGACGGAAGCCAAGAGAAAGCTCAAGGCCGTGCTCCGAGATCACGAGGACGGGCTCGCGATTGCTCCAAGCGACTACACCGTTGCCCACGCCGTGAACGAGTGGCTGGCATTCGGCTTGGCGGGTCGAGACGTGGCCACGCTGAAGGCGGTGCAGTCGCTGTGCAGGACGCATGTCATTCCTTCGCTGGGTGCTCGGCGTGTCCGAGATCTGAGTGCCGACGACGTCGACAAGTGGCTCGCCGGAAAGACCGGATCGTGCAGCACTCGGACGTTGCAAGGGCTGCACTCCTGCTTGAATCGGGCGATCAAACGGGCGATGGCCCGCGACAAGGTGAAACGCAACGTGGTTGCGCTCTGTTCGGTGCCGAGGGGGAGGCCGGGCCGTCCGTCGAAGGCGCTGACCTTCGTACAGGCTGAAGCAGTGCTGGCGGCGTCGGCCGGGGGGCGTATGGATGCCTACGTCTTATTGTCGCTCCTGACGGGGGCCCGGACCGAAGAGCTTCGCGCGTTGATGTGGGATCACGTTGATCTGGTGGGCACGCCCGACGTGGTCCCTCTCGTGCCGCCGTACATGGCGGTCTGGCGCTCCGTTCGATCTGGTGGTGATACGAAGACAAGAAAGTCGCGGCGCACGTTGGCGCTGCCGCAACGGTGTGTGGACGTGCTCAAGTCCCACCAGGTCGATCAGGCACGCGACAGAACAGCTGCGGGGGAGCACTGGCATGAGCATGGACTGGTCTTCACGTCCAAAGTTGGGACACCGCTGGATCCCTCGCATGTCCGTCGCGACTTCAGAGCCGCCATTCTGGGCGCGGTGGGCGTGGACGCTGAGGACTGGACGCCACGGGAGCTACGGCACAGCTTCGTCTCACTCTTGTCCGACAACGGTGTGCCGCTCGAGGAGATCTCCAGACTGGTAGGTCACAGCAGCACTGCGGTGACCGAACTCGTGTACCGCAAGCAGATCCGGCCGGTGTTGCAGGCCGGCGCGACGGTGATGGACCGGATCTTTGACCATGAGGCTTAGTCACTCAGTTAGTCACTCAGGAAGAACTCAGGCCGCCTCCTGATTGATGGAGACGGCCTGTGACCTGCGGAAACGCTGGTCGGGGTGACAGGATTTGAACCTGCGGCCTCTTCGTCCCGAACTTCCCGCAGCCCCAACCATGTTGGTGGCTGAGCACGGAAGAGTGCCACTCAGCCCGGCTGGATGGCAGATCGTGGTGGTGGTGTTGCGGTACTTCGTTGCGGTACTGATGGTGGGCGAGTGGGTACGAGCCACTGGGCGACAACATCTCCGCCATCGTTGTGTTGATGGGGCCAGTCGGGCTCGAAGCGACGAGTTACGGATTAAGAGAGCCTTCTGAGCCTCCTTCGGTGGTCTTCCAACCTTGGTGGCCCATCGGCTGCCGGGTTGTCGGCGACAAGCGAGGACGCGCGTAGCTCGCGCAGCCACCCTTGGTTGGCGACAACATGGCGAAATCTTAAGAGGGATTAGTTCAGAGTGCTTGGCCAGCGGCTCGACGGCGCCGCCACAGAGCCCACCCTCCGGCCTCCATCGCCACGCCGCCGACCGCCGCCGCGGCCAGGGGCGCCTTCATTCATGCGCCGGGGCAGGGCATGGTCGTCGACGACTACTACACGTATCACCGGGCGTCCATGCAGATCAGGTTACGTGTCGTTCCAGTCCAGCCGTGGCGGAAATCACGTACTCACCGGTCCGTACAACGCACCGTCCCCGATGGGTCAGATCGCGGTGCCATGCGCGTCTGGACTCGACAACACTTCGTCTGAAACACCTGCGCGCACTGTCGGTACCGTTCCGCGCCGGCGAACCATGTGACCCAGCCAGAAAGAGTGATGACCTTCAAGCCATGCCCACGGATAAGAGCCGCAGCGTCCTTGTGGGTGCCGCACGCTGTCGACTGGCACTTGGATTCGAAAGCCGTGACCGACGGCATGGCAAGAGATCGTCGTCGGGCTCGACCCTCGCAGCACCTTGCGGGAAACGCTGATGTTGGCCTCCCTGGGCATCGGCCTTGACCCCAACTTCGGCTTAGAGTGACGGCCATGCTCTCACCGGCTCAGGGGTTGCTGCGCGGTTTGCGGGCGGCCTGTCTGGGCGTGGTGGCTTTCGTCCTGGCATCGGTGGCGCATGTTGTGGCTGGGGGTGCCGCGCCTGGGCCGGCGGTGTTTCTCCTGCTGGCTGGGCTGATCGGCATGGCTTCGGTGCTGCTTACGCGAGCTCGGCTGAGCCCGCTTCGTGTCGTGGCCTCCTTGGCGGGGATGCAGGTGCTCCTGCACGAGGCCTTCATGAGACTGAGTGCGCCGGCCGGCTGCGTGCTGACCGGGATGAGCACGCCAGCCGGCGGACACGTTGCCATGGGCCAAGGCGCTCAGCTGGCGCCGGAGTGTGCAACCGGCCTGGTCCATGCAGGGATGGGCCAGGGCTCCATGTCCTCGGCCATGATCATGCTCGGTGCGCATGTCGCGGCCACGGCGCTGATGGCTGCGCTGCTGGCTTACGGCGAGAAGCTGATGTGGTTCCTGGCCGGGTGGGTCCGCCCGGCCCGGTGGTTGCCGGCAGGGGCGCCCGTTCTCCCGGCGGTCTGGGCCTTCTCGTATGGTGCGCCTCGTCGGTTGCGGGTGCGGTTCGCCTGTGGCGGGGTGGGTCGGCGCGGTCCGCCACCGTGGGGTCTGTTCGCCATCGTTTGAACCCTGATCAAGAGGCCGGCGTGAGCCTGCCCGCCTGGTGGTTCTGTTGGCCGCTCCCCGAACGACAGCCCCTTCCTCTTCCCCCCGACTCTGGCCTGCCCTCCATCAACGGAGGCGTGTGCGCTGAGCCCGCATCAAAGGATTCCATGATCATGACTGTCATCTCCCATCAGTTGCTCACCCGACCCGCGTCGGTTGCCTCATCCCGTGTTGCCCGAGCTGGCGCCGTTGCCGCGTTGGTCGGAGCCGTGGTGGTCGGCACCGCGCTCAGCGCCTCAGCCCATGTGGGTGTCCACCCCGATGTCACCACCGCCGGACAGGGCGCCGAGCTCACGTTCCGGGTCCCGGACGAGTCCGATACCGCAAACACCATCAAGCTCGTGCTCACCCTGCCGCAGGACCGGCCGCTCACCGACGTGTCCACCCAGCCCATGGCGGGCTGGACCGCAACCGTCGCCGAGGCACCGCTGCCCAAACCGGTCAACGTCGGAGGTGCCACCATCACCAAGGCCCCGCACACGGTGACCTGGACTGCTCTGCCGGGGAACAAGATCGCACCCGGGGAGTATCAGAACTTCTACCTGGCCACCGATGCGCTGCCGGCCGCCGGTGAGATGGTCCTGCCGGTGGCCCAGTACTACTCCGATGGCACGGTGGTCCACTGGACGGAGCCGACCGTGGCCGGCAAGCCCGAGCCGGAGCACCCCGCGCCGGTGTTCACCGTCACTGCGGCTTCCGCATCCGAGGCCACTGCCACGCCAGCGGCCATCACCCAGGCTTCGGGCACGAACGCACCCGCCGAGACGACAACGGATAACACTGCCCGCGTGCTCGGCGGCATCGCCCTGGTGGTGGCTGTCGTTGCCGGCGGGCTGGTTCTGCTCCGGCGCCGACCGAAGACAGACGTCAAGTGAGGCACCCTCACCTGTTCGGCAACCGCTGGCGCCCCCGGGCGCTGGCGGTCGTGCTGGCGGCGGCGGCCCTGCTGGTCGGGGCCGCCACCGTGGCGCAGGCACACCCCACCCTTGAAGGGACCTCACCGGCGGACGGGTCGACCGTGAAGGTCGTTCCCGCTGCGGTCACGCTGACATTCAACGAGCCAGCCCTGGCCGTTGGAACCGAGATCATCGTCACCGGCCCGGGCGGCCCGGTCCAACTCGGCGCCGCGGTCCTGGTCAACAACACCGTCTCGGAACACCTGCAACCGGGTTCACCGGCGGGCCAGTACAAGGTGCTCTGGCGGGTGACCTCAGCCGATGGCCACCCGGTCACCGGCACGTTCTCCTTCACCGCGACCGCAGCCTCAGCCGGTCAGCGCCCGACCGCCACCCCCACCACGAGCTCAACCTCCACCCCCGCCAGCGGGTCCGGGCAGTCACCCGTCCTGTGGGTCGTGGCCGGTGGCGTCGTCGTCCTCCTGCTGGTGGTGATCTTCGTCAGGACCCGAAAACCTCGCACCACTCAGGATGACGAACGGGACCACAACTCGTGACCACCCGACCCCACACCGACGGTGACCCGAAGGTACTCGGGTTGAGGACGTGACCACGGCACCAGGCGCAGCTGCGCGGCCCGAGAAACTGCCCCTGATTCTGGCGGTGGTCGCGGTGGTCGCGGTGGTCATCCCCGCCGGTCTGCTCGGCGGAGCGTTCGCCGCCCCGGTCGCCGGCCTGCCGGATATCGGTCCCGTCGTGCGCTGGGGCATTCCCATCGTGCGAGCCATCCACGACCTCGCAGCGGCGAGCACCGTTGGGCTGCTCGTGATGGCGGCGACGATCATCCCTGAGGCACGCACCACCTCCCGGCGGATCACCGCTGCTCGTTACGCCTGCGCCTCCGGGGTCGTCTGGGTGGTGGCCGGGCTCGTCGGACTAGTTTTCTCGTTCGCCGACCTCTCCGGCACCCCACTCAGCGACCCGACCTTCGGCGGGCAGCTCCAGAGTTTCCTTTTCCAGCTCGAGTTCCTGCGCGTTGCCGCGATCAGCACCGGGCTGGTGCTGGTGGTGACCATCGGCGCCGCGCTCGTCCGGCGCCAATCCGGCATGGCCGCACTCGCCGCCCTCAGCATCCTGGCGATCCTCCCGCTGGCCCTGGCCGGTCACGCCTCGGGCGCGGCCAGCCATGACCTGGCAGTCAACTCCCTTGGCCTCCATCTGGTTTCGGCGGTCCTGTGGGTCGGGGGCCTGCTCGCACTGGCCATGCTGCGCCCGCTGCTGGGCACCGGGCTCGCGGTCAGTGTCCAGCGATACTCGACCCTCGCCGGGTCGTGCTTCGTCGCCGTCGCGGTGTCCGGCGTGGCCAACGCCTGGATCCGGATCGGCTCGATCGGCAACCTGGCCACTGGCTATGGGGTGCTGGTGATCCTCAAAGTCGTCGCCCTGGTCGCCCTCGGCATCGCCGGCTGGCAACAGCGTGCACGCGTGGTGGACCGGATTGCCACCGATCCGCTCGCCGGAAGGCTGTTCGGGCGTCTGGCCCTCATCGAGGTGGTCATCATGAGCGCCGCGTTCGCCCTGGGGGCCGCGTTATCGCGTAGCGCTCTACCCGGGATGGGCATGCCCATGGCGAACCCGGACCCGGCCTACGCCCTGACCGGTTATCCCACCCCTGTGGGCCCGTTGTTGAGCAGCGCGTGGTTCACCATCTGGCGGATCGACTGGCTGTGGCTGACGGTGGCGATCATCGCCGTGGCCCTGTATCTGGTTGGCGTCCAGCGGATGCGCGAGCGCGGCGACTCATGGCCGGTGCTGAGGACCCTCGGCTGGGTCCTGGGCTGGGCGATCTTCGTATGGGCCACCAGCGGGGCGCCCGGGGTCTACGGGCGCCTGCTGTTCTCGGCGCACATGGTCATGCACATGACGATCGCCATCGCGGCTCCGATCCCGATGGTGCTCGCCGCGCCGATCACCCTCACGCTGCGCACCCTTACACCGCGGCAAGACAACACCCTGGGTCCTCGCGAGCTGCTCCTCGCGCTGGTGCACTTCAGATTCTTCCGGGTTATCGCCAATCCGATTGTCGCGTCGGTGATCTTCCTTGGCAGCCTGATCGTCTTCTATTACTCGCCGCTGTTCGAGCTGGCGCTGCGCACCCACACCGGGCATGTCCTGATGACCACTCATTTCCTGCTGGCCGGGTACCTCTTCGCCTGGGTGCTCGTGGGCACTGACCCGGGTCCCAAGCGGTGGTCACCGCCGCTCCTGCTGGTCATCCTCTTTGGCACCATCTCGTTCCATGCGTTCTTCGGCGTCGCACTGAGGTCAGGCACGACGTTGCTGGCGCCCACCTTCTTCCAAAGCCTGCACCTGCCCTGGGCCGTGGACCTGCTGGCCGACCAACGCACCGGTGGTGCCGTCGCCTGGGGGATCGGCGAGCTGCCCACCCTTGTTCTGGCTCTGCTGGTCACCCTGGCCTGGGTGCGTTCGGACAGCGCCGAATCCACGCTTGTGAGGTGACTGGCCTCTTCGTCCGAACGAAGCGCTGTGCCGGCTGGGGGAACCCATTTGAGGAGAAGGTCAAATGTTCGGATCTGTTGCGGTACTGGCGGTATTTCGTTGCGGTACAGGCAGCAAGAGAGGCCCTCACCAACTCTGGTCAGGGCTCTGACCTGCGTAAACGTGGTCGGGGTGACAGGATTTGAACCTGCGGCCTCTTCGTCCCGAACCACGGGCGAGGTTGTCGCAAAAGGGCGTTGAGCACGCAAGAGGAGCGCTGGGGCACTCTACGCATCGCCGAAGAGTGGTCCTGCTGCTGTACTTTGCTGCTGCACTCTGGCAAAGCGAACCGAGGTGATCAAGGTCCGCGTCGCGTCGTCGGGGTTGAAGTCAGCCGCGACTGGTGGGCGATATGCCGGACAGGCTTTGCTTTCGGTTGGTCTCATCAGCGCCTGGTGTGCGGACAGTCCGCCCCAGGCCCCGTCGTCTTGGCGGGACTCCATGGCCCAGCTCAGGCAGGTCTGAACGACCTCACAGCGACGGCAGACGGCTTATGCCTTTTCGATCTGGCCGACTTCCAAGTCAACTCAACCTCAGCAAGCATGGGAGGCGGACTCGCCAACCTGTCACAACAAGGGATGCAATAAACCCCGGGGGGGTATAATGGAGACTTCGTGTTTCGATCAAACTTCCAGGAGGAACGCCCAAATGTGTCGACAGGTGACCTGCCGCAGGTGCAGCAACGCGACGTGGTCTGGCTGCGGCCAGCACGTCAGCCAAGTGATGGCCGGCGTGCCGAAGTCCAAGCGTTGCCAGTGCCCCCCGAAGGTCTCCTTCGTAGAGCGGATCTTCGGCGGCCGCAAGTCATCTGTCTGACCGGTTGACTACGTCGATCACGGCGTACGCCGTTGACGACTGCCTTCGCCCTGGTCTTGTGGCCCAACGCCCAAACTGACGAGCGTCACCCCCAGTAGCCCGCCGACGCTCGCTCGCTTGTGGCTCGGCCGTCACGAGTGCTTCAACGCTGATTCAGTGCATTGCTGGTGGGCAGGCGGGTTCATTCTGGCCGCGGCGGCGGCCGTCGTCTGGTTCTACCTCCCCCCGACCGGACAAGGTGGGTATGGCGGCGCAGGCGATCGTGGCGCTGGTCATCATGGTCGTGCTGATCAAGGCTGCGGGGGCCATCTATACAGACCCCCAACCCCCTCTGTCGTGGATCCGTCGATCAAGCACTTGTTCGCCCACCTGCTGACAACGGGTTCCCATCAGACCACACCGCATTCGCTGCGACGGTCGCCCTCGTGAGGCTGATGTACCGCCGGTGGCTGGGGCCGGCCTGCTGGCTGCCGGCATCGTGCTCGGGGCTGCGCGTGTGGCCGCGCATGTTCATCACGCTCCGGATATTGCCCTGGGTGCTGATCGCGGTTCTGGCCGTGGGCGCTGCTTCAGTCATCTGGCGGTGGGTCCGCCCCAATCTGCAGTCGCCGCCTGGCTGTGGCTCAGGGTTTCACGGCCCGGGTGGCGGCGGGCGCTGATCAGGAAATAGGCCACGGCCCCGGTGAAGACCACCAGGGAGGTCCAGTCGTTGAGGCGAAGTCCGAGGATGTGGTTGGCGGTGTCGATGCGCAGAGACTCGATCCATGCCCTGCCAATGGTGTAGGCGGCGACGTAGAGGGCGAACGCGCGGCCGTGGCCCCGCGGGTCGCGG
>JABBOX010000169.1 GCA_012927555.1 Phycicoccus sp.
GGGGCAGACAGCCGACCACGGGCAGAACGCTCTCTCCCGGACGCCAGTAGCGGTCGTCTCCCACGGCGGGCTCGGTCGGGCTGGACGCGGCCCCGAGGTCCGTGGGTCGCGGCGCGAGGAACTGCCCGTCTTGGACCGCGTGCCAGGCGCGCCGCAGCTCGTCGACCCCGACTGCTCGGGTCGCGATCGTCATCGTCGACCACCGGCCAGCGTGGTGCGGCGCATCCGGAGCGCCTCACGCAGCTGTTCGGCGGGCAGGCCGGCCAACGCGGTCTGCGCAGCGCGGGCCCGGCGCAGACGCTCCAGGCTGTCCTCGAGGCCGGCCACGGCGGCGGCCTCGTCGTGGGCCTCGTGCAGCAGCCGCTGCAGCTCCAGGTCGTCGGTCACGTCCATCACCTCGCCACCGAAGGCCACGCGCACCGCATGGGTGCTCACCGGCTCACGCCGACATCTGTCGCGCGTACGCCGCGGCCAGCGCCCGCATGCTGCGTCTGGCCCGGCGACGCACCGTCGCCTCCGAGATCCCGTGCCGCGCCGCTACGACGCTCGACCCGGACCGGGAGCACAACCCGCCGCGCCCTTCTCGGCTGCGGGTCACCTCCATCTGGCAAGCGGCTTCGGCCAGGCCGACGAGCAGCTCCCGATCGTGCTCGTCGATCACGCGGCGGGACGTCGCCCACGAGAGCAGCTCAGCCAGCTCCTCCTCCGGCTCGACCCCAGGGGGTTCTGCAGCCCTGGCGTCGAGGACCCGCCACAGGTCGGCCTCGGGCGCCAGGGGCATCGCGTGCGCCCATGTCGGGTCGACCGCCCGCAAGTGCTCAACGGCGCCGAGCTCGCGCAGCACGCCGCGGCGCAGGTTCATGACGATGTTGCCCGCCACCTTCCGGCGTCGCTCCCAGGCGAAGCTGCGCACCTCGATCCACAGCTGCGCAGCGACGCACTCGTCGATCCGGGGGGTCATGTCCCGCAGGCGGTGAGCCACGAGGCTCGCCCCTGGGAGCAGCAGCCAGGCAAGTGCACCGGCCGCCACCACGTCGTCGCCACCGGTCGGGCTGCCGAGGTGAGCGAGCTCGTGCAGGACGTCATCGACGTCCTCGCGGTCGGCCGAGCGGATCCACCCGGGCAGGTCGAGCAGGTCGTCCACCACGGCCAGACGTGGATCACGCCCGCGCCAGACGGTCCAGTGCGTGCGGGCCTGGGCGAGCAAGCCCTGGGCCGGGTCGTCGAGTCCGAGCTGTGTCGCGACGCTCATCGTGAGGTCCTTCCGCCGTAGGGATACGGCATGAAAGGTCACCCTCGGTCGTCCCTCGACTCGTCCCCTGAGAGCGCAGTCAGGGCCTCAGCGACGGCACCGTTCGTCTGTCCCCCCTCGAGAGTGCGGACCTGTCACCTGCGGAAACACTGTGGCAGTCGCGCGTCCCCCTTCGTCCCCCCAGTCGAGTGACGGTCGCCCCCGCATCACCGTTACCAGCCCGACTCCGTGGACCGCTGACTGGGTAGACCGTTGGGACCACGCGATGTTTCGGGCCGCGTGAAGGACCGCGAGTGCATAAGCGAACGTCTCCGCGTTGTGCCGAGACCACACGAAGGTCGAGCGACTGTTCGACCACCACAGCATCGGCCCGCTCGACCACTCGGCAGCCTCCGACGCCCCGACACAGCCCGCCCAGCGAATGGGCGCGCACTATGCCCCCGACGCCGTTGACCTGCTCGTCGAGGCCGCAGCCGGATACCCGTACTTCCTGCAGGGGTACGGTAAGGCGATCTGGGACTTGGCCCCTGGCACGGACTTCACGCTGGACGACGCGACCGCAGCCTTTGAGTTCGGCAGCGCGCAACTGGGCCAGGGGTTCTTCCCCGGACGCTGGGACCGAGCCACCCCGGCCGAGCGCGACTACCTGAGGGCCATGGCCGCGTACGGCAACACTGGCTCGCGCTCCGGGGACATCGCCCGCCGACTGGGCAAGAAGTTGGCCGGTCTCGGACCCGTTCGCGCCCAGTTCATCGCGAAGGGCATGATCTACGCCCGCGAGCACGGCCGCGTCGCCTTCACCGTCCCCGGCATGCGCCGAGGAGTCCTTCGCGGCTGCCTTCCAGGGTCTTCACAGTTTCCATGGCCTTCGCCCTGATTCCGCGGGCTCGACTCTCCCTGTCCCACCCGAGGGATGGGTCTCTAGCGACGCCGCAGGCTTCGCTTGATGCTACGGACCGCTCAGTCGCTCCTCCGCAAGGACGCTTGACGTTGGGTTTCGACGCGATCCGTTTCCAAACCGAGCCGCCAGCCTGCTACCGGGCCTCCTGGCAGTTACCCGGACCCGACTCTCACCGGTATGTGTCAACGCCGGGCTGACAAACGAAGACGATCTCGCGCATCAGGACCCTTCCGTTCTGCTGGGCGCACGAAAGCTCCGGGCCAGAGCTCGGTGGCCAGTTGTAGGGCGACGCCGTGGATGACCAAGAGGAAGCCCTTCGCCGTCGTTGTCGGTGACCATGGGCTGGCTGCCTTGGTCAGCAGCCGTGTTGCGCCAGTCGGCGTCACCCGCGTGACTATGCGCGATTCGGCTCGTTTGGGCGCTTCGTGTTCGGGCGGTCGCGTTCCTTGCGCTCGGCCCTGCCGTGGCCCCAGGCTGCAACAAGACTCGCCCCTTCCCCGTTTCTGGGCCGGTCGCGACGATGGCCTGATGCGAGGAGCCGACCGTGATCGTGGTGCTCGACGAGGCGCGGGCGCAGGCGGACATCGCTGGCTCGGTGCTGCGGTGTCCTGGCTGCGCTGGGCGGTTGCGACGGTGGGGCTTCGCCCGGCCCCGCTCGCTGCGCGCACCTGGTGGTGGGCGTGTGTGGCTGCGACCGCGCCGGGTCCGCTGCACCAGCTGCGCGGTGACCCATGTGCTGCTGCCCGCGATCGCACCCGCACGCCACGGGTACGCGATCGACGTCGTCGGGCAGGTGCTGGGGGCCCGCGCCCAGGGCCGCAGCCATCGCACGATCGGCGCCGAACTCGAAATGCCGCCGGACACCGTTCGCGGCTGGATCCGGCGGGTGACCGCGCGCGCCCAGTGGTTGCACGTCCAGGGCACCACGATGGCCCACGAGGTCGACGCGATGCTGCCCGCGACCGTCCCGGCCGGCTCTGCGTTGGCTGATGCCGTCTCGGCGCTCGGAGCCGCGGCCAGCGCCGTCGTGCGCAGGCTCGGTCGGGTCGCGTCGCCGTGGCAGATCATCGCGGTGATCGCCCGCCGGCGCCTGCTGATGCCGCTGCCCAGCGGCTGACCCAGCAACCCGGCTCGGCGCAGCCATGCCCGGAACACCGCGACACCATGACCATCACCGCGACACCGTGATGATCTCCCTTGTCAGCCGACACAGTCGCCTCTGGCCGCTGCGTCATCACCGACAGTGACGCCGCCGTCATCATCTGACGCGGCGGTCAACACCAGTCGGTGCTCAGACAGTGGAACGTTCAGGGGCCTACAGTGACAACATGACCAATTCTTCCGTTGACACCTCAGACGAGCCGGCGGCCGACGCCGCGGTTCCGGTGCTTGACCGTACGCTTCTCGATGAAGAACTCCTCGACCTAACCGACACCGAGCGAGCGCCGACGCAGGTTACTTACTCCACGCAGGACTTCGACATCTCCGGACTTGTCCAGCGCTTGCAGCGCGGCTCGATGCAGATTCCAAGCTACGGACTTGACGACCCCTCGATTGTGACCGCCGGTTTCCAAAGGGGGTTCGTATGGACCAAGTCGCAAATGGACCGATTCATAGAGTCGCTACTCTTGGGGTATCCGATCCCCGGATTGTTTCTGGTGAAGCAAACCACCAACAATAGAATGTTGGTTCTTGACGGGCAGCAGCGGCTCGTCACTCTCCGCAGATTCTACGAGGGCGAGCATAACGGTCGCGAATTCACACTAGACTACGTTGGGGACAAATATAGCGGCAAGACGTACGCGACTCTCGCGGAGGCAGAGCGGCTACTTCTCGATGACTCGTTCATGCAAGCCACGATTGTCATCGCGGACGGTTCGAGCACTCTAAACACCGCCGTCTACCAGATTTTCGAACGTCTGAACTCTGGAGGAACGCAACTAACGCCGCATGAAATACGCGTCGCGCTCTACGCAGGACCATTCACTGCCTATTTGGAAGAACTCAATAGCTATGCCCAATGGCGTTCGATCTATGGCGGCCGATCGGTGCGAATCCGAGACCAGGAAGTCGTGCTGCGCGCGTTGGCCATGTTTCTTGACAGCGGCTCATACGGCCGGCCTCTCAAGGGGTTCCTTAACGATTTCGCGGAGCGCCACCGCGTCATCGATCCCAAACTGAAGGTGGCTGGCAACTTATTCAAGACGGCCTGCGACCGGCTGGCCGAAGGCCCTGGGCGAGACGCACTAAGGCGTCCCGGATCGAATCAAGTCAATGCTGCGCAAGCTGAGGCTGTGCTGGTAGGCGTGATGCGTGCAATCAAGGCGAGAAAATTGGCAACGGACCTGTCTGGCGTACTCGCCGAACTTCTTGGAAGTGAGCTTTTCACCGAGGCTACTTCCAGATCAACGGCAGGAGTCGAAGCTGTCCAGACGCGGTTGGGCGTTGCGACAAAGAGTTTCCGCAGGTGAACGCTGAGTGGCCATTCGAACTGGGTGCAGATCGTTTTGCTGACTTAATTAGTGTTTATCTTCGACTGGCTGAGGTTGAGAAGCAACGCAGAGACCCTGAGGCGATCGAATCTATTGCAGTGCTAGACGACCTGAGCCTACATCTGGCGCGGTATCTAGTGGTGCGGTCTGCTGGGTTCGTTGAGTGGATTCGAGACTCAAATGCCCGCGAATATGTCGGGGCGCACTCTCGCCCCGAGGTGGCGACGAGAGCGGGTCACGATCTATTCAAGGGTCAAGGAGTGACGAGTGATCAACTCAAGACGTTCATGGGTACGTTCTCGTCCGCTTGGACAGCGGAAATTGGTGAATGTCTGGCTGCGAACTTTGAGAAGCAGGGTTCTCTCGCGAGCGAGATCGGTACCTTGGTGAAGTCGCGCAAGAGCATCGCGCACGGCGACGGCGATGTCGTTTCACCGAGTAGAGCACTGGAGTTGTGTCGAGCTTCCGTCGCAATTGCAACCTGGATTGCTGAGCATTTTCAAGCCAGAATTGCCTCCCTCGAGGCATAGCGACGAGTTTCGGAATGGTCTGGCGCTGCGGAAGCGCGAGTCCGAGGTCGAAACGCTCATGTGGCACGTGCCTCGGTCGGGACTATTCCGTGTGGGTCAGCGGCGACTTTCCCGGTCGTCAAGGACTGGTAGGTCTAAGGAGTGAGGCCGGTTGCGAGTAGAGGCGTTCGGCGGCAGGAACCACCCGGGCGATCGGAATGCTGAACGCCGCGGTCCGCGCGGTCTTGACCCCGGACAGGCTCGTCAGGATCTGCCCGTCGGTGTCAGCCAGGAGAACCGGCCAGGCAGAGGTGCGTGCGCGCTTTCCGAACGCGGCACCGCCACCTATGTGATGCTGCCGAACCTCGCGGTTGTCCTCGCCAGGCCGCTCTCGGGCGCGTCTGCGCATCCGAGCGCGGTGCACAGGTGTCGCACCGGCGCGGTTGACGCCGTGGCGGAGCGGGCCACGGCGTCTGAATCGAAGTGACTCGACGGGCGAAGCGAAGGGCAACTTGACTCCGGCGTCGTCCGAGGCGACCCTTCCGCTCCTGCGTCGGCGCCTCGGCCGCTTCCCGCACGGCGACGCGGTACTGGTGGAGGTCCAGTGGTTCGCCGCTGCCGGCCAACTACCGGATGCAACTGGGAGGGGGCGAACGCTGGCAGGTTGGAGTCGGTGGCAGCTCGGGCCTCCGCGTTCATCGTGCGCAAGCGTCCTCGGATCGTCGCGACGGTCCCTTCGTGTCGGCCGGGGCCATCAGCGCCTTCGGTGCGGTCATGAGCGGCCAGTTCGCGATCGGGTCCACGGGACCGATCCCGACGACACCGATGTAGGCACCGGTGACGGCCACGGCCCGCGCCGCCGCCCCGGCCGTCTCGGCGACCCGCAACTCGCGCAGGCGCACGTCCGCGGACTCGGCGTCCTCGCGCGCCCACGCAGTGAAGGTGCCCCGAGAGGATGGGTGGTCAGACTCCACCTGGGTCTGCATCCAACTCTCGAATGCCACTACGAAGTCATCAACGGTCGCGAGCAGCCGCGTCAGGTTGGTCCGCACCGCAAGTAGCCACACCCGATCGTCGCAGCCGAAGCGCCCGGAGTGGCGGACTGCACCGCGGGCTGGCTGGGATGATGTCGTTAGCCCTACCTGCAGGGGACGGTGCCGATCATGCGTCCCCGTCCGAGAGTCACCTGACTGACCGGGAGCATGCGCGAGTAGAGCGCGACCAGGTCGCGGTCCCGGGCGTCGAGTTCAATCGGCAGGCTCGGGTATCGGGCCGTCACATGAACCCGTGAGCAGTGCAGTAAGCCGGATCCTCGATGCACCGACGCCGCCAGCGAGATGCGTAGCGGCGGGCGCGCTTGGGTGACCTTCGGCCCAGCAACGAGCCGCCCCGGGTACAGCCCCGCGCACACCAAGAGGAAGGTGGCCACGCTGCCCACGCCGAGCCAGAAGGCCGGCGGCCATAGTACGAGGGAGACACCCATCGCGGTGCCGATCACCAACGGAGCACCCAGCAGATGCCAGGCGGGGAACCGCGATGCGTCAGGAGCATGGATGGCAATCACGGAGTGCCGCTCGAGCCGCCACAGGTGCCCGCTGAGCGAGATCAGCAGCACGAGCCAGATCGGCCAACCGATGACGGCCAGGGGCCAACCGATGACGGCGCCGAAGGGCCGGCGAGCCATCGCCCGAGCAGCCACCAGAGCCAGGGCCGGCAGGTCGCGGCCGCGGGCTCGCACCAGCATCCCGCTCACCTCACGACGGCTTGGCTGCCCTGGGCCAACGTCATCGCGCCATCGTGGGGCAGCTGTCACGACGCCCTGCTCCCCAGCCGGTCGGCCCGTCGCTGCAGGATCTCCTCGGTGCGCGCGGCGAGGTCGGGCGGCGCACCCTCGTCGTCGGTGCGGTTGGCGATCTCGTCGCGGACGATGCGTCGCACCTCGGCGTGGCGTCCCTCCGCGGTGGCCACCGCAGCCAGGTCCAGCCGCGGGATCTCCTCGAACGGAGCCGCCATGGCCGCCGTCTCGGCGGCCATACGCGCAGCGGCCAGATTGCCCGTGGCGAGGGCGTGCGTGACGACGAGGTGGGCGACGTCGACGACGGCGACCACCGCGTGTTCGTCGAGCCGGTCGCCGTCGACGAGCCAGGTCCACCCGCCGCCGGCTCGTCGCTGAACCGGGGCGTCGAAGGGGCGACCCTCGACGAGTCGCAGGGCGGTGCGCAGGTCCTCGATGCCGTCGACGCCGCGCGCCTGCCCCCGGCCACGGAGGCGGCGGAACAGGTCGAGGTCGACGAGCAGGTCGACCACTTCGTACACCGCGGTCCCGCGATGCAGTGCCCCGTGCGCGAGGCGGGCGTCGGGCAGGTGCGGCTCCCCGGTGCGGGGGTTGGTGCCGAGCCATTCGCGCACCAGGCGGACGTACTCGCGGACCTTGGCCGGAGTGATCCCGAACGCGTCGGAGACCTCGCCCGGGGTGGCACCGTGCGGATGCAGCGCGATGAAGGTGAGCAGCTCGGTCATGTACGGCTTGCGCTTGAGCAGGGGCTTGCCGCGGGTGGTGGCGCGCACAGGACCGAGCAGGCGCAGCTTCGGCAGGCGGCTGGAGTCGGCGAACCACGCGGCGACGTCCTCGTCCAGACGGGGGTCGGCATCCTCAACGTCGCGGCGCACCGTCGCCGCGACCCGGGGCGCGAGGGTCTGCAGGTCCTCCGACGTCGTGGCGGCTGCCTCCAGGTAGAGCTCGTCGGACTCGCTCAGGACGCTGCTCGCCGCCGGCACACCCGGTCCGGCGTCGCCCTGGTCCGTGTCGGGAAGCGGTTCTCGCGGCAGGGTGTGCTCGTCCCGAAGGGCACCGGACTGGTCGACGAAGGACCGCCAGCCCTCGGTGGCTTGGTCGTCGACGGGCACGGCGACGGCGTCAACCTGCTCGCTCTGGGCCAGGAGGGCTGCGCACCCCTGCGCCTCGTCGCTGGTCAGTCCGACGGCGACGAGGTCGAGGCCCGCACTGGCGAGGGTGAGCCGCCCGTCGGCGGTGACGTCCAGCACGATGCCGGGAGCGTCCGGTCGTGTGCCGTTGAGGACGACGCAGGTGCCCGTGCGTCCGGGGTGGGCGTGGACGAGGTCGAGCAGCTCGTCGAGGGCGGGGTGCGCAGTCGAGGCGTCGAGCAGGATCAATCGGGCGGTCCAGGCTTCGGCACCGGCCTGGGTGGCCCGCGCGGTGACGACGTCGACGCCGACAGCGGCCGCGTTGTCGAGTGTGCGCACGGCCTCGGCCAGGGCGTCGTCGACCGGGTGGTCGCCGCCGTCCGCGGGCCCCTCGTGCACCCGGACCCGGTCGGGGTTGAGCTCCGCGAGCTCGTAGCCGACGCCGATGCACTCGACCCTGGCTCCCGCCGACCACGGGTTGCACGCGACCTCGGCGACGAGGTAGCGCGCGAAGTCCAGTCCGTAGGTCGGGTCGCCCGTGATGGACACGTCGAGGTCTTCGACGTTGAGCAGCCACACCGCCTCGTCGTCCCCGACCCCGATGGTGGCCAGCAACGGGTAGGGCGCCGGCTGGTCGGTCACGTCGGGTCCGACCTCGTCGAGCGGCGCGGCGGCCGGGACGCGCCAGTGGTACCCGTCGGAGCTGCCGAGCCACGGCGCGCCCAGCGTGGTCGGCGTCGCCAGGTGCAGGACGACGTGGGTCGCCGTCAGCTCAACGGCCGCCAGGTCCGGCATGGTCGCGCCGTCCCGGGCGACCGATGCGGCCAGGCGACGCAGGACATCGTCCATGTGCTCGACCGTCGGTGCCGTGACCGCCCCGACGGCGCTGATCGTCTTCTCGACCGGCGCGAGGACAGCGTCGGGAGCGGGAACGGTGCGTCCCGGCCGTCGGGCGCGGGACTGGGCGTGGCGGCGGCGAGCGCGCAGCAGGAGCAGCGACCCCGCGAGTATCGCGCCGCCACCCGTGAGGCCGGCGAGCAGCCACGGCGCGGAGGTGGAGCGCTCCTCGTCGTCCTGCTCCGGTGCGTCGATCTGTGCGGCGCCGGCAGGAACGGGCTCGGGTCCCGCGTACGTGCTCGTCGGCACCTCGCTGGGCTCGGGCACGACGACGGTCGGCGTCGGCTCGGTCCCGAGCGCGGGAGCCGCTGTGACGGGCGCTGCGTCAGTCGTGGCGGCGAGCGGCGCCGCAGAGCCGGGGATGGTCAGCAGCTGGCCGACGTCGATCACGTCCGGGTCGGTCACCTGCCGCCCGTCGGGCTGGACGGTGTTCTTGCTGGCCTCGAAGATCTCCGGGTACCGCTCGGCGTCGCCGAGCTCACGGGCGGCGATGCTCGACAGGGTGTCGCTCGGTCGCACGGTGTAGGTGTGGGGGTTCGTCACCAGTGCTGGGGGTGCGATACGCGCGGGCAGCAGCAGCACGGTGCCCGCGTAGATCAGATCCGGGTCGTCGGCCACGACCGGATTGAGGTCGACCAGCTCTGGCCACCGGTCGGCATCGCCGAGCTGGTCTCGGGCGATTGCCGACAGGCTGTCGCCGGGCTGGACCGTGTAGGTGGACCACTCGACCGCCGACGCGTGTCCGGTGTCAACCTCTCGAGACTCGACCCTCACGGGCGCGTCGACGACGTGGTGCGCCATGGCAGCGTCGGCCGGGGCAGCCCCAACCGCGGTCATGCCCACCGAGGGGATGGCCACGAACAGCAGGGCCGCAGCGCTCACGAGCTGTCGCGCCGCGAGCTGCGGAACGTGCAGGCCCGGGATGCGCGGCGCGCGCACCCCACGCATGCGAGCGACCACCTCGAGCAAGATGGCCACGCTCAGGACCACCCAAGCCAGCCATGCGACGAACGTGACGGCCTGAAGCACAAGGGTGCCGTCGTCGGGCGACCGCAGGGCGGTCCAGATCTGCCCGAGGGTGGGCAGCTCGCTCGGGATCAGGTCGACGCCGACCCGAAGGAGGGCTGCCGGGACCGCGACCACGACGCCGATCAGCAGGACGCTGGCGACGAGGCCGACCAGGCGGGCGCGCAGTCTCATCGGACGACTCCCTCCACGGCGCGGACGGTCTGCGCCTCGGCGTGGCCGGTGACGGTCAGTTCTTGGATCCCAATGATCGACAGGAACCGGGTCTGGTAGGTCGTCGTGGTGTCCACCACGACGCGGGTCCCGACGACCCTGGCCGTACCGGTGACCTCGGGCGTTCCCGCGATGTAGGTCGAGGCCGCCGCGACCGCCCCGGCCGGGTCGACCACCGCAGCTTGGCCGAGCACAGCTGCGGCGCCCTGGAGCCGCTGACCGCCGGCGCGCGCCGCCTCGAACGCGACGACCTGGGCGTGCTGCTTCGCGAGCACCTGGCCACCCAGGTCGACCGCGAGCCCGACCAGCAGGACCATCGTCAGCGCGGTCGTGATCATCCAGATGGTCACCGAGCCACGCTCGGGATCGTCCTGCGCCAACCCGCGGCGCATCACGGTGGTGGGCACGGCGGTCACCGTTCTCGGTACGTGTCGAGGGCCGAGCGGACGGTGGCGGTGACGCTGAGCGACCCGGGGAGACCGGGCAGGGTGTCGGCGAGGGACACCTGGCACGTCACGGTCGCCCCGACCGAAGCCGGAGTTCCGGCAGGTGTCGCGAAGCCGGCGACGTCGACGGTCACCTCGCTGGCAACGCAGTTCAGTCCCTGAGCACCCAGCGCGGAGGTGGCCGCTGACTGGGCCGCGGTCAGCGCCTCGTCCTGGGTGCGGGCGATGGATGCCGCTCGTGCGGCCTGGGCGGCTGCGGCCTCCACCGCCTGGTGGGCGACGGCGAGCCGCCCGCCGGCGATGATGAGCCCGAGGAACAGGGCAAGCGCCGGGGCGAGGATGACGACCTCGACGACGGTCGACCCCTCGTCCGAGGGTGGGCCGCTGCGACGTCGGCGAGCGCGAGTGAGCAGGGGCATCATCCGGTCACCCGCTCGACGGGTGCCGAGGCGCTCTGGACGATCTGTGGTGTCCAGCCCGGGACCACGCTCATCGTCGCGCCTGCCACGACCACCGAGGCGGTCGTCGCGTCTCTCGTCGCCGTGACCGTGACACCACGCAGCACGTCCTCACCCCCCGCGGAGGCGATGAACTGCTCCGCAGCGACGTCTCCGGCCGCGGCCGACGAGTACTGCGCGGCGGCCGTGCGCGCACCCTCCTGCGCGGCGGCGATCGCCACCGTGCGGGCGTGGTAGATCAGCGCAGCCTGCATGCCGGTGAACATGAGCAGAAACAGCGCCGGCATCAGCACGACGATCTGCAGGGTTGCCGAACCGCGGTCGTTCGGTGGGCGCGCCGGAGCAGCACGCGCCCGATGGCGCCCCACCTCGGCTCGACGGTGCCGCACGGCACTCAGCTGATCCCCGGGATCTTGCTGTTCACGAACGCCAGGATCGCGGCGTAGACGAGCCCGGCGAGGGCGAGCAGACCGACGGCCCAGAACACGATCTCGATCGTGCTGGCCCCCGCGTCGTCGGCGCGGGTCAGGGCGGTCCGGGCGCGGTCGCGCAGGGTCAACCCGAAGGTGAGCAGGGTAGCGATCAGGTGGTGCGGCATCGTGCGTTCCTTCCTCGTGGCGGGCAGTGCGGTGCGTTACATGCCGAACAGACGCAGCAGGGACGGTGCCATCAGCAGGGCGAGGAACACCAGCCCGAGAAATGACCCGGGCACGTACATGCGCTCCTCGACGACATTGGCCTCGGCCAGTTCCTCGGACAGCAGGCTGCTGCGCACCGTGGCGCTGCGGGCGCGCAGCGACCGGTAGACCTCGGAGTTCTCGTCGCCGGCCAGCCGCATGATGTGGGCGACGTCGCCCAGCTCGG
The DNA here is from genome assembly GCA_012927555.1 of Phycicoccus sp. Classification (GTDB taxonomy): domain Bacteria; phylum Actinomycetota; class Actinomycetes; order Actinomycetales; family Dermatophilaceae; genus UBA4719. The sequence continues at coordinate 11,984 of JABBOX010000169.1, forward strand.
GCAGGCCGAGGGTGTCCGACAGCTCGTTGAGCGCGTCCCAGGGCGGTTGGCCGTTGTACCGGGCGCGGGCCAGCTCCTCGCGGATACGTCTGAATACCCACGAGTCACCGATCTCGGCCGCACTCGCCAGCGCGACGGTCGCCCCGGCGCCACTGTTGCGTTCCAGGGCGCACAGCTCGATGTAGGCGCTCAACGCCCGGGCGCATTCGGCGCGCGCCCGCTTGGCCTCTTCGGCGATGTCCCGCGACGGCGCCATGAACATCAGCGCACCCAGAAGCGCGGTGCCGCCGACCGGGACGACGCCCGGCAACCGGATGCCCAGCAGGGCGAAGAACCCGGTCAACAGGGAGGGCAGGACGAGGCCGAGCAGTCCATAGGAGACCCTGCGGCCGTAGAACTGCGCCGGGGTACGGCGCAGGATTGCCAGGTCTCGGGCGGGTGCAGCTCCGAGCAGCCGGGTGGGCAGGGTCCGCTCGGCCCAGATTCCCAGGCGTTCCTCGGTGTCGGGGGTCGCGGACGGCGGCGTGGTGGGGCCGC
>JABBOX010000071.1 GCA_012927555.1 Phycicoccus sp.
CTTACTCCTATCAACACATTCTCTCACCCTCACTAACAAACAAAACCACACCAACTAACACATACCCCCCCCCACACCCCCCCCCCCCCCGCCCCGGGGGGGGCCGCCGGGCCCCCCGGGCCCGCTTGTGTTCGATATTGTCTCTACCGTCCCGGCGCGACGTCCGAGTCAAGTTCTTCACAATCACCACCTGACCTCACGTCTTAGTTGTTGAAGGGCGGGTTTGCAATGACCGCGTTGAACAGGCCTTCGACGGACGAACCAAAAGCAACCACGGCGATGACAATCACCACAGCAATCAACCCAACCATGAGCCCGTACTCAACCGCAGTCGCACCGCGTTCTGGGCCTCGACCACGAAGGCGGTCGAATCGACGCAACATTGACGTCCCCTTTCCGTGGGGCGACGCAGATGAGACGGGGCCTGTGCGCGGCGACCGTAGGCAAACCACGACCGGTGGCGTGGCGCGGGTGGGACAGACACACGGTTTGGGCCACCGCGCCGAACCAGTGCGAGCCCAAGCCCGCAAGAAGCGGTCGGATCAGACAGCGTCAGCAGTCGTCTGGAAGATGCTGGTGAGGTTGGTCCCAAGTGCGGTGACCGCAATGATGATGACGACAGCGATGAGCGCAACCATGAGGCCGTACTCAACGGCCGTGGCACCGCGATCGTCACGAATCTGAGCGAGCTTGTTCTGGAACTTGATCATCTGAGTAAGCATTTCGTTCCCCTTCCAGGGCTTGGGCGTTGAATCTCGAGGCAAATTCCGAGGCTGAGCCCCGACGTACCAACATTGCGGCCTGGCCCTGATCAGACACATCGACTGAACCTGTTGACGTTTACCGACGAAAGTACGACCAAGTCATGGGCCGAACGGCTGATGCGCGGCGAGATGCGCGGTTTCAGCTGCTGGAGTGTCGATACTCGTACCGTGCCCCCGAACACCCCCGCGACCCGCCTCTTGAGCCGGCTACACCAGCGTGCTTCTCTCTTCGCCGGCGCTCTGGCACTGGCAGTCGTCGCGACCACCACGATGTTCGGTGTGCGGGCGATCAGTGACCCAAGCCCTTGGCTGCACCTGCGGATCGGGCGGTTCCTCCTCGAGGGTGGCCGCTTCGGCTTCCCTGATCCGTGGGCACCCTTTGCGACCAAGCAGTACGTCCTCACCGAGTGGCTCCCAGCCATCATCGGTTATCTGACCTACGACCGATTCGGGTCCCCAGGGATCGCCTGGTTGCGCGGTGCAGGGATCCTGATTCTCCTGACTGCCGTCCTATGGACCACCCGTCGCACCTCGGGCGCCATCGCTGCCATCTTGGTTGCGTTCATCGCGGTGCTCGGTGCCTACGACGGACTCGCCGAGCGACCTCAGATGATCAGCCTGATCTTCGTCGCGATCACCCTCGGCGCATGGTGGCGCACCACCGAGGACCTTCGACCGCGCTGGTGGCTCGTACCGCTCACCTGGGTCTGGGCTTCCTGCCACGGCCTCTGGCTGGTCGGTGTGGGCGTGGGTGTCATCGTCGGGCTCGGACTCGCGTTCGACGGACGGATCAGCGGTTATCAACTTCGCAGACTCCTGCTGGTGCCGCTTGCATCATTGTGCGCAGTCGGGCTGACTCCCATCGGACCGAAACTGCTCCTGGCGCCCTTCACCGTTGGCAGCAATGCTCGCGACTTTGTCGGCGAATGGCAGTCCTCTGACATTCGCCTGCCGGCCACGGTCATCACGCTGTTGATGATCAGCTTTGTCGTAGTCGTCTGGGCGCGGTCGGCACGCACGCCTCGCTGGTGGCAGATCGGGCTCTTGGTCGCCGCATTGATCTGCGCTCTTGCCATGGCACGAACCGTGGCCATCGGCGCCGTGCTCGCGGCGCCGCTCATGGCTCAAGAGGTACAGAACTTGCTTGCAACCCCCGTGACGCGGTCATCGCGACGCTCCCAGATGGCGTGGCTCGGACTCACCGCCGCTGCCCTGCTCGTCGCTGTACCGCTAGCCGGTGCCGTCGCTCAACGACCCGAGAGTGTGCCCCTGCGCCTCGCCGCCCAACTACAGGAGATTCCCAACGGCACGGTGGTGATTGCCACGGGGGACGTGACTGGCTGGTTGTTGTGGTCGGCGCCCAACCTGAAGCCGGTCGAGGACCTCCGCATCGAGATCTTCGACCCGGCATACGTCCGCCGGTTCATCGAGACAATGGCCGCCGGCCCGGCGTGGCGCGACTTCGTCAACGACAGCGGCGCAACCGTCGCGCTGCTCGAGGATGACTCGCCCTTGTCAACGGCCTTGCAGGAGCGAGCGCACTGGCGCGCGACCGGATCCGACGCGGGATATCTGCTTCTGAGGCGGCCATGACGCCGCCCATGACCGCCCAACGGGAAAGCGCGCGAGTCCCGACCATGGTGTCGATCGCCTGCGCCGTTGCGGTCATGTACCTGGGCATCCGCCCGGTCAGCGACAACGATGCCTGGTGGCATCTCAAGGTCGGCGAGTACCTGTTGAACGGTGGGGCATTCGTCGGGACCGATCCCTGGAACCCGTTCGCCACGCGGCCGTTCGTTGTGAGCCAGTGGCTTCCCGAAATCGCCGCGTTCCAGGGCTACGAGTGGTTCGGGCTGCCTGCAGTCGCCTGGCTCCGGTGTGTGGCCATCTTGCTTCTCTTCACCGCCATACTCTGGTGCACGCGCCACGTCGCCGACACCGTTCCGGCGCTCATTGTCGCCTTGGCCGCCCTGAGCGCAACCGGCGGCGGGCTGGGCGAGCGACCTCAGCTGGTCAGCTTCATCATGTTGGCCATCTGGGTGGGAGCCTCCTGGCGGACCGCTGAAGACCTCCGTCCACGTTGGTGGCTGATTCCACTCACGTGGGTCTGGGCCAACAGCCACGGCCTCTGGCTGACCGGCATCGGGATCGGGATCGTCGTAATTGTCGGTTTGTGGCTCGACCGGCGGGTCACACTTCGTGCAGCCACACGGCTCATGATCGTTCCACTGGCAAGCCTCGGAGTCTGCGCCCTGACGCCGGTCGGTGCGCGTCTGCTGCTCGCCCCGTTCGAGGTGTCGCAGATCGCCACGGAGTTCATCCAAGACTGGAAACCCACACCGGTGCGCACCAGTCTTGTGGCCATCCTGACGCTGGTCATGATCGCTGGCGCCGCGGCCGGCTGGATCAGATCCGGGGACAAGACCCCTTGGTGGAAACTGGGTCTGGCAATGGCCTCGGTCGTGTCCACGCTCGCTATGGTGCGCACCATTCCCGTTGGGGCGATCATCGCCGCTCCTTTGGCCGCGTCCGCACTCCAGTCGCTGCGACACACGACACCGCAGCCGCCTGGGCGGAGATCGAAACGGCTCTGGGCGCTGCTCATCCTCACCTGCGCCGTCATCGCTGTTCCCGTGACGGGGGTTGTGGCCCAGAAGCCGGGTGGGGTTCCCGACCAGTTGCAGAAAACCCTCGACGCCGCCCCTGCCCGATCAGTTGTCTTCAACGACCGGTCAATGAGCGGATGGCTCCTTTGGAGCGAACCACAGCTGATCTCGGTCATGGACCTGCGATCCGAGATCTTCAGCAAGGAATACGTCCAGGCCTACCTGCGCACTGCGGAGGCCGGTCCGGGTTGGCAGGACTTCCTCGCCAAAACCAAGCCGACCTACGCCCTGCTGCGTTCCGAGTCACCGCTTCGCCTGACGTTGCAGGAAGAGCTGCACTGGGTTCCTCTGCAGACTGCTCAGGGGTTCACCGTTATGCGAGCTCCTTAGCAACAACCGGAAGCCTGGCGAACCCCGAGGCTGGAATGCACCGACCGACCTACTCCCCCGGAATCAAGAAGTCGGTGCCGGTCTGCAGCTGCTGCCAACCGTTGCCTGCGCGGGCCAGGACCTTGCCCGGATCCGCAATCACCACAACGCCTCTGACGCCACCAGTGCTGGTGACCAGCCGCGGGCCGACTATCGGCGGCAGCGCCGTGATCTTGCTACCGGTCTCCACCAGGTATGGGGCCAATGCCGCCTTGGAACCAACCCGACCAACGACCGCCAGGGTGCTGTCGTCGGCCCACGCAAGGTCTGTCGCAGCGGTCAGCGTCCACCCAACCTGAAGCGGTTCAGCCGCCAGGGAAAGGGCGGCACCGTTGCCAGAGCGGACGATCCCCGCAACCATCACCTGCACGTCGGCACCAGCAAAGTCAGTGGTGACCATCGCGACCCGCTGATTGTCGCTGGCCACTCTCAACGCCAGCACCCTGCGTTTGTCCAGCCACTTGGCCGAGATCTCACGCGGCTTGGCGTCCTTGACGGGGCTCAGCGCGGTGTCGATCACCCACACCTTGGTGGCTCCTCGAGCCTCCCCCGCGACCCACAGTCCGTTGAGCGAATCGTAGGACGGTTTGGTCAGCCCGCTGCCAAACTGGGCCAGCTGGAACATCTGATTTCCTTGCCAGCGTGCAAGATCGCCGCGATCGCCGCCGATGCCTGCGATCTCCTGACCGTTCCAGGACATCGCCAGGGATACCCACCCGGCCGGAATCTTGGGCAGGGCGGCGCCGGTGGCCGGCTTCGCCGGCTCGCGCGGCTGATCCTGAGGACGATCTGCGAACACCCTGCTCAACTCCGACCCCGCTCGCAGAACAGCCGTCGTAGTCGAGGTCGAGGTGTCGATCTGGTAACCCAACGTCGTCAAGACCGAGACGTCATCCGGGATACCAGGCAGGTCCAACCGAGCCCCCTCTACCTGGAGCGAGACCTGGGTCACCAACGGTACCTGCATCAGCGTCGCGACGAACTGGGCCCACATGGCCCGTCGCTGGTCGGGGTCGGCCGTCAGCGCCATGGCCGACAGATCCACGAGGGCCCGGCCGGACTGGATCGGCACAGCGTCAACGGCCAGCACCGTCCTCGCGGGAACGCCGGTGTGCGCGGCGCCGGTCAGGTAGGCCGGGACAGGTTCCAGCTGGGCACGGGCCAACGTTGTGGCCAGCCCGGTGGTGATCGGGAACCACCGCCGGTCGCCCACTACCGCCCGTGCGGAGTTGGAGACATAAGCGATCGTGAAAGGTCGATAGATGCGGTCCAGATCTCTGGCACTCAGCCACAGGCCAAACCCCTTCGGGGGCAACGCGATTCGCCAACCCACTTCGAGCTTCTGCATCCCGAAAGTGGCCTTCACCGAGGTGCCAGCCGGAGTCTCACGGTAACGGCCGGCGTCGTCGACCTCAGCGACGATCGAGGCTGACACGCGCACCGTCGTCGGAGTCAGCAGCTCGACCTTGAGCGCAGAGTCGTCGGCGTAGACCTCAACACCGGAGTTCGGGAGCCATTCGTCCTTCACTGTTGCACTGAAGAAGGAACGCGCAATGGCGTGGTCATCGTCGAAGCTTGCACCAGCGCCGGCTCTCAGAAAGCCGCGCACGATCTGATCCGGGGTCGCCCCGGGTGTCGGGCCGTCCGGCTGCACCCGAATCGGTTGCACCGCAGCCTCCCCGACCTGCGAACCCGGTTGCACCGGGCTGTCCGTGGGCAGTCCGCCGCATGCACTCAACGCTGCGGCCGCCACTACCGCGACCCAGGCCACACCAGGCCGAACACTCCTCATGTCTCCGCGCCCCCGGGAGGCGAGACCGGGCGGTATTCCGTGGCCTGTGCCTGGGCGGAGGCGCTGCGTTCCTCGTCGGGTGTGAGCGGGAGCGGTGAACGCTCGATGGGGACACCGGTGCGCCTGGGCAGGGTGAGACGGAAACAGGAACCCACGCCTGGCTCGCCCCAGGCCTGCAGCCAACCCTCATGCAGGCGGGCGTCGTCGTGTGAGATCGCCAGTCCCAGCCCGGTGCCCCCGCTCGTGCGAGCTCGAGCAGGATCGGCACGCCAGAATCGCGTGAAGACCAGTCCGGCCTCCCCCGGACGCAGCCCCACCCCGGAATCGCGCACCGACACGGCAACGGCGGTCTGGTTGACGCCGAGCCGGACCGTCACCGGCCGCCCCTCACCATGCTCTACCGCGTTGACCAGCAAGTTGCGCAGGATTCGTTCGACTCGCCTCGGGTCGATCTCAGCGACAGAGGGACCCTCGGTCGGGATGACCTCCAGGCGGCTGCCCCGGAGAGCGGCCAGCGCAGCGACTGACTGGACGGCACGCTCGGTCGTATGCCGCAGATCCGTGGCTTCAAGATCGAGAACCGCAGCCCCTGCGTCGAAGCGGCTGATCTCCAGCAGGTCTGTCAACAAGGACTCGAAACGGTCAATCTCGGTGTGCAGCAGTTCTGCCGACCGCGCGACCGACGGGTCGAAGTCCCCTCGGGAGTCGTGGATCAGGTCACCCGCCAAGCGGATCGTCGTCAGGGGAGTCCGTAGTTCGTGGGACACGTCCGAGACGAAACGCTGCTGCACCCGCGAGAGATCCTCCAGTTGGCGGATCTGTTTCTGCAGGCTGTCGGCCATGGCATTGAAAGACTTCCCCAGCTTGGCGATGTCATCCTCTCCGCGGGCCCGCATGCGTTCATTCAGACGACCCGAAGAGAGGCGTTGGGCGACCAGCGCAGCCCGGCGTACCGGATCGACGACAAGGCGAGTCACGACGAAGGCGACCGCACCCACAAGGAGCACCAGCGCGATACCGCCCAGGGCGAAGGTCCTGCCGACGACCTGCAACGTCTGCTGCTCGCGATCGAGCGGGAACACGAAGTACAGCTCGTACTGCCCAGCGACCGGCAAGGTCACCCGCGACCCGATGATCACCGCAGAGACCGGCACCCCCTGGGACGAGCTGATCGAGATGAGCTGAACCTGCTGGTGGCCAGGATCCGCTGCGATGGCGTCGCGCAGCTTTGCCGGCACGCTCGGGAGCCCCACATCGCTGGACAGTACGGTGGGAACGCTGGCAGGACCGGTGTTGTTCTTGGCGCGGGTCAGGATCACTTCGCGCGACTGGTCTGCCCCCGGGGACGCCGCCTGCCCCACGACGTCAAAGGCGAGCTGGGCGAGGTTGACCGTGTCCGTTCGTCCAGCCGAGTCGAACCGGGACTGTGCGGCGCTGGCTTGGGATGTGGCTTCGGCACGGGCGGTGAGGATGCGGTCGCTGACCAGACCATCGGCAATGCGTTGATAGAGGTACGTACCCAGGAACATGACGACGACGAGTCCGAGCAGCATCGTCGAGATGATGACCCGGAACTGGAGGGATGCCCGCCACAGGTGCAGGAACCACCGGCCCGTCGACCACAGCGCGGACGGGGTCCGTCGTGCCAGCTTCTGGAGGGATGGCACCAGCCGGGCAGTGGCGATGGCCAGTCGTGACAGAGTCACCCTGACCAAGCGACTCGGCGTGACCATGACCTAGGCGGGACCGGCCTTGTAGCCGACGCCGCGAACCGTCACGACGATCTCGGGGTTCTCAGGGTCGCGTTCGATCTTGGAGCGCAGACGCTGGACGTGGACGTTGACCAGGCGCGTGTCTCCGGCATGGCGATAGCCCCACACCTGCTCAAGGAGCACCTCGCGGGTGAACACCTGCCAGGGCTTCCGCGCCAGCGCGACGAGAAGGTCAAACTCCAACGGTGTCAACGACAACGGCTTGCCATCACGTTTGACCGAGTGACCCGCCACGTCGATGCTCAAGTCGCCGATCTGAAGCCCCTCGGGTTCCGGCTCGTCGCTGCGGCGCAGCCGGGCCCTCACCCGAGCGATGAGCTCCTGGGGTTTGAACGGCTTCAGGACATAGTCGTCGGCACCGGATTCCAGCCCGGCCACGACGTCGAGGGTGTCGGTGCGCGCGGTCAGCATGACGATCGGGGTGCCGGACTCGGCGCGGATCCGACGGCACACCTCGATGCCGTCGATCCCCGGCAGCATCAGGTCCAAGAGCACGATATCGGGGCGGCTCTCACGAAAGATCGCCATCGCTGAGGATCCGTCGGCACAGAGCACGACGTCCAGGCCCTCGTTGCGCAGGACAATCCCCAGCATCTCGGACAGCGCCAGGTCGTCATCGACGATGAGTACGCGATGCTTCACCAAATGTCCTTCCGCCTGGGGGATCTCCACCTGCTGCATCGTCCCATACCGGAGCCTCGCGAACGGGGAAGCGTTGTCGAACCGTCGCGAAGAAGATCAAGATAGTCAACCCGACAGCCACGTACGACACGCACGCGGCGACCTGCCACCAGTTGTGTCTGAGCTCCAGCAGCTGTCCGCGTGGGGTGAACCACATCGGTCCGACCACGAATATCGCGCCAATAAACCCGGCGACGACTCGGTGGTGGCCCCGAACGAGGACCAACAGAGCGATCACGGCCCAGACCCAATGGTGGGTCCACGAGATCGGAGAGGCCAGCAGCGAGGCGAAGGCAATGCACACCAGCCCTGCGACTTCATTGCCCGAGTCGATCTGGCGCTTCGCCGCGATCAGGCCAAGCATCATGACGCCGACGGAGAGAAGAAGTAGTAGGAAGAATGGCGGCGAGACGTCATGAGTGAGTCGCATTACGGCACCAGTCAGGGACTGGTTGTCGCCCCGGACTGCGGCGTCCTCGCCAAAGCGCGGCAGGTTGATGAAACCGCCGCTCCAGAACTGCCATGAGTCGTGTGGCGCAAACGCAGCGCCCAGCCCAACGGTGACGGCGAACGCAGCCGCACACCGAAGCGCAGCCGTCCACTCGCGTTTGAGCAACAGGAAGAGGATGAAGGCACCTGGCACGAGCTTGATGCCGGCGGCGATGCCGATCAACATCCCGCGGTAGCGCGTCGGAACCACGAAACAGTCAACGACGACCATGGCCACCAGGACAATGTTGATCTGCCCCAGGAGCATGTTTCGCGCGAACGGCTCGAAGGCCAGACCAGCCAGAGCGACCAAGACGGTCGGCACCAATCCCATGCGAAGGCGCTTGGCACACACTGCGATGACGACGGCATAGCCGCCGATCGAGGCCGCTGTCAGAAACCAGCGGGCGTCGACGTTTCCCAACAGCTCGAGAGGGACGAAGAGCAGCGCGGCGAACGGCGGATAGGTGAAGGGCTGTCCTTGGACGCTGATGCCGTACAGCGGTTCGTGGCGCATGACTGCCGATGCTCCACGAATGTAGACATCGAGATCGATCCAGATGCCCTTGCGGATGCCGCCCCACCGAAGCCAGAGGAGGACAACAACCACGCTGGTCACGATCACATAGGCCAGCGACGGTCTCCTGACGGCAGTCGACTGTTGCAACGTTGCCTCTCCAGACAATCGGCATCAGATGTCATGCGAAGAATATGCAGAACACGTTGCCGGGCGCGTGCGGTTGTGGTTGCGGATCGGCGAAGAAGAGCAACCAGGCCAACTCTGCGGATGACAGAGGCATGCCACCCGTTCAGGTGAGCAAACGGCGATGCCGTGGCCGCGTCGGCGTTCCTGACACTTCTACCGGGCTCGCTACCCGCCGAACCACCCCACGACGTCGATGAGCATATCGGTGGAAGCCTGAGACAGCAGATAGATCTTGCCATCGGCGCCGACCCTCACGACCACGAGGTTGGGGACGGTCTGGCCCTTGAGGTAGTTGAGGTTCGAGGCGGTGGGCGCTGTCGTCCCTGTGGGGTAGACGGTCGCGTATCCTGGGCCAACCGGCTGGGTCACGGTGACGTTGACCACGACCGCGACAACGCTGGTCGAGTTGGGAACGCCCTTCACTCCACGGATTTGCACTGCCCGTGGGGTGAACACCGCCAACTTGCCACCACTTCCCGCGAGCCTGGTATCGAGAACGCGACCAGGCGTGAGCGGGTTGAAGCGTGCGCCCGCAGCAGGGTCGCCGGCGACGTACCAGCCGACCACGTCAAACAGGACATTGGTTAGGCCCGCGGAGTTGAACAGCCTCACATCCCCGCCAGTGCCCAGTAGCACGCTGACCAGGTTCGGGACCGTCACCTTCGTAACGAAGTTGAGGTTGCTTGCCGTCGGGCGCGTTGCCCCTGCCGGGTAAACGGTGAGCCATCCGGCCGCGGTGGGCGTAACTGCGGTGACGTTCATGACCACCGATGTGGCGCCAACTGGGACACCTCCCAGCCCCGCGACCTCGACCAGTCGAGCTTCAGCGGGGCGGAGCGGTTGGGCTGGTACGCCGGATCCGCCACGGGTGTCGAGGATTCGCGTCGGACTGTTCGCGGCGACGAACCGTGTTGCCCTAGGCAGGGTCCCGCCCGAGTAGTACCCCACGATATCGAGAATCACGTGGCTGGTACCGGCGCTGTTGTAGATGTTGACCCTGCCATTGGGGTCGACGCCGACCGTTACGAGGTTCGGCACCGTCTGGCCGGCGACGAAGTTCAGATTCGACGACGTCGGTCGGGCTACGTTCGAAGGATAGACCGTGATGTATCCGCCCGCAGTCGGGGCCGTCACTGTGACGTTCATGACCACGGACGAGACTCCGGTTGCCGGAATCCCGGTCAGCGACCCGCCGGTCACATCGAACGTCAGCGTCGCGCCGGGGCCGATGGGACGTTTGGTGAGCCGTGTGTCCAGGAGCCGCTTCGGGGTGATTGAGGTGAACTCGCCTGAGGTACTGGAGTTCTTGACAATGTTCCAGACCGCGGAAGTGGCGAGGCGCTGCCCCGTGGCGTCGAGGGTCGAGACGCGCCAGTAGATCGTGGTGTTGGGCCATGCGGGGCTGATCTGTCCCGGAGCCCATGCGGTCATGTCCGTGGTGACGGAGTCGATCAAGGACGTGAAGGTCGATGACGTGCTCGCCTCCGCGAGATAGCGGCTGGCACCCGCCGTTGCCGCCCATTGCATGAGCAGTGTCGTGGTCTCGATCGTGGTGCCGCTGACCGGCGACAGGAGCACGGGCACGGGCCCTTGCACCGCGAAGAGGCGAAGGCCGATGTTGTCGATAGAAGTCCACGGGCCGGCCTTGCCGTTGACGTCGATCCGTTGGACGCGCCAGCCGTAGTCGCCCTTGGGAAGCGTCCCCGTGGGTATGGCTGCGGTACTCCGGGTGGTGATGCTGGCCACCCGGTTGGCAGTCGCCAGTGGGGCGCTGGGGTTCTTGTAGATCTCGATCGCATAGGTGTTCGTGAAAGGCATCGGGTTCCAGCTGAAGAGCGGAGCGCCACTCTGGAGTGAACCAGACGTCGGGGCTGTCAGGAACGGGATACTCGAGGTCTTCCGGAACTCTCTGGTACCGGAACTGTAGGTCAGCGGGTTGCCGCTGTTGTCAAAGGCGCGGACCCGCCAGAAGAGCGGACCGTCGGGATAGGTGGTGGTCTGGGCCGTGTAGGTGGTCTGGTCCACCAACGGGCTCGTGTCGATGATGTTCGTGAACGTGTCCGTCGTGGACACCTGCACCTGGTAGTTGTCCGCTTCTTGGGTGACGGAGCCGGTCGGCGAGAGGGCGTTCTCGGTGGACAGGTAGTCCTTCCAGGTGAACGTGACCTCGTTGGCGACGACGGTGACCGGGGTGGTGGCCGCCGGTGTCAGAGCCTGGATCGGCTCCGAGGTCTTCCGGAAGGCAAAAGCACGTGGGTACACGCTGGGATCGAATGGAGCGCATGCGGTGGGGGTGAAACACGGACGGATGAACCAGTACGTCGCCTGCCCGGCCTGGCTGTCCGGCAAGGACTCCAGCGGCGTGAGCTGGCTGTAGCTGGTCCGCCATACATGCGTGATGTTGGTGAAGTTGGGGTCGTTCGCCAGGTAGACCAGGTAGGAGCCCGCGAACGGCACAGAATCCCAGTCCAGGGTCGGGGTGTCGTTAACGGACGTACAGGTCTGCGCCGAGAGGCAGTTCGTCGGACTCAGGAGTGTGGGAACGGGGTTGTAGTCCACCTGGAACTGTGAGACCGCCGAATCGCCCAGCACAAGGTTGGTGGACGAGTAGGCCTCGACGTAGAAGTCGTAGCTGCCGTCGAGCAGCACTCCCATTGTGGAGTTCAAGCCGGTGTAGACGAATGCCTGCCAGTTGGTCGAAGCGTTCATCGGTTTATAGGAGTTGGCGCCGGCGATCGAGGCGAAGACCCTGTAGTGCGTCGCATTCGTGACCCGGCTCCACTGCATCAAGGGTGGTGTAAACAGGTCCACCAGAGGGGTCGACGAGTCACCATCGATGTCTGTCGTCACCACAGGATCAACGGACAAGCCTGCAGCCGGCTGAGTCCCTAGGGTGAACGCAGGCCAGCCCGAGGGCGCGACCAGCCGGCTCACGGCACCCGAGCTCTCGACCGCCTGGACGGTCCAGGCGATGGATCCCACACAGGTCGTCTTCAGCGCCTCAGGAACGTAGACCGTGTTGTAGGTGAAGGCAGTGATGGGGGCACTGGCGCACTTGGCGTCGCTGGGGGCGATCGTGACCTTGTATTGCGAGATGTTCTTTATGGACTGCCACCTCAGAACCGGTGCCCCGTTGACTATCGCCCCGTTCGTCGGTGACGTCTGGGTGATGAACGGCACCGTGGGGTCGTACTGGAATCGGCGCACCCCGCTCCACACGCCGTCAACCAACCCATCCAGAGCTTGAACTCGCCAGTAGAGCACCTGGCCGGCCGAGATCCTGGACGGCGAACATGATGGTGTCGATGGCACGTTTGGCGGCAGTGCCGGAGGTTGGCTGAACGGCGTGAAGGCCGTGTGGTTGGTCAGACAGGCGTCGAACGTCAGCGGAGAGAAGTTGGGATCTGTCCCGACCTCGAACCGATAGTTGGAGGCTTCTCGCTGAGGGGTCCAGGTGAAGTTCGGCTCGGACAACGAGAAGTCGTCGTTTGCCGGGAGGAGGAGCTGGACCTGCGGTAGCAGCCCATTGCCCGCTCCATCGGTGCCTCGGGGACGTGTGACGCCGGACTGCGCAGGCCAGGCGCGGGTGAACGTCCGGATCTCCGACCAGACACCGGGCTCGGGCACAGCAGAGGTGCTCAGAGCCCGAACCCGCCAGAAGTAGGCGCCGTTGGGCAGGGTTGGGTTAGGAGCGAAAGTCGTGGCACGCACAATGCGTGGCCCACCAATAGGGGCGTTGAACTGGTTGTCCAGGCTGATCTGCAGCTCGTACGCACTGGCGCCGATCACCGGCTGCCAGTCAAGGACGATCTCCTCGATCGTGACGGTGTTCGTGGACGGAGGTGACAGCAGGACGGGCGGCAGGCTGGCCCAGGTCATCTGGTTGGACCGCGGCACGGACCACTGCGTGGGCACGCCCTGGGCGGAGACACCGCGGACATGCCAGAAGAAGATCGTGTTGAACGTCGGTGGACTGGTCGGGACATAGCGAGTGTTGTTGGTCGAGACAGCTGCTGGGGCGCCGACAAAGTTCACGTCGTCGTCGATCTGGACCTCATAGGTCTTGGCGCCGGCCATGGGTTGCCACGAGTAGACCAGCGGGTCAGTGGGGTAGTGAAGGACGGCCAGATCGATCGGGGTGAGCACCACAGGTGCAGCGGCAGCCACCTTGCTGAACGTCGAAACCACAAAGGCGCCGGCAACATTCGCCGAGTCGATGGCACGGACCCGCCACCACCAGGTGCCAACAGCCAGGTCTGCTGGCGGCGTCGCACGGCTGTTGAGGGTCGACGCGCTGAACTTCAACGGGGCGAGGAAGGCCGAGGAGCTCGCGACCTGGACCTCGTACTTCACTGCGCCGTTGAGGCGGTTCCAGCTCAGGACGGGGTTGGCGGTCACCGTGGCGTCGGAGGCCGGGCTGGTCAGAACGGGGGTTCCGACAGCGGCGTACGCGGGCGTGCTGATTCCCACAAGCGGCACCAGCAGCACCGCAACGACAGTTCCCACGAGCGCCTTGACGAGTTTGCTTTGCATGCGAGCACCCATTCCCCTGCTACCCGAGCCTTCTCAGGACAAGGGAATCCCTCGTCGCGACGTCAGCGTGACAGGGATGCGTCCCCGCCGAACAGCCTTGCGGACAGGATCAGCCGCCCTGGAGGAAATCTCGGCCAATCGGCCCACCGCCCCTCGTCCGTTTGGCCGATGGCGCAGGGACACACTCATAGAAACGAGGTATGCCACCCGCTCAGGTGAGCGGGTGGCATACCTGGTGTTGTTGTTGCGTCTACAAACGCAGGTCGGTCAGTAGCGGTAGCTGTCGGCCTTGTAGGGGCCGGCGACGTCGACGCCGAGGTACTCGGCCTGGACCTTGGTCAGCTCGGTGAGCCGAACCCCCAGGGCGTCCAGGTGCAGGCGCGCGACCTTTTCGTCGAGGTGCTTGGGCAGCACGTACACCTCGTTCTTGTAGTCACCCGGCTTGGTCCACAGCTCGATCTGGGCCATCGTCTGGTTGGTGAACGAGTTCGACATGACGAAGCTCGGGTGACCGGTCGCGTTGCCGAGGTTGAGCAAACGGCCCTCGGACAGCACGATGACCGAACGGGACTTGCCCGCGTCATCTCCGGGGAACGTCCACTCGTGGACCTGCGGCTTGATCTCGGTCTTGGTGATCCCCGAGATCTTGGCCAGGCCGGCGATGTCGATCTCGTTGTCGAAGTGACCGATGTTGCCGACGATGGCCTTGTCCTTCATCCGGCGAATCTGGTCGGCGGTCAGGACGTTGAAGCATCCGGTCCCGGTAATGAAGATGTCGGCGGTGTCGATGACGTCCTCCATCGTGGCGACCTGATAGCCGTCCATCGCGGCCTGTAGCGCGCAGATCGGGTCGATCTCTGTGACGATGACGCGAGCGCCCTGGCCGCGCAGCGACTCGGCGCAGCCTTTGCCCACGTCGCCGTAGCCGGCCACGACAGCCACCTTGCCGCCGATCAGGACGTCGGTGGCCCGGTTGAGCCCGTCGATCAGCGAGTGACGGACCCCGTACTTGTTGTCGAACTTGGACTTGGTGACCGAGTCGTTGACGTTGATCGCAGGGAAGAGGAGCCGGCCGGTCTTCTGCATCTCATACAGACGGTGCACGCCGGTGGTGGTCTCCTCGGTGACACCCTTGATGCCAGCGGCGACGGTGGTCCATTTGGTGGGGTCTGCCGCCATGGTGTTACGGACCGTCTCGAGGACGACCTGCCAGTCCTCGGGGTCGTCCTCCTGGGCAGTGGGGACCACTCCTGCAGCTTCCCAGGCGACTCCGTTGTGGATCAGGAGGGTGGCGTCCCCGCCGTCGTCCAGGATCATGTTCGGGCCGGTCGACCCTGAGGCATCAGCGGGCCAGGTCAGGATCTGCTCGGTACACCACCAGTACTCCGGCAGCGTCTCGTCCTTCCAGGCAAACACCGGAACACCCTGAAGGTCATCCGGGGTGCCGTGCGGGCCTACGACGGCAGCAGCAGCCGCCTCGTCCTGGGTCGAGTAGATGTTGCAGGAGGCCCAGCGAACCTGCGCGCCAAGGGCGGTGAGGGTCTCGATGAGAACGGCAGTCTGCACGGTCATGTGCAGCGAGCCGGCGATCCTCGCGCCCGTGAGGGGCTTGCTGGTGCCGAACTCTTCGCGCAGCGCCATCAGACCGGGCATCTCATGCTCGGCCAGACGCAGTTGGTGACGGCCGGCCTCGGCGAGGCCCAGGTCGCGAACCTTGTAGTCGAAAGGCATAGGAAAACTCTCCCTGTTCATTGACTGTGAGTCATTGGTGGGCTGACCCGGCGTAGCCCCTCTGGGCGCATCGTGGGTTATCACCCACGCCGGCAGTGCCCCCAGTCTAGGACGAAAGTCAGTCTTTCGCGTGTTGCCAGGAGACAGGGCCCGAGGCTCCACGGTCGACATCGGGCTCGAGGTACATCACCAGACGCAACCCGGGCACGGCCTCGCGTGCTCGTTGCTCGGCAGCGTCGATGGCCGCCGCGATCTGGTCAGCATGCTCAAGCCGGCCCACCGCAAGCTTGGCGCCGACGAGCAGCTCCTCGGGCCCGAGGTGCAGCGTGCGGAGGTGGATGACGCGCTCGACGGCTGACTCCCCGTCGCCCTCGAGCGCAGCCTTGATGGCCAAGACCCTGGACTAGGTGGCGGCCTCGCCGAGTAGAAGCGACTTCATCTCGATGGAGAGGACGATCGCCACGGTCACCAACAGCGCGCCGATCAGCGCGGTCCCGACCGCGTCCCAGACCCCGTCGTCGGTGGCCAAAGTCATGCTGACGCCGAACAGCGCGAACACCAGACCGAACAGGGCGGCCAGGTCCTCGAGCAGGATGACGGGCAGCTCGGGCGCCTTGGCTGTGCGGATGAACTCCGTCCACGAACGCCGGCCGCGGACATGGTTGCTTTCGGTGATGGCGGTACGAAAGGAGAAACCTTCGAGCGCAATCGCGATCAGCAACACAGCGATCGGCATCCACCACCATGTGCCGGTAATTGGCTCGGGGTGCTGAAGCTTGTGCCATGCCTCGTAGAGCGCGAACAGCCCGCCGACGGTGAACAGCACGATCGAGACGATGAACGCGTAGACGTACCGCTCGCGGCCGTAGCCGAACGGGTGAAGTGGTGTGGCCTCGCGCCGGCTCCTCTTGCCACCGATCAGCAACAGACCCTGGTTGCCCGAGTCGGCCAGGGAGTGCACCGACTCGGCCAGCATCGAGCTCGAGCCGGTCAGCAAGAAGGCGGCGAACTTCGTGATCGCGATACCGGTGTTGGCCAACAGCGCCGCCACGATCGCCCTGGTCCCACCCTCAACTGACATGCGTGCCAGCCTATTGCGGGTCGACAGCCCGGTCCTTCTCCGGGCTGGCAGCATCGACCTCGCAGGTGATGTGCCGTCCCACAGCTCAGCCGCGGGTGCGGTCCCGCAGATCGGCAACGTGAGGTGACACCGCAGGGTCGAGACCGAGACCGATGGCGAGATACGTCGCGGCGAAGTCTGTCTGGGCGATCTGACCAGCCAACCGCACCAACGGGTGACCAGGCTCCGCCGCCACCGTCAGCACGCGGACCCCCGCGTCATGGGCGGTCTGCACGACTGCATTGGTGAGCGCCTCCGCTTCTTCCCATTCGCGAGTTGGCGGTTCCTGAGGCGCATCGCGCAGCATGAGTAGCCCGAGTCGTGGTTGAGCCGGCCCGTCCAGGAAGGGATCGGCGAAGATGTCCGGTGCCGACTCCCGGACCCCAGCCCCACGACCACCACCGGCAGTGAACGGGCCGTCAAAGCTGGCCACGATCTGTGAGGCGGCGTCGGGGAGCTCGCCGTAGGTGGCGGGGATGCGTGCCGTGCGGGACAACATCGAGGCGGCCCGCGACGCCGCGACACCGTTGAGCGGGCCATCGCCCAGGACGACGGGAATCGTCTCACCAAGCTCGATCGCCAGGATCTTGGCGGGATTGACGAACGACTCAGACCGCGGACGACAGGCCTCGGCGTGCATGTCCAGCCGATCGGCGGTTTCGAAAAGCACAGACTCTCCGGCCTCGAGCAACCCCAGCTCGTGGGCAGCCATGACGACCGGCGTGAGCAGCGACCACAGCGCAGCTCGTGACGAGGTCGCGCCCCGCGCAACGGCGATGTGCACGCCCCGCGCCCGCGCGCACACCTCGGCCAGCGGCGAGTCGGCCGCTCCCACGGTCAGTATCGAGGCACCTCGCCGGGCGGCTTCGGCCGCGACGGCAAGCGGCCCAGGGGCTCGGCCAGAGAGCGACACTGCCACCACAAGATCCAGCGGACCGACCCAGCCCGGCAGCGGCAGGTTTCGCCGAACGGTCACCGGCACCGGCGACCCGGGCTCGGCCAAGAGCTCCAGCACGTTGGCCACGACGGCCGAGCCGCCCAGTGACGCCACCAGAACGGAGCGCGGGCGGTCACCGCCAGCCACGCGTTCGATCCCGGCCTCACGCGACAACGTGATGGCCTGACGAACCTGCGCCCCGGCCGTGGCCAACGCCACCAACACCTCGCGGGAATCGCGGGCGGCCATCTGCTCAGGGTCGTTCAGGAGCGCTTCGTCGACCAGAGGTGCCATGACCCGACCGCCGAATCAGTCTGCGAGTGAACGGGATTCGTCGACCAACAGCACGGGGATGCCGTCATCGACGCGATATGCCAAGCGGCACTCGGCATTGGTGCAGTGCAGCTCCGGGCCCCTCGGGCCGGTGCCATCGGACAGCGTTGACTTGCACTGCGGGCATCGCAGGATCTCGCGCAGCCACGGCTCGATCATCAGGCTTTCTCCCCTCGCACGACCGACAAGACATCATCGCGCACTTGGGCCATCGTCGCCTCATCCGAGGCCTCGACGTTGAGCCGCAACAGTGGCTCGGTGTTGCTGCCCCGCAGGTTGAACCACCACATCGGCGTCCCCTGATGGGTCACCGTCATCCCGTCCAGGTCGTCGAACGCCACGTCCTGCCCGTGTTCCCGTGCCCACTGCTGCGCCCATACCCGCACGTTCCCGGTGGCGAGCGCTGCATCGGCGACGGTCGAGTTGATCTCGCCGGAAGCGGAATACCGGCTGAACCGGGCGCCCAGCTCGGAGAGCGGGCCCGCCTGCTCGCCCAACGCGGCCAGAACGTGCATGGCCGCGAGCATGCCCGTGTCGGCGAACCAGAAGTCGCGGAAGTAGTAGTGGCCAGAGTGCTCGCCACCGAATACCGCCTGATGGCGCGCCATCTCGCCCTTGATGAACGAATGCCCGACCCTGGTCCGGATGGCAGTCGCGCCGGCCTCGGCAACGATCTCCGGCACGGCCGCGGACGAGATCACGTTGTATACGACCCTCGCCTCCCGCCCGGCTGCGCGTTCCCTGGCGATCTCGCGGGTCGCGACCAGCGCCGTGATCGTCGACGGGCTGACCGGCTCGCCCCGCTCGTCCACCACGAAGCAGCGATCGGCGTCACCGTCGAACGCGAGCCCGAGGTCGGCACCGTGGGCAACGACCGCGGCCTGGAGGTCGACCAGGTTCTCGGGCGCCAGCGGGTTGGCCTCGTGGTTGGGGAAGGTTCCGTCCAGCTCGAAGTACAGCGGTATGACGGTCAGCGGCAGCGCGGGCAGCCCGCTCTGGGTGCCCAACACCGCGGGCACCGTGTGACCACCCATGCCGTTGCCGGCATCGACGACCACCATCAGGGGTCGGTTCGTCCGGAGGTCAACCAGCCCCCGCAGGAAGACCGCATAGTCGGTGAGGACGTCGCGCTCGGTGATGGTGCCAGCGGGAGCGTCGACCGGGATCGCAGTCGGCGCCGGTTGTGGCACTGCATCGGAGTCCAGCAATGACTGGGCCAGGTCCCTGATCTGTCCCAGGCCGGTGTCCTGCCCGACGGGGCGGGCGCCTGAACGGCAGAGCTTGATGCCGTTGTATTGCGCGGGGTTGTGGCTGGCGGTGAACATGGCGCCGGGGACGTCGAGGGCGCCGCTCGCGTAGTACAGGCCGTCGGTGGAGCACAGCCCGATGAGGGTGACGTCCAGGCCGTTGACGGATGCACCTGCCGCGAAGGCTCGGGAAAGGTCGGGCGAGGACTCGCGCATGTCGTGCCCGATGACGATCGACGTCGCGCCGTCGGACAGAGCAACCACCTGCGCGAACGCCGACCCGATCGCGAACGCGACGGCGTCGTTCAGTTGTTGCGGCACCAGACCGCGCACGTCATAGGCCTTGATGAACTCGGACAGTATCGGAGCACTCACGTGCTCAAGCCTAGCGATCGCGCAGGATCCGCAGGTGGCCGCGCCGACCGGTCTCGATGGTGCCACTCTCGTCGGCCTCGTACGGCGCGCTCGCGGCGGCGGTCCCAGCGACCTGGCGGGGCCGTCCGGCTTCACGCACGGCATCCGCCAGAGCCAACAGGTCGTCCTGGGTGGGACCGGGGTCCACGAACTCCGTTGCGAGGCGGATGGCGTCCCAGCCACGTGGCACGGTCAGACCCTCGGCGTGCGCGGCGCACAAGTCGTAGGTGTGCGGCTCGGCGAAAGTTGCCAGCGGGCCCAGGACAGCCGTCTGGTCTGAGTAGACGTACGTCAACGTCGCAATGGCGCCACCGGAACAGGCGGTGCGGGAACACTGACGCGACAGACTCACGGATGGACTGTATTCCCCATCACCGACACCCCGCACACACCACGCCGTAATGTTGAGTCATGACCTCTGCGAGCGCCCCGATACGGCCTCGTCGGGACCGTCACGGCCGAGGTCTGCGGGGCCCGATGGCCTGGCCGCCGGTGCCCGCGATGGCCACGCGAGCCGAGCAGTTCGACGAGCTCGTGCTCGACGCTGCAGCCCGGATCGAGCAGCGCCTCGGGCGGCCGTTGGGTGACGCGGAGTTCGCGGTTGAGGACGTGCCGCCCAGCGATCCCGCGCCGTGGGAGTCCTCGGATGTGCCCCTGGGTCGGCTGTTTGCCGCGCAGGGCAAGATGCCTGCGCGCATCGTGGTCTATCGGCGGCCCGTCGAGACCAGGGCCACCGACTCCCGCGAGCTCGCGGCCTTGGTCAACGACGTGGTCGTCGAGCAGGCTGCGTCGCTGTTGGGTGTCGACCCACGTGAGCTCGACGAGGGCTACGACCCCGACGGCGACTAGGTCTCACCAGCGGCGAAGAGGTCTCGCCAGCGCTCAGTTGCGCAGCTCTCGCAGCCGGACTGAGGTGGAAGTCAAGGTGAGATCCGCCAGCGGCGTCACGCTCAACAACGTTCCGTCGGCGGCGGTGACCCACGTCAGGACGGCAGCCCGGACGCCACCTGTCAGAGGAGTGACCCACACGGACGTGGCGCCGTCCAACGCCAGCGAAGACACCGAATCTGCCCCAATGGCAACCTCTTTCGTGCTGGCCTGGCCAGTGGCATCCACCGTCGTCACCTGGACCGACGCAGGATGGTACGTCGCCGCGAGCTCAAGTCGCCCCATGAGTCCGGTGCCTCCTGGCCCGTCCAATGCCTTGCGATCCAGAGCCATTCCGGCCAATGTCGTGATTGGCGCAGAAGCACCAGACCAGGCCAGATCGGACGCAGCGCCGGGGGCCAGTCGTCGGTCGATCATCGCTGCGGCAACCACTGGTACGTCGGCCCGAACCTGGACGGCATAGGCGTCCGGTGGCAATGCGCTGAGATCGACGTCCTTCGTGCTGTGAGCCGCCAAGCGTGTCACACCGTTGGCATCCAAGGGTTTCGGGCCGCTTGCGGTGAGCACGCGCGCCTCGACGACGGCCTCACCGTCCCCCGGCACGGCAATCCGAAGGGTCGCTCGACCCTCGATCGCCACACCCGCCATGACCTGCTCACGGGCCGGTGCCGCCACCGGTGCCGTGTCGTCGCCACCACGAGAGATGACGCCATCGAGCCAGGCGTCACTCAGGACGGCAGCGACCTCGCCCCCCTGGACGACGACGTGGATAACCGGCGACGGCTCGGACCCGGCGATGGCATCGAGCAGGACGACCGTTCGCGCGCGCGGGCCGACGACCAGGCCATGGCCGTTGGGCGACTGGATCGGGCCGTTGACACCGAGGACGGTGAGATCGACCGTCACGGGGTTTGGCCCGGGGTTGGTCAGGACAAGGCGTTCCCGACGACCCGGATCACCACCCCCTGCGATGAGCCACGAGGAGGCCGCGGCCGGCACACAGGCGGCGGTGACCAGCCCACGGTTGTCCCCGCTCGTGACCCAGGAGCGTTGCGTGGCAACGGTTCCCGGTGCCATCGCACCATCTCCTGCGACCAATGCGGACTGCGCCGTGGAGATCGTGGCCGAGGTGGTCTGGCCGCGCACAGTGACCGGGGCGGCCCATGTTCCACCGGTCGGCAGGCCGCTCATCGTGAGGGTTCCGGCGTTCTGGCCGACGGCAAGACCTGTCGGCAAGGCAGAGTCCGGGGCGGCTGCGGCCGTCACGGACACCACCTGTGCCAGTGAGTCCGTCAGGCCCGCGATGCCGAGCGCCTCAGGTCCGGGGCAGATCGCCTGGGCCTGCGTGATCGGTTCCACGCGCGGCGTCGTCGCCGAAGCATGGCTGGTCCCGCGTACCAGGCTCAACGGTGCCGGCAGGTAGGCCACGCCAAGGACCAGCCCGGAGCCTGCGACCACGACGGTGAGCGAGCGCAATACACCTCTCATGAGGTCCTCCGTCGACGGGACGAGCCGAACGGCGCTGCCAGGAAGATAACGGCCAGGAGAAGACCCAGCTGCCCCCAACGCCACCACGGGTGGGAAGGCGCCAGAGTGATGGTGAGCCGACCCGCGCTGGAGGGCAGGTCGTATGCCGGCTGCCCCCCGCCGCCGATAGCGGTCAGCTCACGCCCCGAGAACATCACCCGCGCGTGGTCTGCCCATCCGGGGGGCTCGGCCACGACTAGTCGACGACCGACGGCGGCCACGCGAGCCGTCGCCACGCCGACGCGCACATCGGTCTGACCATGGTCCCCGGTGACCGAAATCGAATGGAGCGGCACGCCCGTGGCGTCCTCGAGCCGGAGCCGCGACGAGCTCATCGCATTGGCGAGCGGCAGGACTCTCCACAGAATCAGCGCCTGGCTGTCGCCGAGCCTGGTCAACCCCGCCGTGGCGTCAAGTCGTCGGACCAACGGCTCGGTCGGCGCACCCCGGAACCCCACGAACCCCACACCAAGATCAGCGAGCATGTTGCGCGCAGCGTTGACCGACGTCCCATCGCGCTCATCAAGCGCGATCTTGACGGTGGCGGCCAAAAGCGGGTCAGGCTCAGCAGCAACGGTCGGTAGGTCGCGGACAATCGTGCCGGGCTCACTGCCCAGCAGCCGATAGCCGATGACGCCTGCATCACGGTTCAGGACGAGGAGGCGGCTGCCCACGGGCCCCTGGGCCTGGTCTGCTGCGACGGCGGGCATGCCGGGAGTCGTCGCGGTCACCGTATGGCCGACGCCGAGCCAGCCGGCCCACGCGACACGCGCCACCATGCCGAGGACGGCTGCGACGACGACAGGGGCGACGAGGACCTGACGCCAACCGAAGCCGGCGTGTGAGAGCCGACCCGCCAGCCCGTCGAACCCGAGCACTGCGGCCGCGATCAACGCCAACGCTGCGATGTCGAGCCCGGTGCCGGCCCAGACGGTGATCGGTGCCCCCGAACCGGCCATGTCCGCAGGGATCAGGACCGCGATGACGTGCGGAGACGCCAAGCCAAGTGCCATGCCAAACACCGCGAGAAACGCAAGCGCGGTCATCGCCCGGGAGACCTTGTCGCGCCGGATCAGCGCGACGACACCCGCCAGGACGAGCGGGGCCGAGAGCAGCACCGGATAGGAACCCGGACCACCCGGGTGAAGCAGGGCGAGCTGCCACGGCGCCGAGGTCTCGTCATGCCAGCGCGCCAGGCCCGGCCCGCCCAGCAGAAGAAGCGGGTCAGCGACCAGGCGCAGGATCCACGGCCCCAACAGTCCGACTGGGACCAGCAGGAGCAGCAAGGCGTGGAGACGGGTTGTGCCGTGCCCGACGACGATCAACACCAGAGCAAAGACAGCCGCCAGCAAGGCCAGCACAGGGTTGAAGGCACCGAGCACGGCCATGGCCAGCGCGGTGCCGAAGGTCATCGACGCACGGGTGGATCGCCGTGTGGCGCCGACGAATCCGGCTGCCACCACGGGAAGCAGGATGTGGGCGACAACGGCGCCCAACCGTCCGCTCGCCTGCGCTGTGGTCAGGGTCGCCAGCGACGCCCAGGCCAACGCCGCCCACGCCCGCGGCCAGGGTGCCCGAGTGGCGACTCGAGCCGCGAGGTACGCCGTCCACGCGGACAGGGGGATGGCCCCGGCCAGCAGCCAGCTGATCGCGACCCCGACCGAGGCGGTGGGAGCATCGATGAACGGCAGGTGCTCGACGACCCAGGCCCCCGACGACAGGACCGGCAGATAGGGAGCCGGCTCGATGGCATTTCCCAGGCCCGCCCCGTGCCACCCGTCGAGCCATGCGTGCCAGAGCCCGGACGCATCGCCGGACACCGGGAACAGCTCACCGCCGGCCACCCCAAGACCGTTGGGGGAGATGAGCTTCCCGATCAGCGAGCGCCACGTCGCGATCGACAGCAGGGCGCCGACCAGCACTGCCAGGAAGCCGGGATGGCGCACGACTCGAGCGACGACTCCAACCGGCAGCCCCTCAAGAGACTCGCTGTCCTCGGAGACAGGCCCAGTCTCCAGAGCCTGCGCGATGCCGACGCGGTCATCGGAGGACGACGCCGACCGGGTCTCGGCCGCCTCGTGGACCGCGTCAAGCGCCTGGTGGAACCCGTCTCGCGGCGAGACGAACAGCCCGCGCAGGTCGCGACGCCGGATCCGCCGTACGCCGCGTGCCCGCCACCGCGCCGCCAGCGGACGCCAGGGCGAAAACAACGACCCGAGGTCGCCCAGCTCATCCCAGGCCCGCCGGGGCTGCTTGACCACGAGCAGGACTGCCGCCGATACGAGGCTGGCCGCAGCGATCCAGAGCGCAAGGAAGGGCACGGCATACGGGGAGCTTCTGGCAAGCGCAACCTGACGGCCATGGCTGCGGTCGCGGCGTCTGGCAGCGTCGGCCGAGAAACCGGTCGAGCGCGCGCCGTTCGCCGTGGCCGCAGCTTCGCGCATGCGTGCCCGGGGCACGACCACGACCCGATGACCGGCCAGGTGCGCCCTCCAACACAGATCCAGTCCATCGCCGAACTGCCCGAGCTTGGGGTCGAAACCACCGATCGAGTCGAAGACCTCGCGCCGGATGAGCATCCCCGAGGTGTTGACACTCAGGACGTCGCCACGGTGGTCATGCTGACCCTGGTCAGGCTCGCCAGGCGCCGGACCTCCTGCGCGCCCCCCCGCACGAGTGACCTGCTGCCCCACCTGGAGCAGACGCGACGGGTCGTCCCACGTGGTGAGCTTGGGGCCGGCGACTCCGACCGAGGGTGACCGGCGGGCCGCATCCAGCAGATGGTCGAGGGCCCGGGGCTCGGCAGCGCTGTCGTCATGCAGCAGCCAGAGCCACTCCCCCTGACTGAGCCCGCCGAACGTCGATGTGTTGAGGCTGGGGTCGCCGCCGATGGCCCCCACGGACCACACCGACCTCGCAAGCAGGTGGTCCACCGCGCGACCCACCGCATCACCAAAGGTGCTCCCGCGAGTGGCGGTGATCGTCTGGACGTCGCCGATCGCCTGCCGGATCCGTTCGTGGGAGGCCGCAATCAAACGGCTGTCATCGGTGGAGCCCGTGTCGACGATGACCAACCGATCCAGCGGGCGCGTCTGGAGTCCTAGGGCGTCCAGGCACTCGTTCAGCCACGCCGCGCCGTCATGGACGACCAGCACTCCCGTGACAATGACCGGTCTCACAGCAGGACGCGGGACCCCCTGATCGCTGGTTGGCGACGTCTCCGTGTTCGGCGAGAGCTGGTGGATCGCGTCACGGGGCGGGGCGAGCGTCATCAGGTCAGGACAGTCCCGCGGCGTCGCCGAAGCGACTAGACCGCATGCTTCTTGAGCTTGCGACGCTCGCGCTCGGACAGCCCACCCCAGATACCGAACCGCTCGTCGTGCGCGAGCGCGTACTCCAGGCACTCGCCGCGCACATCGCAACCCACACAGACCGTCTTGGCCTCACGGGTGGAGCCGCCCTTCTCAGGGAAGAACGCCTCGGGATCGGTCTGCGCGCACAAAGCGCGCTCCTGCCAGGAGAGCTCACCCTCGTCCTCGGCGGCTTGGATCAGTTCCATGTTCGTGATCAGCTGTAGCTCTCGCACGGCCCCTCCTCGACCCAACAATCGCCAGTAGTAGTGTTGATCGAACCTGTCGGGAAAATCCGCGCGCGGCCCCCGACCGATAGCCAATCCCGCCTTCACAATCTGCTGGGAAGAGCTCTGCGCCGAAGTGATCCCGTCGGGCGTTCCCGTTGGATGACAACAATGGAATTACACGCGTGTCATACGTGGAAGTCAAGCGGTTCTCTGATATTGGACATCTGGTCTGGGGGGACAAATAGCGCATAACGCCCACAGGTCTCTTCCAGCCTCAAACACGACCGAAATCACCAACCGGGGCCACGTCCCGGCAGTCGGTCTCGACCCACCCCGACAGACGGTTTCGACTCGCCCTGACAGACTGCCGCCATGCGCATCACCGCCTTGGCCGGTGGAGTGGGCGGAGCACGCTTCTTGCGTGGTTTGCGCGCCCACCTCAACCGCACGCCCGCCCTGTCCGACTCCACGATCACCGTTATCGGCAACACCGGCGACGACATCACCCTGTTCGGGCTGCGGGTCTGCCCCGACCTCGACACCGTCATGTACACGCTCGGCGGCGGCATCAACGAGGAACAGGGCTGGGGCCGCGCCGACGAGACACAGTCCGTCCAGGGCGAGCTCGCGGCATACGGGGCGGTACCGCAGTGGTTCGGTCTCGGCGACCGCGACTTCGGCACCCATATCGCGCGCAGCCAGTGGCTGGGGCAGGGCCTCTCGCTATCGGAGGTGACCGCTCGGCTGTGCGACCGCTGGGGCCTGCCCGATCAGGGCGTGCGACTGCTGCCGATGTCGGACTCCCCCGTCGAGACCCACGTCGTCATCGACAGTGAAGACGGCGGTGGCGACGGTGATGGTGCGGGTGGCGGCCCGCAGCGAGCGGTTCACTTCCAGGAGTGGTGGGTCCGGATGCGCGCCGCCGTCCCCGCCCGGAAGTTCATCGCCGTCGGCATGGACCGTGCCACCGCTGCGCCCGGCGTGCTCGACGCCATCCGAGAGGCCGACATCATCCTGCTGCCCCCGAGCAACCCGGTCGTCTCCATCGGCATCATCCTGGGAGTGCCGGGGGTGCGGGATGCGTTGCGTGGCAGCGTCGCTCCGGTCGTCGGCGTGTCCCCGCTGATCGGTGGCGCGCCCGTTCGCGGACATGCCGACGCCTGCCTGACTGCCATCGGGGTCGAGTGCACGGCGCAGGCCGTGGCCGGCCTCTACGCGGACTTCCTGGATGGCTGGCTGGTGGATGACCTGGATGAGCCGGGTATCGGGTTCCCTCCCCGGCTCGAGGTCCAGGCCCGACCACTGTGGATGAACGACCTCGAGACGACCGCAGATATCGCCGGGGCGGCCGTCGATCTCGCTCTGAAGCTTCGCAGGACTCCTTCGGTATGACGGCACGCGCCTCGGCCGTCACGCTCACCCCGCTGCTCGGGTTCCCTGAGGTGCGTCGGGGTGACGATCTCGTCGAGCTCGTGCTGAAGGCGTTGCAGGACAATGCGATCGAGCTCGTGGACGGCGACATTCTCGTCGTCTCGAGCAAGATCGCGTCCAAGGCGATGGGACTCACCGCACCCCTCGCGGAGCGGGACTCCGTGGTGGTGGCCCAGACCGTGAGAGTCGTGGCCGAGCGGATCACGCCGTTGGGCGTCACCAGCATCGTCGAGACGGTCGCCGGGCCAGTGATGGCCGCTGCAGGAGTCGACGCCTCCAACACGGCCGGCGACTCGATCGTGCTGGTCCTGCCGGACGATCCCGATGCCGTCGCGGCCCAGATCCGGGTCGGCGTCAGGACCGCATGGGAGGCCCGGTCCGGCACCCATCTCCCGTTGGGCGTCGTCCTCAGCGACACCGCCGGCCGGCCCTGGCGGATCGGCCAGACGGACTTTGCGCTAGGGGCCGCTGGCATCCAGGTCGTCGATGACCTGCGGGGTTCAACGGACGCTGACGGGCGGCTCCTCCAGGTGACCGAACGATGCCTCGCAGACGAGATCGCCGCCGCTGCCGACCTGGTCAAGGGCAAGTCGGCCGGCGTGCCGGTTGCCCACATCCGTGGCTTGAGCCAGTACGTCCACGACAGCGAGTCAACGTCTGATGCCAGGACCTCCGGCGCAGAGACCTCTGGCGCAAGGGGTCTGGTCCGGACAGGACCTGGTGACTGGTTCGGCCTGGGTCAGGCTGAAGCGGTGCGTACCGCCCTGGGCGTGGAGCCGGGATCGGCAGAGGCGTCTGCGGCCGGCATCCAGTCCATCAATGCCGAAACCGTTGCGGACAGAGCGGGTCGAGCATTGAGGGTTGCCCTGCTGGCCCGCCCCGGGGCATCGGGCCAGATCGACGGCGACACCATACGGCTCACGGCGACCGACGAATTCACGCTAGGAGTCGCCGCCGCCCGGACCGAGGTGGCGCTGCACGGCGAAGGCCTGGCCTCAACCCTGACCCGAGGCGACGGGACCCAGCCAAACGCAGTCATCGGTTTCCACCAACCGGCTTGACGGATCAATCCTGCAGACTTATCGTTTTTCAATAACAACGAAAAACGATAACCGACGGGAATCACCATGGGCACCAACACATCCGGCCGGGCTACCCAGGTGGGGCGCAGTTTGGGCAAGAGGAACTGGCTCGCCTTCAGCCGCGCGGACTTCATCGCCACCGAGATCTTCCTCGGCATCGCGGTGGCCGGCGCGGTCCTTTTCGGACTCGCCGGGCCCCTTCTCGATGCCGTCACTGGTACGCCGCTGGAGATGTCGTACACGACGGCGGTCAACGGCGGCATCGAACTGCCCCGCGGCGCGACCCACAACGGCAAGGCGACGATGCCGCTGCTCCTCAACGACGCCACGTTCGTCGAGCGTCTCGGCCAGGCGCTCCCGGGACTGATGGTCGCCGTCATGACCATCGCGATCGCCTGGCTGATCCTCCACCTGCTCCGCTCCACCCAGGCCCAGGAACCGTTCACGACGGCGAACGTGAAACGCATCAACACGATCGCCCTCGCCATCGGCCTGGGCGGGATGCTGTGGCAGCTGGCCACGGCGTTCGCCGACAACGCGATCTACACGACGGGCCGTGTCCCCGATCTGGACTACCTGCCCTTTGAGGCGACGTTCAGCCCATTCCCCCTGTTCGCCATGTTCGTGATCGCCCTCATCGCCGAGGCGTTCCGCAGGGGCGTAATCCTGCGCAATGACGTCGAGGGCCTGGTCTGAGTGCCGGTCGAGGAACCGCACCGCGTCGTCTGTCACCTCGACGACCTGCTCGAGGCGCGCGGCATGACGTTGACCGCACTCGCGGACGCGGTCGGCGTCTCGCTGGTGAATCTCAGCATCATGAAGAACAACCGGGCCAAAGCCATCCGCTACAGCACTCTCACTGCGATCTGCCACGTGCTCGGCTGTCAACCGGGAGAGCTGCTCAGCGTCGAGCGAGCCTGAGCCCTCACCCCGGCCCTGGCCGGCGGCCCTCAACGGAACTGGTGCGGCAGGTGGGTGCGGGCGGCCATCCGAGGACCATGTCGGGGAGGCGCAGCACCCGCCAGCTTGAGCAGCCTCTGCACCCGATAGCGATGTCCTGCATAGGGTTCCAGCAGTGTGGCCAGACCGTCGTCGTCAACCACGGCGCCGGTCAGTGCCCATCCGATGCTCCTGGCCACGTGATAGTCGCCGAAGCTGACCGCGTCCGGATCACCCAGCGCCGTGTGCCGCACCTCGGCCGCCGTCCAGACGCCGATCCCCGGGATGGCCCGCAGTCGCCGATCCGCCTCGTCCCGGGTGAGATCCACGCACTGTTCCAACCGGCCCGCGGCACCAGCGGCCCGAACGGCTGCCGCAGACCGCGCGCCGTCAACCCCTGCCCGCAGCCATTCCCATGACGGGATCCGTGACCAGTCACCGGCGCTGGGGGCGACCCACAACCCACGCGCGCCGCCCTCCCCCGGCGCCCGCTCGCCATACCGGTGGACAAGGGTGCGATAGGAGCCGGACGCCTCCTGACCAGTGACCTTCTGCGCGACGATCGACGGGACCAGCGCCTCCAACACCAGCCCGGTCATGGGCACCCGCCATCCGCTGAAACGACGTGCCGCCTCGGCGACCTGAGGGTGGTGGGCGACGAAACCCGTGGCGTCGTCGAGGTCGCCGAGCATGGCCGGCACCGATGCCAGCACCCAGTCGGCGCCAGGGCCCCATGCGGCGGCCTCAACGGAAGGTCCCGCGACGAGACGCAGGCGCAGCGTCGATGCACCCTGTGGCGTCCGGATGCCGCGCCAGACAGTTCCGTCGGGCTCACGTCGAAACGTCGGGTCGCCATGACCCCGGCTCAGACCACCGACGATCGCGAACAGGTCCAGCGGCCACCCTGGCGTCCAGAGCCGGACCAAGAAGTCCATCACCGAGACAGTCTCGCGCACCAATCGGACAACCAGGATGCCCGCCGTCCATCACGTAGAATCGCTGGACTGCCGTACCCCGGACCGTCGCACTTCCGAGTACCCCAAGGACCACCGTGCCCAAGAAGCAGGTCAGCAAGGACCGCAAGGCCCGCGTCGCCGAGATGCAGCAACAGGAGAAGGCGCGCGAGAACCGCGTGCGCCTCCAGATCATCGCCGCGTGCACCGTGCTCTTGCTCGTGCTCGCCGCGGCGATCACCTACGCCGTCCTCAATGGACGCAACAACCAGCCTGATGTGGCGATCGAGTCCATCGGCGTGTCATCGTCTGCGGCCTCGTGCGATGCGGTCACCACGGACGCGGCCAGCGGGAACGGCAAGCACGTCGGACCAGGCACCTCATCGCCCGGGACGACGAAGGTCACGTACGACACCGTGCCGCCCTCGACCGGCCCCCACTTCCCTGAGCCCGCGGCCAGCAACTCGCTCAACTTCTACACCGCGCTGGACCGGCCGAAGATGGAGGACCTCGTCCACAACCTGGAGCACGGCTACACGGTGCTCTGGTATGACGTGGCGGCCGGCGCGCCCAAGAAGGCCCAGCTCGAACAGCTCGCCAAGGTCGCCAACAAGACCGAGTGGGCGAAGGACAAGTTCATCGTGTCGGCCTGGGACACGGCCTACGGCGATCTGCCGGCCGGCAAGAAGTTCGCCCTGTCGCACTGGTCGGCCACGCTCAGTGCCGACGGGAGCAAGGTGGAAAGCCAGGCCGGTCACCGCCAGCTGTGCGGCGACCTTTCAGGCGCAATCGTCAAGGCCTTCGTTCAAGAGTTCCCCCGCACCTCGGCACCCGAGCCCGGGGCCGCCTGAGTCCGTCAGAGACGGCGAAAGGTCAACCGCACCAACGCGTATGCCGCGTCGCTGCCTTGCGAGCCTTCGCTCGCCGCCCGCATCAGCGTCGCGATGTCACCATCAAGATCGCCCACCAGCACGAACCCCAGGGCGTGAGCCCTGGCCAGCAGGGCTCGCACGTCGGCCGGTCCGACGCCGCCATCGGCACTCGCGGGCCCCAAGGGAAGCGTCAACGAGATCAGTCCCCCGGAGCGCAGCGCCGAGGATGCCTCGCTGAGGACTTCGTCGACGTCCTCGGAGTCGCACCCGTTCGGGTGCAGCCGGGTGATGACGTCCATCGAGGCGGCGTCGACATCGAGACCCGCAGCCGAGGCCGCAATATCAGGAAAGACCAGCTCAACCGGGGCGAAGCCGATCGCCCTGGCCCATCGCGCCAGCGGCGAGTGCACTCCGGATCCGTCCAGGATCACGGCACTGCGATGGCCGTCGTCGCCCAGCCGCACGATCGCCGCCAGCGCGCCAAGGGCGGCCCAGGCGGCGACCGGGTCGGCGCAGCGAGGCAGGCCGAACACCCGCGCCCAGGCACGGGCGTCGTCGGCGTCGGCGCCGTCACCAAGAACGTCGCTGGACCGGACCCATTCGGGAAGGTCGAGGCGGGTCAGTGCGAGCACCGGACGCCGTCGCTGTGCCATCCGGCGGGCCGGAGCAGAGAGCCGTGTCCGGAACGATGGGTTGAACCTTGGCACCGGAGTGCTCTCAGGCGGATCCTGCTCTGCGGCTTGCCAATGCGGCGAAGCCAGCGCCTCCATCGCCCCGACATAGTGAGCCCACGGGCTCGACAGGTCCGAGGTCTCGACCTGTTGTTGTTGACGGACTGGCTCGGCTTCCGTCTCGGCCTCTCCTGGGTTGGCGACCGACACCCGGACGGCATGCAGATCGTGCGCACGTCGCGCCTGCTCGTGGCTGTGCACCATCACGGCGTCGACGCGCTCGAACAGGGACCGGACCAGGGCGCTGTCGCCGGCACGGGACTGCTGCGGCAGCTCGTCATGGGCAATCACGATCGATCGAGGTGGACCAGAGTCAGATGGGCGGGCAGTCCCCGGACCCACCCCGGCGGCCCGCAGCATCACGAGATGAGCGGGAACCTCGATCGGCGTCGCCGGCACGACGATGATCGCGTCGAAACCCCGAAGCCGCAGTCCGGTCCGCACCCAGGTGTCGGGGCGCGCCCACGACAGCGCCCGGACCGTACGGGGAAACGCGGGGATATCGGGCGCCCCGGGGACGGCGCGTGCCTCTGACGCACTCTTCTGGGGGAACGGGTGTGACCACGAGACCAGCGTGACGTCGTGTCCGGCCTGTGCCAGATGGTGCACCAAGGCCTTGGTATGCCCGGCCACGGCCCCCTTGCCAGAACGGCTTGGCCCGACGATGGCGAGCTTGAGAGCTGAGCCCCCGACGCCCGCCGAGCCCGTGACCTCGTCCATCTCAGCGTCGGCCGTCCCAGCGACCGCCGGACGGGAGTTGTCCGGGGCGGTCACCATGGGCCATCGAGGGTGCACGGCTGGCTCGTTCATCTCCCGTCCGAGCCTACCTTCGGAGTCATCCGATTCTGTGTTGATCGACGGCCCGTCGCGCCATGTGCCGATAGTGCCTCACAGGGTGAGAGCTCACCCCGGCTTCGCCATGGGCCTTCGCTCGGTTTCGCCCGTAGGCTCGCCTCCGTGCGAACCCCAGCCTCAGTTCTTGCCGAGATCCTCCGCTCTGACCCCGCGCGACCACGAGTGACGTTCTACGAGGACACTCCAGGGCCGACTCAGGGCGAGCGCATCGAGCTGTCAGGCAAGGTGGTGAACAACTGGATCTCCAAGGCTGGCAACGCTCTTCAGGACGAGTACGACCTGGGTCCGGGCTCCGTCGTCCGCCTGGCCCTTCCTCCCCACTGGCGCGCGCTCTACTGGGCCTTCGCCGTGTGGTCGGTCGGGGGGACCGTGGACTGCGCCGGAGACCGCACCCCGGACCTCCTGATCTGTGACGACCCTGACCTGGCTGCCACGCTCGACCAACCACCGGCCGACGTCATACTCGTCACGCTGGCCGCGCTCGCTCGCGTCCACCCTGGCCCTGTCCCGGCCGGCGTGATGGATGAGG
The DNA here is from genome assembly GCA_012927555.1 of Phycicoccus sp. Lineage (GTDB taxonomy): Bacteria > Actinomycetota > Actinomycetes > Actinomycetales > Dermatophilaceae > UBA4719. The sequence goes on from JABBOX010000071.1 coordinate 32,942, forward strand.
CACGAGAGCTGGCAACCTATGGTGACCAGTTCTCCGCGCGGGCCGACCCAACCCCGGACGACATGGCGTTGATCAGCGGACGCGGGCACACGGCATACAAAAGTGTTGTGCCACAACGAGACTGGCAGACAGGTGCGCGGGTGAGCCTGGCGGGCGACCTGGCCGACGTGCTCGAGTCCACGCTCTCTGCGTGGGCCGTCGACGGGTCGGTCGTGCTGGCTCGCCGCGGACAGCATGCCGGAAACGAGGCCCGGCCGGAGCGGCTCGCCTCCGAGGGGGTCACGCTCACGCTGCACTGAGACGCAGCCGAGCCACGAACGCTTGGCAGCAGTCGCAGTCGCAGTTGCAACCAGCGGGCACTAACGCCGTATCTGGCTCTCGATCGCGTCCCAGGAGACGCCACGGACCACGCCGGTCGGCGCCAGCTTTGAGCGGGACTGGACAGCCTTGACCGCCGCCTGGGTGCGAGGCCCGAAGTCGCCGTCCGGAGTCACTCGTAGCGCACGTTGCAGGGCGACCACCGCGACGCCTTTGGAACCCAGTTTCAGGGTGAGGCCGCGGTAGCCCACCAGCGGGTGGTCCAGCCGCTCGAGCCGGTCCCACACGATGCGATCGGCCACACCGTTGGGCGAAATGCGTTGCAGCCTCTGGAATGTCACCAACGCGGATCTGGTCCTGGGTCCGAAGTCACCGTCCGGCGTGACCTTGAGCGCGCGCTGCAGAGCGACGACGGCCGATCCCTTCGATCCCTGCCGCAGGACCACCTTCTTGTAGGCGGTGTACCGGGTCGTTGCCACGGGCGCAGTCGGGGTCTTGACCACCTTCCGGATGGGTGCCTGGGCGGAGGACGGGATTGGTGCAGGCACCGGTGCGGGTGCAGGCTTCGGCACGGGCGTGGTTGTGACAGGTGGCGGTGGGGTCGGGACCAGCTTGGCCCAGGTTGCCTTGTCCAGGACCCCGGTGATCGGGACTCCGGCTGTGGTCTGCCAGGAGACCACCGCGGCGAAGGTCACCGGCCCAAACTGCCCGTCGGCGGTCACCCCCAGAACCTTCTGCGCCACCGCGATCTGAGTATTGCGCTGAGCCAGGACGTACACCGGGTACGGCGAGACCGGGGCCACGGGAAGGTTCGTGGGGCAGGCAGCCGTGCGAGCCAGCGTGTACAACGGCGCGTACTGGCCGGCATACACCCGGCAGGGGCCCAGATCGACGGACGTGGTCGCCACTCCGGTCCACCACGACGTGCGTGCCAAGGCGCCGTCCCACGAGAAGCTGAAGTGGATGTGGTCGGTGTGCGGGACCGACCCGGTGTATGCCGCCCATCCCCGCTCGGGCGCATACTCGCGCCACATCTTGGTGTTCCAGATGATGTAGCTGATCCCGAACCGGCGAGCCATGGCGCCGTTGTCAGCGCTGAGCCAAGCCACCACTGAGTCGGCCACGGCCTTCTGCTGCGGGTCCTTCGCACTGAGCATCCAGTCCAGCGCCCGACCGTCATAGTGCTCGCTGACGGAAGCGGTGCAGTTGCGGCTGATGCCGGTCGTCCCGGTCTTGTAGTTGGCCTTCATCAGGGCGGCGAAAGCGGACACCCCGGGCTTGTCACGCGGGTCGCACGACACCTGCGCTTCGTATGGCGTCCGCAGGTCGAGGGCCACGGGGAGGGCCTTCTTCGGCGCCGCAGGGACCACCGGCAGCTTTGTCGGAGCGGGGGGAGGAACCGGTGCCACGGGAGTCGTGTCGGCCCGGGCGGTCGAGGCCAGGCCGATCGCCATCAGAGGCAGCGCCAAGGCAGCGCCGCTCAACGTGACCAAGCGCGCCCGAACGGCCATCTGCTGTTTCTCCTCATGCGTCACTTCGACACCATCAACCCCAGTGGTTAACAATTATCCCGAGTGTCGCATCCCACCGCAGTCCTGTGATCGAACTACAAACCTGTAATTCACACAGGTTCCTGAGAGCGACCACGCCAGCGAGGACGAGACCGCAACGGTGCTACCGAAACGGGTCAGGGCACGGGCAGCTGCCGCAGGAGCGGCGAGGCCAGGCTGGCGCTGAACTGCTGGCTCATGTGGTCGCGGTCGTAGTAGACGCTCGCACTGCCGATCACGGCATAGCAGCGACCCCTGTCACAGAAGTAGTCGCTGAGATCGACCAGGTTGACCTCAGGACGCATGGGTCGCGCCGCCCGCATCATGTCGTCGTCGACGAGGACCTTGGAGCGCGGGTTGGAGCAGGCCAACTGCTTGCCGGCGTTGACTGCCAGGCACTGCGGACCGTTGCGGTTGGCCGTCGTCGGGATATCGCGCAGGACGGTGACCCGGGTGAACTCCAGCCACTCCCGCCAGACCCGGGCGAACCCGTCCGGCCCTGAGCCAGCCGGCTCAAAGACGTTCTCCTGGACGTAGGCGGTGGTGATGACGTCGTCGGGGTGAAGGGCCCGGAGCGCGACCGTCACCTTGGCCGTCCACTTGCGACACACGTCGCCGTCGCGCGGTCGGCTCTCGAAGACGACGCTCCGTGCATCGGACGCGGGACACCCGTTGCTGTACATCTCGATGATCTGCCAGTTCTTCGCCTTGGCGATCCGGTGCAGTGCCCCACGCCAGTGCTCCGCATGGGAGTCACCGACCAGGGCCACCACCCGGCTTGGCTTGCCGGTGCCCCAGTAGCACGTCTGGACGGCCGGGTCCGAGCCAGTGACGCGACATCCCGCCCTGGGCGCCCAGGGCGCATCGCTCTTGGTCACGGCTGCCACAGGTAGCCCGGTGAGCGCCTCTGGGCACCTTGCTCGATTCTCCATCACCGGAGCGCCAAAGCACGGGGCATCCGAGACGTCGGCCAACAGGGCCGCGGTCCGTTGTTCCTGGACACCGGCCGCGAAGACCTGCGTCCCGGAGACCAGCGCGATGACCAGCATGCCGGCGCCGGCCGCCAAGAGGGTTGCTCGCGGGGTCCTGATCAGGCGGGGCCAGAAGCGCATGGCATCCTCGACAAAACGCTTGCTCAGGCCTGAGACGACCAGGCAGAGCAGTACCAAGGCAAGCAGCTCCGGCGTCGTGAGGTTGTGTCGCAGGACATACGGCGCGAACACCATCAGCGGCCAGTGCCACAGATAGACGGAGTACGACACGTCACCGAGCCACTGGACCGGGCGAAGTCGGAACACCAGGTCGCTCGGGTCGGCGCGACCCGTGTCACCCGCGACGATGACGGCCGCAGTCGCGATCACCGGCAGGGCCGCGGCATAACCTGGGAACGAGGTCGCGTCCGAGAAGAACCAGGCCGCGGCCAGCAACCCGATCATGCCCAGCCAGCGCAGGACCCGGGACAGGGTCAGGGACGGCGCCCACTTGCGCATGAGCAGGACGACCAGGGCGCCGGCACCGAATTCCCACGCGCGCGTCGGGGTGATGAAGTAGGCAGCCGCGCGGTGTGTCTGGGTGCCCCAGACCGAGATGGCGAACGAGCTGAGGGTGACCAGCAGCAGCGTGAACCCGATGGTCGTCGTGGTGTGGCCGCGCAGCCACTTGCGGGCGACCAGCAACGAGATGATGATCAGACTCGGCCAGACCAGGTAGAACTGCTCCTCCGCCGACAGCGACCAGTAGTGCAGGACAGGGGAAGCGACATCGTTCGACGCGGAGTAGGTCACGGCCTTGGACGCTAGCCACAGGTTCTGGACGTAGAAGCCGCTGGCGGTCACCTCGTGGGCTGTGGAGGCCCACAGGTCCGACGGAAGAAACAGGAATGTTCCCAGGGAGGCGAACAACAGGACGAAGATCGAAGCCGGAAGGAGGCGCCGAGCCCGCCGAGCGTAGAACGCCCAAAGCTTCAGGCTGCCGGTCCTCTCCACCTCGCGGATCAGATGGGAGGTGATGAGGTAGCCGGAGATGACGAAGAAGGCGTCGACACCGATATATCCACCGGTGAGCCTGTCGGGCCAGTAGTGGTATAGCACCACAAGCATGACGGCCACGGCACGCAGGACCTGGATCTCCGGAAGGAACGAACGCTTCGCCTGTGCGGCAACTCGATCCACGGGCTGAACGGGCTCAACGGGACGCGACAAAGTCTTCACCCGAAGTACTCCTGTCCTTGCCGCCGGTTTCGAAGTCCCAATTTTACCCAATGTCCCCCTCCATTCCGAATCGAAGCCCGAAGAATGCCCCTTGCGGGAGGCCGCTAGAGTCCACGGCATGGACAAAGTCGTCTCAAACGCTGCCACAGCCGTCGACGGGATCGTCGACGGCTCCTCCATTTCCGTGGGCGGTTTCGGCCTCTGCGGGGTACCGAGCGTGCTCATCGCCGAGCTGCACAAGAGCGGTGTCACCAATCTCGAGGCCGTCTCGAACAACTGCGGGGTCGATGACTGGGGACTGGGGGTCCTTCTGAAGGACAAACGCATCCGCCGAATCATCGCGTCCTATGTGGGCGAGAACAAGGAGTTCGAGCGCCAGTTCCTCCACGGAGAGCTCGAGGTAGAGCTCACCCCGCAGGGCACCCTGGCCGAGAAGCTGCGGGCCGGCGGCGCCGGCATACCCGCGTTCTTCACTGCGACAGGCGTCGGCACCCAGATCGCCGACGGCGGCGTGCCGTGGCGATACGCCCCTGACGGCTCGATCGCCAAGGCGTCTCCCCCGAAGGAGACCCGCGAGATGGAATGGCACGGCAAGACGCTGACCTTCGTCCTGGAGGAAGCCATCGCCACCGACTTTGCCCTGGTCCGGGCCTGGAAAGGCGACCGGCACGGCAACCTGGTGTTCCGGCAGTCCGCGCGCAACTTCAACCCCCTGGCTGCGATGGCAGGGCGGATCACGATCGCCGAGGTCGAGCACCTGGTCGACCCGGGCGAGATCGACCCCGACGCGGTTCACCTTCCGGGCATCTACGTCCAGCGGGTCCTGCCGCTGACTGCCGAACAAGCCGCCGACAAACGCATCGAACGCCGCACGGTCCAGCCCAAGCCCGACGCACTGAACGGAGGCCACCACTGATGGCCCTTAATCGTGAGCAGATGGCCGCCCGCGCCGCCGCCGAGCTCTCCGACGGTGACTACGTCAACCTCGGGATCGGCCTGCCAACGTTGGTGCCGCAATACGTCCCCGACGACGTCGAGCTGGTTCTGCAGTCGGAGAACGGCATCCTGGGAGTCGGGGCCTATCCCGTTGACGGGGAAGAGGATGCGGACCTGATCAACGCCGGCAAGGAGACCGTCACCCTGCGCAAGGGTGCCTCCTTCTTCGACTCGGCGACCAGCTTCGGGATGATCCGCGGTGGCAAGGTCGATGCCGCCATCCTGGGTGCGATGCAGGTCTCCGCAGACGGCGACATCGCCAACTGGATGATCCCCGGCAAGATGGTCAAGGGCATGGGCGGCGCGATGGACCTGGTCCACGGCGCCAAGAAGGTCATCGTCCTGATGGAGCACGTCGCCAGGGACGGCACCCACAAGATCGTTCAGGAGTGCTCGCTGCCCCTGACCGGCAAGCGGGTCGTCCAGCGCATCATCACCGACCTGTGCGTCATGGATGTCACCGACCACGGGCTGGTATTGCGCGAGCTCGCCGAGGGTGTCACCGAGGACGACATCCGAGCTGCGACCGGACCCGACTTCACCGTCGATCTCGGCTAGGGGAACGTCGGGGTCGGCGTCGGCGTGGGCGCGACAACCCACGCCGCCTGGTCGCCTCGACCCTCCTTGTTCAGAACGGCTGCCTGCTCCTCCCACGCCTTGAGCTGCGCCTTCGAGAACGGGGCATCGCTCGGCTTCACCATCACCGAGCGGCGGTCCATGAGCGGTATGCCGAGCAGGTACTGCTCGCTGCCCCAGAACTGGAAGCTGGTCGAGTCGTCAGCGACCGAGACGACGCCGGCTCCGAGCCGCTGACAAAGGGTTTCCAACCCTGGCCGTGAGAGCACGACGAGGTGACGAGGAGCATCCAGCGACACCCACGCGGCGCCATACGTCGCGAAGGCGTGGCTGGAGGGGGTAGGCATCCGGATCAGCACACGGCCTCCCGGCGTCAGCCGTTTCAACGCCTCCTTGAGACTGGCTTCCGGATCGGGAACGTGCTCAAGACTGTGGTGGAACATGATCAGGTCGTAGGAGCCTTCGACCTCGCTCAGGTCCTGCTTGATCAGACACCCACCGGTGCTCAGCTCACGTCCGCTGGACATGAACGGATCGACGCCGACGACGTCCTGGACCCCGGCCAGCCCCAGGGCGAACACCAAGATGCCCGAACCGCATCCGACATCGAGGACGCGTGTCTCCCTTCCGTTGGCCAACCCGGCCCGGCGGATAGAGCCAAGAACGGAGACCAACGTCCGGAGCTGCCGACGCGGAATGACTGCCGACGCCACACCCGAGAACACCCCGCGGCCCCACAGCGCTGAGCTGATGACCAACTGGGCGAACTGCCGAACGACCGGGGCGCCCAACGCACGTTCAGGATCCAGATCCACCGAGTAGTAGTTGCTCGGGTAATAGGGCGCCATGTCCTCGGGAACCGTGATGAGCGCGAGGGTGCCGCAATCGGAGCACACGGAGTAGTCGAAGTCCTCCGAAATCCCGAACATGTTCTCGCGGACCGTGAGCACCTCGCTCCGGGACGCGCTCAGACAGGCGGGGCATCGCTGGGTTGCGTTGGTCAAAGGCACGATGCACAACCTATATGCGCTCCAGGTGGGTACGATCACAAGCCTGACGCCGACCCACGCGGGTCTGTGCGGCCGCGAGCCAGGACAGCTGAGGGAGAGAATGAAGACCGTACTGCTGGCCGGGGGTCTGGGCACGCGGCTCCGCGAAGAAACCGAGTTCCGGCCCAAACCGATGGTAGAGATCGGCGGCAAGCCGGTGCTGTGGCACATCATGAAGCTCTTCGCTCACTACGGGCACAAGGAGTTCGTGGTCTGCACCGGTTACAAGAGCGAGGTCATCAAGGACTACTTCCTCAACTACGAGGCCCTCAACAACGACTTCACGGTCCAGCTCGGAGACCGGGCCTCGCTGCGATACCACGGCGCGCACCACGAGAGCGACTGGCAGGTCACCGTGGCCTTCACAGGAGACTCCACCCTGACAGGCGGACGGATACTTCGCGCGTCGAAATACTTCCCAGGTGAGCGGTTCATGGTCACGTACGGTGACGGCGTCGCCGACGTCGACATCGCGGCGCTGTTGGCATTCCACGAGTCGCACGGCCGTCTCGCGACCATCACCACCGTCCGACCACCCAGCCGTTTCGGCGTCATGGACCTCGCTGCTGACCGACGAGTCGAACAGTTCCGCGAGAAGCCACAAGCCGACGGCTCCGTCAACGCGGGATTCTTCGTGTTCGAGCCAGGCGTTTTCGACTACCTCGACGACGACTGCATGCTGGAACACGAGCCCCTCAGACGCCTGGCTGCAGACGGTCAGCTCATGGCATACGGGCACGACGGCTTCTTCCAGCCGATGGACACGTACCGTGAGTCCATCCTGCTCAACGGGATGTGGGACACAGGAACCGCGCCGTGGAAGGTTTGGGAAGGCGATGCCTGACATCGACAGCGCCGCGATGTCTGATTTCCACAGCAGCGCAGTGGCGCGATGACCGTACGTTACGAAGCTTCGTCAATCCCCGGTGTCGGCCGTATCGCAATACCATTCTTCGACGACGTCCGCGGTGGGTTCGCCAAGGTCTTCGGCGCAGCCGCACTCGAGAGCGCCGGGATCAGTTTCGATGTGCAAGAAGTCCTCTGGAGCAGGTCGCAAACCGGCGTGATCCGGGGGCTGCACTTCCAGAACCCTCCGACATCCGTGGCAAAGATCGTCTTCACCCCGCAGGGCAGGATCCGTGATGTCGTGCTTGACCTCCGAGCCGGTTCTCCGACATACAAAGCCGTCGTCGAGTTCGAGCTCAACGAGAGGAACGGGGCCGTGGTGATTCCGCGGGGCTGCGCCCATGGCTTCGAGGTGCTCGAAGGCCCCGCCATCACGTGCTACCTGCAGGACGGACCGTTCGACCCGACCACCGACACCGGCGTGCGATGGGACACCGGCGGAATTGCCTGGAGGACAGCTGACCCTGTCATCTCTGATCGCGACAAGGCACTCCCCCGACTCGACACCTTTGAGTCCCCGTTCGGCCCCGACGGGGCGGCACATGGCGGTTGATCGCCCCAGGTTCTCCGGTCCCGTCATCGTCACTGGCGCCAACGGTTTCATCGGACGCCACCTGTGCAATCACCTTGCCGCTGCTGGCGAGGACGTGCATGCCATCGTGCGTGCGACCTCTTCGCGTGTTGTGGCTCACCACCCTGAGCTCACCATCCACAGTCTGCTGAACTCCAACGCGGAGTATGCGGCTGTCGCTGACGCAGTTCAACCGACTGTGGTCTTTCACCTCGCAACCCTCTTCGCCCCAACCCACGAGCGAAGTGACATCGCCCGCATGGTCGATGCAAACGTCACGTTCGGCTCAGCAGTGGCGGATGCCGCGGCCCGTGGTGGCTCCCGGCTGATCCACGCGACAACGGCCTGGCAGCACCATGGAGGAGCTGAGTATTCGCCGGTGTCTCTGTACGCGGCGACGAAGCAGGCTCTGTGCGACATCATCCGGTATTTCACGGTGGCAGAAGGACTGCTGGCAAGCGAAGTGTGCCTTTTCGACACCTATGGACCCTGGGACGACCGCAAGAAGCTGATGTGGCTTCTGATCGAGCACGCGGCGAGTGGCGAGCCGCTTCCCATGTCATCCGGCCATCAGCTCATCGATCTGACACATGTGAATGACGTGGTGGCCGCACTCGTGCATGTCGCCGCGGACCCGCCGCTTGGCGAACGGCTCGTCGCGCGGAGCGGCAGCCCTCTCAGCGTCCGGGCGCTCTCCGCCCTGGTCGAGCAGGTAACAGGGCGAACGATCGATACCAGGTGGGGTGAGCACCCAAGTCGACCCCGAGAGATGGAGGAAGACTGGGTCGTCCCAGGCGCAACGACGTCGTGGCGACCGGAGGTCGACCTGACCGCCGGCGTGGCCGAGCTGTGGGATGAGCGGATGAGTCAGCGTGCCTGAGGAGAGAGCGGGACGAGCGACGGTGTCCGTCGTCATACCCGTGCACAACGGGATGCCACACCTGCCGGGGACTCTCGCCAGCGTGCTGGCGCAGACGCGGATTCCGGACGAGATCATCGTCGTCGAGAACGGCTCCGACGACGGAACGGCCGAGTGGCTCGCGGAGCATGCCCCTGCCAAGGTCAGCGTCATCGTTCAGCCCACGATGGTCAGTGCGGCCGCCAACTTCACCAGCGCGGTCCAGATCGCCGACGGTCACTTTGTCAAGCTGCTCCCCGCTGACGACATGTTGGAGCCCACTGCCATCGAGGTGCAGTCGAGCGCGCTTGAGCGCCACCCCAGGGCAGTGCTGGTCGCGTCCCAGCGAAGGATCATCGACAACTGGGGAACGACCATAGCTCCCAGGCGTGGTCTGGGACCGTTGCGCGGCGAGGTCGACGGCCGTGACGTGATCCGGGCGTGCGCGCTGCGCGGGCAGAACCTCCTCGGGGAGCCGTGCGCCGTGATGTTCCGCAAAGCGGCCATCGATCGGCACCTGCCCTGGGATGACAGCCTGCCGTACGCCATTGACCTTGACATGTATACGCGCGTCCTCGCGGACGGCACAGCCGTGATGATTCGGGAAAGCCTCGCCCAGTTCCGAATGTCGACCGGGTCCTGGTCAGCGCAGCTCAGCGATGTGCAGCGACACCAGTTCGAGGGGTGGCGCGACCGCACGGTCGCGGCTGGGCTCCTTGAGCTGAGCTCCTCCGCAATGATCCGGTCGCGCTTCATGGCCCGGGTCCAGAATGGGCTCCGCCAGACCGCCTACCGAGTGACCGCGATCCGACAGCGAACGCGCAGACGAGACTGATTCAGGTGCTGGACGATGATCTGCTGACCAATCCCGACCACAACAACCTCGAGGAGCGAACATGACGTTCGACGTCGTCAAACAATGCCGCTCCTGTGGGTCGAGCGACCTTGCACCGGCGCTGGACCTCGGCGACCAGCCTTTGGCCAACGCGTACCGCGGACCGGACGACGTGTCCAAGGAAGCCCGCTACCCCTTGGCCCTGTTCCGGTGCCGTGGATGCTCGCTCGTTCAACTGACCGGCACGATCCCGCCGAAGCAGATGTTCGACACGTACAACTACTTCTCGTCGAACTCCTCGACCATGGTCGACTCCATGCGGCTGCTGGCCAAGCGCCTGACTGCGCAGCGAAAGCTCGCAGCAGATGATCTCGTCGTCGAGATCGCCTCCAACGACGGTTACCTGCTCAAGCACTACGTGGAGCTAGGAGTCCCGGTGCTGGGTGTCGAACCAGCGCAGAACATCGCCGCGTTTGCCAGGCAGAGCGGGGTACCAACCCTGACTGAGTACTTCACCCAACGGCTGGGATCCGAGCTGGCCGATTCCGGACGAGCGGCCTCGGTCATCCACGCCAACAACGTCATGGCACACGTTCCCGAAATCAACGACTTCGTTGCCGGCATCTCCGCGGCACTGCGTCCGGACGGCGTCGCGATCGTGGAGACGCCCTATCTCGTTCGGTTCGTGGAAGACCGCGAGTTCGACACCACCTACCACGAACACGTCTTCTACTACTCGCTGACCGCGGTGTCGTCACTGGTTGAGCGCCACGGCCTCACGATCGCGGACGTCGAACAGATCCCCTTGCACGGTGGCTCGCTTCGGCTCTTCATCCAGCACGCGGGGCACCCTTCCTCGGAACGGGTGCAGAAGCTCCTGGAGGCCGAGTCCGAGCGCGGCGTGACGACTGATGCCTACTACGCCGACTTTGCCAAGCGGGTGAATGAGCTGAAGACGGAGGTCACCGACCTCATCCGGCGGCTGCGGGCAGAAGGCGCCACCGTTGCGGCCTACGGCGCAGCGGCCAAGGGCACCGTGCTGCTCAACCATTTCGGCCTTGACCACCACATGATCGACTTCGTCGTCGACCGGAGCGTCCACAAGCAAGGCCTGGTCATGCCTGGCGTGCGCATCCCCATTCTGGCGGCTGAGGAGCTCGAGCGCCGCCGCCCCGACTACACGCTGCTTCTCGCCTGGAACTTTGCCGACGAGATACTCGAGCAGCAAGAAAGATACCGGGCGGCCGGAGGCACATTCATCGTCCCCGTGCCCACGATCTCCCTGCGATGACCGTGGGGCTTTTCGAGATGCCGGTCACTCACTGTTGCGACCCTTCACGAGACGCATGAACTCAGCTATCTGGGCGACGCTTTCCGCCCTCGCGTCACCGCCTGCGCGGACCTGCTTCTCCCATGCGACGGTCCATTCCAGAGCGTCGTGAAAAGAAAGCCTGCTTCGCCAACCGAGCTTGAGCTCCGCCTTGCTGGAGTCCAGCGCAAGAAGTGTCGCCTCGTGGACGTGGGGTCCTTCGTCAACCTCGACGAGCGAATCAGTGCCCCAGAGCGACGCGACTGACGCAGCCACGGCTCCAACTTGGACAAAGGAGTCCGCGTCCGGCCCAAAGTTGAATGCCTCGCCTGACGACTCGCCCCTCAAGAGCGCGTCGGCGAGATCGAGGTAGCCGTTGAGGCAGTCGAGGACATGCTGCCACGGCCGGACCGCCTCGGGGTGCCTGAGCCGGACAGTCTGCCCCGCGGAGAAAGCCTCGACGAGATCGACCATCAGTCGGTCCGCGCAAACGTCGCCGCCGCCAATAACGTTGCCTGCCCTCGCAATCGCGGTCGGGACAGGACAACCCGAACTGGCCATCCACGACTGAGTGATGAGATCCGCAGCAGCCTTCGACGCCGCATACGGGTCAAAACCCCCCAAAGGATCGGACTCGCGGTATCCCTGGATCTGGTTCACGTTCCGGTAGACCTTGTCGGTCGTAATGATCACTTGTGCCTTGACGCTTGGCTTGTGCTCGACAGCCTGCAGAACGTTGAACGTGCCCAGAGTGTTCGTCTCGTACGTGTAGCGCGGGTCTCGGTATGACTCACGCACGAGGGGTTGAGCGGCCAGATGCACCACGACATCCGGCTCCACAGCCATGATGGCCTCTGTGGTGGCCTCCGCGTCGCGAATGTCGACGCGCAGATCGCGAAGGAGCACCTCGGACAACCGCGCTCGTTCGTAGAGCGACCCAGGGGCGGGTTCGATGGCGAGCCCGGAAACGGTATGCCCCCGTTGGGTGAGCATGAGAGCAAGCCAGGCACCCTTGAACCCGGTATGACCAGTGACGAGGTAGTGCATATCAGTCACCGCCGCTTCGCTGATGGTCGATTTTGCTCCGGATGACCGACGCATCACAGAGCCGAATTGAGGCTATCGCTCCCCGACTGCCCCGCGCTGCAACCGACGCAACAGATCCGCCGAAGTCGTCGCAACACCAACCGGGAACGGAGTGAGCGTGCGTCGGTCAAGATCGGGCCAGACCCGGGACCGCAGACTCAGATCCTTGGCCTGGAATGCTGAGATCGGCGATGCCCCGAGCACGACGTGTGGTGCTCTCTTGAAGAGCCGGCGCATCTCGCCGATCACTGCGCCGATGGTAATGGCTCGCTGCGAGGCGAGAATCTTGGTTATGACCAACCCTGTGACCCCGCGCGGCTGCGTCGTCGACTGCTCCTGCCGCAAGCGCGCCAACGCGTCCACGATCAGCTCGGCACAGTCAGGCGCAAAGAAGTAGTCACGCAACGTGTCGAGTGAGACGTAGATCGACACAGGCTGACCGGTCAGGTCGCTCCGACAGATCTGGGAGATAAGTCCCTGCGCCTTGGCAAGGTTCTGGCCCGGGCCATAGAGATTGGCGATGCGGCCGATCAGCGACGGGATGCCAGTCCGGAGGCTCCAAGCCGTGACCAGACCCTCGGCATCGAGCTTGGCCTGGCCATAGGCGCCCAAGGGGCAAACGGGGGACGACTCGTCATAGGGCGGAGCGCCCACGCCGGCGTAGACGCCACCTGCGGAAGAGGCGTAGAAGAACGCGCCGTCGCTCCCACGCGGAGCAGCAGCAAGGGCGTCGAGCGTCTCTCCCAAGGCAGCCAGCTCCAGTTGCAGGACTTGCTCGGACGTGCCGGTGACCCCCGCGCCGGCGCACCACGCCACCGACCAGGGCCGGTCACCCGCTTCGCGCAGGAACTCGCCCACCTGATGGTGCAGGTCGTCCGCGCCGGCACCTGGCGCCAGCCACGCGATGGGGCCTAGCGGGCGCCAGAGGAGGTCCGACGTTCCGGTGGGGTCGAACGCCGTTTCAAGGCTCTGGCCGAGCAGACCCCCACGACCGATGACCCAGACCAGCGGGTGCACAGAAGGCGCCACGGTCACGACGTGCCAAGCCCTTTGTGTCCTCGCCGCCCCAATGGCCCGTCCTTCGGGTCGCCAACGATGAGATAGAGCGGTTTGCCCATGGCCATGCTGACCGCGACCCCAACGTATTCCGCAATGACACCAAGGGAGAACAGGATCGCGCCGGTGCTCACCAGCACCACGACCATCGTCGAGGTCCAGCCCTGGGGTACCGCGTCCGTGGTGACACGGACAACCAGCAGATAGATCGCGTAGGAGATGCCCCCGAGGGCGAACAGGGCGCCCAGTGCGCTGACCATGCGAAGTGCGCGGGTGCCGCTGGACAACACCAGATGCCAGAAGTGGGACAGCAGCGCCCTGGTGGAGTAGCCCGACCGCCGAGCCCCTTCGTCGCGCAGTCGTACCGGGCACGACGCCGTGGGGCCGGCCACCCAACCCATGGCGACGTCGAGGTAGACCCCCGAACCGGCATACGCCGCAACGCTTCTCCCAATCTCGCCCAGGACCAGACGGTAGCTCTGGAAGACTCCGTCGCTGTTGCCGGTCAGGAATGTCGAGAAGACCCACTTGGCCAGTCGCGAGGTGCCGTTGCGCAGCATGTTATGTGGCGGGGAGTTGACCGGATCGGCATAGACCAGCTGCGAGCCCTGGCTCAGGGCGACGTCCAAGAAGCCGCCGATGTCGGACGGGTCGTGTTGGCCGTCCTCATCCATGGTTACGATCCAGTCGCCACTGGAGGACGCCATGCCGGCCAACGTCGCGGGGTGCTGGCCGAAGTTGCGGCTCAACCAGACCGGGCGGATGAAGTCGTGCGCTGCCGCAAGCTGACGAATCACCACGTCGGAACGGTCGGGACCCTTGTCATGCACCAGAAGCACCTCGGTGACCTGGAACTCGTGGCTGTCCTTGGTCAGGGTCGGCACGGCGAGCAGCGCGATCTCCTCCATCAGGGGCCCGAGCGTGTGCTCACCCTGGTAGACGGGGATCACGATCGAGACACGGTGCGGCGTTCGCCCTGCTGAGTTCATCGGGCTGCTGTGGTCATCGAGCTGGCCTGGTCATCGAGTCGGACACGGTCGTGAGCCTAGTCCAGCCGCTGTGGACGCCGGAAGGAAAAGTGCTTGTGACCCACCCAGCTCATCAACGAGGTGACGAACACGATCAGGGCCTGCGCCAGAAGCACTGGCAGACCAGCGATCTCGACCAACAACGGCAGCAGCACGAAGTTGACGGCCAACGCCGAGAGATAGACCGTCTCGAACCGCCACAGGTCGGACAGCACGTGACCACGCACCCGGAAGACGACGAACCGGTAGAGGACGAAGGCGACGAGGACACTGGCGACGTGAGCGCAGGCCAAGGCCACAAGGTAGCTCCACGGTCTGCCCCACCGATCGTCAACGGCCCACAGGAACGCCGCGAAGCAGCCAAAGCCGACGACCGTGTTGATCGCCCCGACGGCAATGAACGCGACCCGCTGGTCCCGGATCAGGCGCAGCAGCAGACCAGGGGGACCCGACATACCGCCGGGCGGCTCCTCCTCAGGACTCACTCCGCGATCCAGACCCATGGGTCCATTTCTCTCACACTCCTGCCGTAATCGTTGCTTCATGGCGCTGCGGAGCCGACGCCCGCCCACCAACGCAGCCTGAAGCACGTGGCCTCAACTCGCTCACCAACCCCTTCAGTGCGTTTCGGATCGCACACGGTTGGTCGCGACCAGTGCCCGTTTGTTGTTGCCGAGATGTCGGGAATCCACTGCGGCGATCTTGGCCGCGCTCTGGGTCGTCGGCGGGGGAGGTGACGTCGCGTGCGGAACGCCCGATGGGGTGGGACCTGATCTGAGCTCTTCTGGTCTTGAATGCTCTTCTGGTCTGAGTTGAACGGGGCTGGTCGCTCGCGCCATCTCGGCTCAGCTCTTGCAGTTCCCCACGCGGTAGATGACCACGCTGGCGCCGTAGCCGATCGGTGTCAGACCTGGCGTGTCATACAGGTTGACCAGTCCGGCGTAGGTCGCCTGGCGCTCATCGGTCGCCGCGTAGCGGTCGAAGTCGTCGATGACCACGCCGACCTTGAGTCGTTTGACCGCGGCGCAGACCTGCGGGTCCGTGGTGAAGGACTTGAACTGCTGGGAGACCAGGGCGACGTCCGGGGTCGGGTTCGAGCCGGTGTGTGGGATGACCACCCGGTGACCTGACCAGATGGCGGAGAACTGGGCCCCGGTGAAAGGACTGCCCAGAACCGTCTGCCCGGCTGGGATCTGGGTGGCGAGCTTCTCGTAGAGCGCCTGTTCGTCCGCGGCGACCAAGAGGTTTGAGAAGTTCGCGTTGGCATAACGGACCTGGAGCACTGCCGCGCCGTGTCCGAGGCCCTGGCTGGGATAGAGAGCCGCGGGGTAGACCAACATGGCCAGGCAGGCGATGCCCAAGGCCCGGCGCGGGGAGAGCTGACGGCTGAAGACGTCCGCCGAGACCCGGCCCACGAAGCGGCCCAGCGCATCCGCGGCGCTGGTGATGCCCAGCGCGGCCAACGGCACCGCGGTCATCGGGATCAACGCCGCGACCCGTTGCGCGTCGTTGTACCAGAACCCGGTCAGCTCCCGAGCCAGCCAGCTCGATGATCCGGCGCAGAGCATATACAAGAACACCAGGTAGACGTGGCTCATGAGCAGCCAGCGCAGGCGGGGCACGTTGAGCAACCGATAGAAGCCCCACAACACCGCGACACCAAGAACCCAGTGCGCCTCGGTGATGATCGTTGAGAGAGTCAGCGCCTGGCCCATGGCCTGGTTCATCGTCATGAGCTCGTGCCAGTTGAAGTCACGCACGGAGTTCAGCGCCTGGATGAGGTTCAGCGCGGCCCACCCGACCAGGACAGCCAGCCAACCGCCCAGGAGCAACACCAACGAGTGGCGCAGCTCACGAGCCCCGAGAGCTCGGCTGCGAACGACCAGCCTCGTCGAGAGCAGCACCGACCCCACGCCGGCCCAGATACCGAGGGCGAACAGCGCGCCAGGATGCGCGAAGAACATCCCGACGGACCCCACGAATCCCACGAACAGGACCGTCCACCAGCTCAGCTCCGGCCCGAGCGCCACACCATGGCGAACTGCGGCGACCTCGTTCTCGTCCAGGGTCGCGCCGTCGGCGGCCCCACCGGCCGCGCTGATGTCGTCCTGGGCATGGGTGGACCGTGGCATCAGATGGAGCACCATCAATGTCAACGCGATCGCGGCCGGCAGCGCCGCCAGCGACAGGACGTTCGGCCACAGGACACCGAAGCTCAACATCAGGTAGGGGAACAAGGCGATGGCCCCAGCACACAGCCCGAGCGCCATCGTGGTGAGGAACCGGGCATGGGGCAGGATCCGCGAACACAACCAGACCATCGACAACGGCCACACGACCCCGCCGATCGCCCACCCGACGGCATTGGCACCGACCACGACGTTGACACCGGTCAGCGAGCTGACCAGCGCGGTGAGGTCGTGCCACAGCGGCGGGTACCACGCCGTGACGGCAGCCCCGGACGCTGCGCCGACCTGACCCCCGTCAGGAAAGCCGGTGCGGATGACGGCCAGCACCGCGTTGTAGTGAAAGCCCGCATCGATCGTCTGCGACGGAAGACGGGGGTCGCGTACCCCGCGCATGAAGTTCGTCGCAACAATTGCGCCCGCCAAACCTGCAGACGCGAGCCACCACCTCGTTCGGCGATCCGGCGCCCAACGCCGTGACACCCACCATCGGCAAGACAGGACGGGCCGAACGAAGGCCGCACCACCGGTTCGCCACGCGATGAGCGCGCGTCCCGACACGGCGACCCCCATCAGCAGGGCAAGCGAGATGGCGACCGCAACAAGACTCCAGCGACCCACCAAGACGGGCACCATCAGCGTCGCGATCGCCAGAACACCCAACGACACCAAGGGCGCCAGACCCAGCACCGCGAAACCCCTCACGCCCAGACCCAGGTTCACAACCAGCCCGGGCACCACAAGCAGCACCGCCGCCACCAGGGCAGGGGCGAGGGCAGAGACCCAGGCTTGGATCACAAGATCAGTCGTCGACCCCGCCGCTTTGGAACTGGGCGCCGTTCGCGAAGTGCGGCGTCAGCGTGTTCTCGACCATGCTCAGCGCAGCGCCGATGGCCATGTGCATGTCGAGGTACTTGTACGTGCCCAGCCGCCCCCCGAACAACACGCCCTCCTCGGCCCTGCCCAAGTCGCGATACCTCAACAGCTGCTCCCGGTCCTGCGGGGTGTTAACCGGGTAGTACGGCTCGTCCTCGCCCTGCGCGAACCGCGAGAACTCGCGCATGATCACAGTCTTATCCCGGGGGTAGTCACGCTCAGGGTGGAAGTGGCGGAACTCGTGGATCCGGGTGAACGGCACGTCAGGGTCGGCGTAGTTCATCACCGAGGTGCCCTGGAAGTCACCGGTGGCCACGACCTCCCGCTCGAAGTCCAGCGTCCGCCAGCCAAGCCGGCCCTGCGCGTAGTCGAAGTAGCGGTCGACCGGGCCGGTGTAGACAACCGGGACGTTGCCGACAACGTTGACCTTGTTGACCTCTTGGGACGTGTCGAAGAAATCGGTGTCGAGCCGAACCTCGATGCGGTCATGGCTGGCCATCTTCTCCAACCACGCGGTGTAACCGTCGACCGGCAGGCCCTCGTGGGTGTCGTTGAAATAGCGGTTGTCGTAGGTGTAGCGAACCGGCAACCGGGAAATGATCTCGGCCGCGAGCAGCGTTGGGTCGGTCTGCCACTGCTTGGCCGTGTAACCCTTGATGAACGCCTCATACAACGGCCGACCGATCAGCGAGATCCCCCTCTCCTCCAGGTTCTGGGCGTCGCTCGAGGAAAACTCGCTGGCCTGCTCCGCGATCAACCGCCTCGCCTCGTCGGGTGAATACGCCGCATCGAAGAACTGGTTGATCGTGCCAAGGTTGATCGGCATCGGAAACACCTGGCCGCGGAAGTTGGTGTACACACGGTGCTGATAACTCGTGAAGGCCGTGAAGCGGTTGACGTACTCCCACACCCGCTCGTTCGAGGTGTGGAACAAGTGCGCGCCATAGCGGTGCACCTCGATCCCAGTCTCAGCGTCAGCCTCGCTATAAGCGTTGCCACCGATATGAGCCCGGCGGTCAATGACCACGACGTCAAGGCCAAGGTTCTCCGCACACTGCTGGGCAACAACCAGCCCAAAGAACCCCGAGCCGACAACAACAAGATCCGCTTTCACACACACTCCCACCGTCTGAACATCGAACGTCAGGCTACCCGAGCAGCCTTACGGAACCGCATAAAGCCTCGGTGATCCGGCGGCACATCCGGGACATACGACCAGACCTGACCTGCCGGGCTGAGGCCAAGACAGAGCCGGGGGGAAGGATAGGCTCTCGATGAACGGGGCTAGAGGTCACAGTGAAGGAGCAGCGTGCAAAGGGTGATGGGCGTGATCCAGGCTCGGTCGGGCTCGAGTCGGCTCCCCGGCAAGGTGCTCCTCCCGCTTGCTGGCAGGCCGGTGCTCGAGTGGGTCATCAGAGCCGCGAAAGAGGTCCATGGCCTCGAAGAGGTCATTGTTGCCACCACTACCGAGCCAGGCGACGACGAGGTCGAGAATCTGGCGGTCAGGCTTGGCGTACGCACGGTGCGGGGCAGCGTCGATGATGTTCTTGGTCGTTTCCTGAAGGCGGTCGACGGCCTGCAGGCCGATGCGATCGCGAGGTTCACGTCAGACTGTCCGCTGCTGGATCCCGAGGTAGCGTCGGTCGTCCTGGGCGCCTGGCCGGCGCTGCCATCCCCTTATACCCTGAGCACAGTGAGTCCCCCCTGCCTGCCGCGAGGTCTGGACGCCGAGATCGCGTCGATGGCCGCCCTGGAACGACTGGCGACTCATCTGACCACTCCAGAGCTGCTGCACCATCGCACTCACGTCACCAGCTACCTCTACACCCATCCCCAAGACTTCGCTGTCCTCGGCGTGACCGTCCACCCTGATGCCTCGGACCTTCGCGTGACCCTTGACACCCGCGAGGATCTCGCGCTGATCGAGGCATTGGTCGAGCGTTTGGGCGACCGCCCCCCGGCGTGGCGCGAAGTGGTATCGAGTCTCCGCAAGGACGCCTCCTTGGTTTCCATCAACGCCGGCGTGAAGCAGAAACACCTCGAAGAAGGATGAGCGCCCGCAGGCTGGTGCTCGCGCCAGAGGCTGCCGCCACGACTGGCCTCGGCCACTTTGTACGCTGCTGCGCGCTGGGTGACGCCGCAGCCCGCCGCGGCTGGGACGTCACGGTGGTTCTGCGGCCAGATGCCGTCGACTGGTCTCGAGCCGAGGTCGCATCGCGGGGGTGGACGCTTGCGTCGGGCGAACTCGATCCCGAAGGACTGAGTGGGGTGCTTCGTCGTGGCGGCCGACCCGGTGAGGCGGTGCTGGTCATTGACAGTTACCTGGTCGACGAGACGTGCTTCTCCGAGATGCGGGGGCGGGTCGGCCGCCTCATCGTCGTCGACGACGTCGCCGACCGTTACCTCGATGCGGACATCGTCGTGAACCAGAACGTGGGCGGAGACACTCTGCCGACTCGGTTGGGTTCGGGCACCGTGCTGCTGGCCGGACCGGCATATGCGTTGTTGCGCCCCGAGTTCCCCGCTCGCCGTCAGGCCGCACTCGATGCCATCGACGCCCTTCCCGACGTCCCTGGCGACATCTTGGTCATGATGGGGGGCACCGACCCGACCGGTTCAGCGCCCGCGGTTGCACGAGCTTGCCTGACGGCTTTTCCTCAGGCTTCGGTCGGCGTCGTGGTGCCAGGTCATGCGCGGACCCGTACGGTTGGCCGGCTCACCGAGCTGCCCCGGCTTCAACGCGTGGCTCAGCGCATGCTGGAGGCTGACCTCGTGGTGACTGCCGCTGGCTCAACCATCTGGGAGCTCTCCTGCCTGGCCCGCCCCATAGCGGCGCTGGAGATGGCGAGCAACCAGAGCGATGTCTATCGTCGGCTCGTCGCGGACAATCTGGTCCTCGGACTCGGACGACCTCCGATCGATGAGGCTGAGCTCGTGACGGCGTTGCGATCACTGACGGCTGCGCCGGGGGAACTCCGGCGACTTGCGACCGTGGCAGCTAGGCTCGTGGACGGCCGTGGCGCAGACCGCGTGCTCGACTGTACTGACCGCACTACACCGCTAGGAGCTCAACGATGACGTTGTCCGTCGGAGACTCGACACACCTGAGCAAGACCATTCGCGAGGTCGACGTCACGGTCTACGCCGCAATCAGCCTCGACGCGAATCCCATCCACCTCGACGAGGAGTACGCCCGACAGACTCCCTTTGGCAGACGCATCGCCCAGGGGATGCTCAGTGCTGGGCTGATCTCGGCCTGCATCGGCACCCAACTGCCAGGCCCCGGGAGCATTTACCTGTCGCAGGACCTGAGGTTTCGCAAGCCGGTGTATCTGGACGACACCATCACGGCAACGGTTGAGGTAGTGGCTCTCGAGGACAGGGGGCGGGTTCGGTTGCGCACGACCTGCACCAATCAGACAGGGGAAGTCGTGCTCGACGGCGAGGCCGTCGTCCTTCCCCCACGAGCGAAGGAAATCACATGATCACGCTGGTTGAACTCGCGGAAGAGCACCGCTGGCAGGTATTGGACTGGCGCAACGACCCTGACGTGACGCGCTACATGTACCAGAGCGACCCCATCCCCCGAGACGTGCATGACGCCTGGTTCACCGGACTGCTGGCGGCACAGGATCGCGAGGGCTGGGCGGTTGTCATGGACGGCACGCCGGTCGGAGCTGCTTTCGTCTCCGACATCGACAAAGGCAACAGCCGCGCGTCGTGGGCCTTCTACCTGGCGGACCCCTCAACTCGCGGTCGGGGAGTCGGATCAGCGGTTGA
Organism: Phycicoccus sp.; assembly: GCA_012927555.1. GTDB lineage: Bacteria > Actinomycetota > Actinomycetes > Actinomycetales > Dermatophilaceae > UBA4719. The sequence goes on from JABBOX010000071.1 coordinate 54,172, forward strand.
GTACCTCGTGCTGGAGCATGTGTTCAATGAGCTCAAGCTGCACAAGCTCTGTTGCGAGGTATTATCCTTCAACCAGGCCGTGGTGACCATGCACAAGAAGTTCGGGTTCGTGCAAGAGGGTCTTCTTCGCGAGCATCGGCGCCGTGATGGTCAGTGGCTCGACGTTCACGTCTTGGCCATGTTCGAGGGAACCTGGGCCGAGCTGCGCGCCGGTTTCACCGAGAAGCTCCGCGGTCGGGGTCTTGTCGCCTGACCAGGATCGTGATCAAGCCGGGCTCTAGATGACGTCCCAGGTCAGCGGCGTCCCCTTCTTGGCATCGACGCGGAAAGCGCGCCCTTGCGCCACGCTGAACAGGTCTGGCGCAAGGCCACCAGCGGGCCGGATGGATCGGACGTTGGCACCTGTGACCACGTCCCCGGCGACGACGTCCTCGACAACGAACAGGGAACGGCGAAAGCGCAGGCCCTCACCTTCGGACGCTGTTGCGCCGATATGGGGCCTTCCAAGGGAGACTCGGGCGTTCTCGGACTCGCGAACCAACGCCGCGAGCTCCTGCGGCTCGAGCGAGAACGCGGAGTCGACCCCGCCGGTCTCACGCGAGAGGGTCACGTGCTTCTCGATAACGCAGGCGCCCAGCGCAACCGCTGCAATCGCCGCCCCGATGCCACTCGTGTGGTCTGACAGGCCGACGAGGGTGCCGAAGGTGTCAGCCATCACCGGGATGCCTAGCAGGTTCGAATCGGCCGGGTCGGCGGGGTACGAGGCGGTGCACGAGAGCACGATGATCTGGTCATTGCCGGTGCTACGGACGGCCTTGACCGCGGCATCGATCTCACCGACCGACGCCATCCCCGTCGAGACGATGACCGGCTTGCCTGTCGCGGCGGCGAGCCGGATCAGCGGGAGATCCACAATCTCCGAGGATGCGATCTTGTAGCAGGGGACGCCGAGCTCCTCGAGGAACGAGACCGCGGTGGGGTCGAACGGACTCGAGAACGCGAGCAGTCCAAGCTCGTGGGCCAGATCAAAGATCGGGGCGTGCCACTCCCACGGGGTGTGGGCTTCCTCATAGAGGTCGTAGAGCCGGCGGTTCGGCCAGAGCTCATGCCCGGAAGAGATGCGGAAGTCAGGAGTGTCGGCGTCAATCGTGATCGTGTCGGCGGTGTAGGTCTGGAGCTTGATCGCATGGGCGCCTGCCTCGGCTGCGGCGCGAACGATGGCCAGCGCCTTACCCAGGTCACCGTCATGGTTGCCCGACATCTCAGCGATGATGAACGGCGTCGCGTCAGGACCAACCTCGCGACCACCAATGGTGATGTTGCGTGCGCCGGCGTTACCGCTCTGCTTCGTCATGGTGTCCTCTGTTCCCGCGCCTCACGGGGCGCGCATCCTTTGTGCTGGATCTGACCGTGACATCATGCCTTAAACACACGCCACGCCTTGGAGGCACAAATGCCGGTCCTGTCAGGTTCCTCGATTCTCGTGACGGGCGGGACGGGTTCGTTCGGCAAAGCCTTCATCCAAGAGCTCCTGGACAACGACGACCCGCGACGCATCGTCATCTTCAGCCGGGACGAGCTCAAGCAGTACGAATGCCGCCAGCGGTTCAACGACGACCCCCGCCTGCGCTGGTTCCTGGGTGACATCCGCGACCAGCACCGACTCAACCGCGCCATGCACGGGGTCGACTACGTCGTCCACGCGGCCGCTCTCAAACAGGTCGACACCGCCGAGTACAACCCGTATGAGTTCGTCAAGACCAACATCATCGGCTCGCAGAACGTCATCGAGGCGTGCATCGACGCCGGCGTCAAGAAGGTCGTGGCCCTGTCCACCGACAAGGCCTCCAGCCCGATCAACCTGTATGGCGCCACAAAGCTGACCGCCGACAAGCTCTTCATCACCGGCAACCATTACGCCGCCGCCTACCCCACACGATTCAGCGTCGTCCGCTACGGCAACGTTATGGGTAGCCGCGGCTCGGTGATCCCGTTCTTCCGCAAGCTCGGCGAGGCTGGAAAGTCCCTGCCCATCACGGACCTGCGGATGACCCGGTTCTTCATCACCTTGCCGCAAGCCGTGAAGTTCGTGCTGGACTCCTTCGAGATGATGCACGGCGGCGAGCTCTACGTGCCCCGCATCCCCTCCATGAAGATCGTCGACCTGGCCCAGGCTGTCGTTCCCGGCGCGCCGATGCACAACATGGGCCTTCGCCCCGGTGAGAAGTTGCACGAAGAGATGATCTCCGCCGAAGAGGGCCGTCGCGCCCTGCGTGTCGGCGACCGCTACGTCCTACAGCCCGACCTGGCGGCGTGGGGCTACCAGCCACCGGCCGGCGGCGTGCCCGTGGCCGACGGCTTCCATTACACCTCGGACAACAACGACCAGTGGTTCACCCTCGAAGAGATCACCAAGCTCCTGGAAACGGACGTCTGAGCCGTGCTCCCCTACGGACGTCAGTCCATCGACGAGTCGGACATCGAGGCCGTCGCGGCCGTCATGCGCAGCGACTGGTTGACCACCGGCCCCGCGGTGACCGCCTTCGAAGGAGATCTTGCCCGTATCTTCGGCGTCTCCCCCGTGGTGTCGGTCAGTTCCGGGACGGCCGCCCTGCACGTGGCCTACGCCGCGATGGGAGTGGGCGCAGGAGACGAGGTCATCACCACGCCACTGACGTTCATCGCGACAGCCAGTTGCGCCTCGCTCCTGGGCGCAACCGTCGTGTTCGCGGACATCAGCGAGGACACCGGCAACCTCGACCCGAACGCCGTCTCTGCCGCCATGACCAACCGCACCAAGGTCGTCGCCGGGGTCGACTACGCCGGACACCCGATCGACGTCACGGCGTTGGCCGAGATCGCTCATGCGGGCGGCGCGCTGCTGCTCGAGGACGCCGCGCACTCTATCGGCGGGTCGCTGGACGGTCAGCCGGTCGGGTCGCTGGCGGACGTCACGACGTTCTCGTTCTTCCCGACCAAGAACCTCACCACGGCCGAGGGCGGCGCCGTCGTGAGCCTGCACGATGACGTTATCGACCGCGCCGTGAGGTTCCGCAGCATCGGCCTGGTCCGCGACCCCGCGATGCTGCGCTCCCCGGACGAGGGCCCCTGGCACCAGGAGGTCCATGCCTTCGGCCTGAACTACCGCCTGCCGGACCTGCTGTGCGTGCTCGGCTCCAGCCAGCTGCCCCGCCTGCCCGCCTTCAAGGCTCGCCGCGACGCGATCACCGCCCGTTACAACGCGGGGCTTGCCGGCATCGACGAGCTGCGGCTGCCCTCGTGCCGCGAGGGCGCAGACCCGATGTGGCACCTCTACCCGCTGCGGATCCGCGACGGCCGCCGACGGGCACTGTTCGAGCACCTGCGGGCCAACGACATCGGCGCCCAGGTCAACTACCTGCCCGTCTACCGGCATCCCGTCTACGCCGACCTCGGCTACCGGCCCGGCATGTGCCCCGTGGCCGAGGAGTACTACGCGCAGGAGATCTCCCTTCCGTTGTTCCCCACCCTCACCGATGTCGACGTCGACCGCGTGATCGCCCTGATCCGCGGATTCGTCGGCGCCTGATCGCGACGCCCCGTGACCACCGAGGCTGACAGCGACAGTCACGGCGACAGTCACGGCGCGGCGGGCGCCGCAGCCAGCAAGGGTGTTCTTGGCCGCGGGTCCATCTACCCGATCGGCACCGCGGCGCCGATCCTGGCCAACCTCGCGGTCGTACCCGTCGTCACCCGGATGCTGGGCAAGCCCGGCTATGGCGTCGTGGCCATCGCCATCGTGGTCATCCAGGTCGCTATGATGGCCGGGAGCTTCGGGATGCCGTCGGTCATCACCCGGCACGGGATCCTCGCGCAGTCCGGTGTCGCCGGCGCACGGGCCCTGCTCATTCGCGGGTCGCTGATGACGATCGGGCTGATCACCGCGATCATCCTCACCGCGCCGCTGTGGAACCGGCTCGTCCAGGCGCCGCTGCGCGACGCCGTTCTGCTGGCCCGAGGCGCAAGCGCCGTCGTCGTCGTGGTGGAGAACTCCCAGGCCCTGCTGCGGGTGCTCGACCGCCCGGGCGCGTTCGTCTCCCTGTCCTTGACAGCCACCCTGGGAGGGCCCCTGCTCGGGCTCGCACTGCTGGCCCCGTCTGCGCCCGTCCGCTCCCCCGAGCGCTACTTGGTCGGGCTCACAGCAGGCTACGCCGCCGCCGCCGCAGTCGGGCTGGTCCTGGGCCTGCGAGGAGGTCACCCACAACGGGACCGCGGCGACACCCGCGCAGCGCTGCGGCTCGGGCTGCCCGTCATACCGCACCTGGTGGCCCTGTTCCTGGCCAACGGCGCCCTGGTATTCCTCGCCGGACAACTCTTCGACATCGCCTCAGCCGGCCGCATCCAACTGGCCCTGCTGGTGGGCAGCGCCCCAGCAGTGATCACCTCGGCGCTGAACAACTCATGGGCGCCGATCATCTACCGCACGCCCGCTCACGAGCGCGGCGCCGTCCTAGCGCACACCGCACGCGACATCACAACCCTGATCGCGCTGATCTCCGGCGGCGTCGCACTCCTCTCGCCGTGGCTGATGCGCCTCGTCGCGGACGCAGGCTTTGCCCCGCTCGAACTCGTCCCAGCGGTAGCGATCGTCGCCTTCGGCTGCGTCCTGTCCGTGGCATATCTAGCCAACGTGCACCTCGTCTTCGCCGCCGGCCGCTCACTCGGACTGTCCGTGATAACCCCGCTCAGCCTGCTGATCGGCCTCGGCTGCGCCTACCTGATCGGACGTCAGAACCTCGTACTGCTCGCCGTCGGCTTCCCCACGACCTATGCCGTGCTGGCCTTGGGCACCGCCGGGCTACGTCGCTATCTCCACGCCGCACGCTGGAGCGAGACCACCCTGCTCATGCCAGCCGGGATCGGGCTCGCCCTCTGTGTCCTCGGCGCCGTCCTGCCCGCATCCGGGGCGGCCGAGCGCGTCCGGATAGCCATGGCCACACTCGCCGGCCTCGGAACACTACGGCTAGGCCGACGCGTCCTGAGGCGAAGCCCATGACTCCCTGGGCCCACGCCGTGACTAGCCGGCGGCAGGCAGAGCGGCGTTGAAAGCGCTCAGCAGGCGCGGCGCCAGCGAGAGGCCATACGTCTGGGTCATATGGTGGCTGTCGCGGTAGACCAACACGCCACCGATGACTGGTGCGCAGGGGTCATCCGGGCAGATTGCGTTGTTGAGGTCGATCAGCGACGCTCCGACAAGTCCGTCAACCGCTGCGATCTGTGCGGCACCGACGTCCATGGTCTTGTTCCGGGGCAACGCACACTTCTTGAGGTGCCGGCTGTTACCCGATACGCAGTCCCCCATGTCGATCCCGGGCCGTGGCGTGTCCCTCAGTACGAGAACCTTCGTGCCGGCTGCGATCAGGGTGCTGTAGTTGCTTCTCAATCCATCCGCCATGGCATGTGCACTCGCTGCAGCGTCCAACGGCCCGTCGGTTGACGACACCAGGTATTCAGCCTGGCTAGTGATCAGGACCGCCGGCCGCTGGGCGGTGAGATACGCGGCGACGTTCTTGTTCCAAGCCTCGCATGACGCGGACCATGACGTTGCCAGCCGCACGCTCGCGTAGGGACATCCATCCTTGGAGACCAGGGTGAGGCGCCAGTGGCGTGTCGCGGCAACCTCCGCAAGTGCCGTAGCCCACTGCGCCGCGTGTGAGTCGCCGACAAGAACCACGTGCACAGAGGAGAGGCTGTCACCCGCATCGCAGGTCTTGAGCCTGTCGTTGTCGCGCCCCGACCCGCAAGCGGGGCTTCCCTCAACTTGCCCTGGCTGCGGGGTGAAGTCGCCGGGATCGTCAACTGCGACCCCTGCAAGGTCGCCCAGAGGCGAAGCAGCCAACGTCTGGGCGCCGAACTTCTCGACCGCCCCGACTGCGCCTGAGCTTGCGTCCACAGCGGTTGCTGGGAGAACTGGGGGGACGGCGACGAGAAACACCAGAGCTGCCGTACTCGTTGCGAGAAGAATCATCGCGCCGCCCTTCAGTGCGTCCCCTGTCGTGAGCAGGCCCTTGGCTGTGCGCGCTGGTTCCTCCACGAGGTAGAAGGCCAACAGTGCCGGCAGGAAGGAGAGAGCAACCACGGCGAGACCCTGAGACTGCGTGAGGGCTCCCCACTTCGCCGTCGCGAACACGACGAAAGGCCAGTGCCAGAGGTACAGCGAGTACGACCAGTCACCGAGCTTCCTGAAAGGCGCCAGACCGAGCACCGCAACAGGTCCGGCAGCGCCCGCAGCAGGCCCAACCGCGATAACGGCAGCCGTGCCGAGAACGGGAAGCATGGCGGCATAGCCAGGGAACGTCGTGTGGCTGGTGTAGATGAAACCCGAGGCAACCGCCGCGATCAGCCCGACCCAGCCGACGACCATGGCCAGAAAGGTGGGGATCCGACGCAGGTGTGAGGCGAACACCGCGACGGCGCCCCCGACCGCGAGCTCCCAGAGCCTGGTTGTCGTGACGAAGTAGGCGCTGCCCGGATTGCTCGAGCTCAGGTGGATGCACCACAGAAGCGAGGGGATAGTGACGGCGGCCAGGAGCAGGGCACCGCCTGAGGTGAGGCTGGCGCGGCGTCGCCGGGCGCGAAGGGTGAAGATCAGCAGGAGAACGGGCCAGATGAAGTAGAACTGCTCCTCGACCCCGAGCGACCAGAAGTGTTGTAGCGGGCTTGGCGCCAGGGCGGACGCCAGGTAGTCCGTTGACTGGCTGGAGAGTCGCCAGTTCATGCCGAACAGGCTGCTCGCAAGAAGGTCCTTGCCGATCGAGCCCCAGCGGACGGACGGCAAGAACACGCGCGTGGAGAGCGCAACGAAGATGATCAGGAGGGCACTGGCCGGGAGCAGACGGCGCGCACGGCGTGCATAAAAGCCCGTCAGAGAGATGCTGCGACTGGCCGAGGCCTCTCGGTAGAGGATTCCGGTCATGAGGAACCCCGAGATGACAAAGAAAACGTCGACGCCGACATATCCTCCGGGTAGCACGCTGAGCCCGGCGTGCCACAGAATGACGAGGACCACGGCTACGGCGCGCAGCCCCTGGATGTCGCCTCGGAAGGTGCTCTTCGCGCTGCCTTGGGCTACAAAGTCAGGTCGGAGCACGGCACCGACTCTACCGGTGTGGGGCCATTTGACGGACTTCGGCGGCGGCAAGGCCGATCTCATACCTGGTCTTCGAAGAGCGGCAGGGCCAGGAACCTTCGGCCGGGCTGTGGAAGTGGTGCTGGATATCCAACGGATGTCTCCTGCTCGGTTCGGACCATCAACCCCGAAGGCGCCCGTCCGTTGGCACTGTCTGTGTTTTGTCCGGGCTCGTCGGCGCTTCGCCTAGTCTTGTCAGCGCCCCAACGTTCGTTTTCTCCCCTTGCGAAGGACCACCACCAGTGACTGTCGACGTTCTCTTTCCCTATTACGGCGACGTCGCCATGATGAAGCAGGCGGTCGAGAGCGTCCTTGGTCAGACGAGCCAGGACTGGACCTTGACGGTCGTCGATGACGGCTACCCGGACGACAGCGTCCCCGGATACTTCGGCGCCCTCGCCGCCAAGGACCCCCGTATCACCTACGTTCGCAACGAGGCTAACCTCGGCGCCAACGGCAACTACCGCAAGGCGCTCACTTTCGTGCGCAACGAGCTCGCGGTGGTCATGGGCGCCGACGACGTCATGCTGGCGAACTACATCGAGACGGTCGTGGCCGCGCACCAGCAGTTCCCCTCGGCGCAGATCATCCAGCCGGGCGTGCAGGTGATCGACGAACACAACCAGCCCGTGATGGGCCTGGTCGACCGGACGAAACGCCTCTACGCCCCACGGGTCCATGGCTCGGATGGCCGCCGACTGCTCAGCGGTGAGCCACTGGCGGTCAGCCTGATGAGGGGCAACTGGCTCTACTTCCCCTCCCTCTGCTGGAAGTCCGACTCCTTCGTCGCGATGAACTTCCGCGAGGGGCTCAACGTGGTGCAGGACCTGGCGCTTGCCCTTGACCTGATCAAGGCCGGCGGCAGCCTGGTCGTGGACAGCACGGTCTGTTTCCAGTACCGCCGCCACCGCGAGAGCGACTCATCCTGGCGCGCCCTGGAGGGAACCCGGTTCATCGAGGAGCGCGAGTTCTTCACAGGGATGGCCGACGAGTTCGCCGCGATGGGCTGGCGCCGGGCGGCCCGCACCGCCCGGCTGCACGTGTCATCGCGACTCAACGCCGCACTCCTGCTGCCCAAGGCGATGCGGAGCAAGCAGCACGAGGGCGTGCGCAACCTGCGCCACCACGTGATGGCCCGGCCCGGCAGATCGAAGAAGTGACGGTCGAGCAGCCCGCCTATACTTCGAAGAAGGCTGAACAGACGGGATCAGGCGTGCACGACACTTGGGTGATCATTCCTCTGTTCAACGAGGAATCAGTTATTGGTGACGTCGTCGCCCAGGTCCTCACGGCCTTCGACCAGGTCGTCTGCGTCGACGACGGCTCAACGGACCGCTCGGCCGCGCGAGCGGCACAAGCCGGAGCCCGGGTCGTGCGCCACCCGCTCAACCTGGGACAGGGCGCGGCGTTGCAGACCGGCTTCCAGTACGCCCTCGCCGATCCGTCGATGCAGTACGTCGTCACCTTCGACGCCGACGGACAGCACCAGATCGCGGACGCCCTCGGGATGGTCGAGCGACTGCGGGCTGGCGAGGCTGACGTCGTCTTCGGCTCGCGCTTCCTGGATGAACGAACCAAGCCGAACTTCGCCAAGAAGATGGTGCTTCGCGCCGCGGTGGGCTACACCAACTTGACCACGCGTACCCGGTTGACCGACGCGCACAACGGGCTGCGCGCCATACGTCGCCCTGTGGTCGCGCAGCTCGACATCACCCAGAACCGCATGGCGCACGCCAGCGAGCTCGTCGCCCAGATCGGCGCGTCCAAGGCCAGCTACGTGGAGCACCCGGTGCACATCCTCTACACCGACTACTCCAAGTCCAAGGGGCAGTCGCTGTGGAACTCCATCAACATCCTGGCCGACCTGATCCTGCGATGACGACCGATCACCAGCCCGCCGGAGGGCACACACCATGAAGATCGTCCTGATCCAGCTCGTCCTCATCGTCGTTGTCCTCCTCGCCGCCGTCCGGCTCCTTCGCGGCAGGGGGGCACGCGCCCAGGCTGTGCGTCGCCTCGGGCTGCTGCTCTTCGCGGCGTTCGCCGTGTGGTCCATCCTCTTTCCGACGGTCTGGACCCGGATCGCCAAGCTGGTGGGCGTGGGCCGCGGCACCGACATGGTGTTGTACGCCCTGGTCGTCGCCTTCCTCAGCTTCACCTTGACGACCTACGTGAGGTTCCGCGACTTCGAGGCCCGCTACACCAAGATCGCCCGCCGGCTGGCCCTCGACGAAGCCAACCCCCCACAGCCCAAACTTGTCACCCCTGAGCAGCCGGCTCCTGTTGACCCCGAACAGCAGGCGAAGCCGTACCTCGACTCGTAACGAACGCGCCGGTCACGTCCCCCGGGTCGTGGGCCACGGCTCGCTCCCACGTATTCAGCCAGCAGTTGCCGCGATGTGCTCGATCAGGGCTGTTGTCGAGACCGACGGGGTTCGGGGGAAGTAGACGACCTCACAGATGTCGCTGAGGTAGTCGAACTTCCCCTCCCAGTCGTTGCCCATGGCCAGCACGGCCGCGCCATAGTGGATCACGTAGTCGCGTTTGAGCTCCAGGCTCTCTTCGACGAATACCTCGTCGACCACCCTCAGGCTGCCGACGATCTCCAGGCGCTCGTCCTGTGAGAAGACCGGAGCACGGCCCTTCTTGCTGATGTTGAGCTGGTCAGCAGACACCCCTACGACCAGTCGGTCGCCCAGCGCGCGGGCGCGGTCCAAGACCCTGATGTGGCCCACGTGCAGAACATCGAACGTACCGAAGGTGATGACCGTGCGCTTGCTCAAGACCTGCTCCTCCTGAAGATCCCGCGTCCTGGTGGGCCAAACCTCCCGGCACGCCGCTGCGCGGATTCCCGAAGACTACCGGGAGTCAGCCCAACCCCTCCGGACTCGTCAGCTGAACAGCTCGGAGAGCGCGGCACGCGCGGCGTCAACGACCGTCAGCGATGCGAGCCCGGTGCCGTCGCTGACCCGGCCCCGCTGCAGCACGGCCGCCGCCAGTTCGCGGTCACTGCGCCCGGACAGCTCGACCCCGGACGGCCGGGCGCTGACGTCACTCGCCACGACCCGGGTGCCCACGGCCAGTGCCTCCCGCACGATGACCGAGTCACCGTCCCAGTCGGTTGGTCGCAGGAAGACCTCCGACCTGGCGAGCGCGGCGGTCACCTCGGCACCGCTGAGGTTGAGCGACAGCTCAACCCAGTCGAGGTCCGACACCGACTCCCGCAGCCTGGCGAGATCCGGTCCGTCCTGGTCGTACGCGAGGATCCAGAGCCGAGCATCCGGCCAGTCATGACGCAGCAGGCGCACGGCATCGACGGCGAGTCCGGCGTTGTAGTGCGCAAGACCCGAGTTCGTCGCCACGGTGACCAGGTGCGGTTCGCGCCCCGGCCGGTTGGCCGCAGGCGCTGCGCTCGGCACGAACGGCGAGACGACGTGGACCCGCTCAGCCAGGTGGTCGGGCAGGGCCGTGCCGATGTCCGCGCTGACCGCCCAGATCTGGTCGTATGCCCGGAGGCTGAGCCGCAGCAGCCAGACCCGCCACGGGCGCTGCGCCTCGAGCTGACGACGCACGGCACCCGAGTGCAGGACGAGCACGATGCGGCCCGGCAACAGCCAGAAGAGGGGCGCAAGCACGATCGCCCGCCATACCCGCGTGATGTGGAACAGGTGAAGGCAGCGCCGGCGCCAGAGGCCCGGCAGAGCCCGAATGGCGCGGGCCGGCGAGCCGGTGTCGACGTACCGGACCTCGCGCCCAGCGGCTCGCAGCGCTTCGGTGAGGTCCTCGACGGATCGGGTGACCCCTCCCACCGGCCCGGGGTGCTGCGCCCACTGCACGACGCGTATGCCGCGAGACGCTCGGCCCGCCGGACGCGTATCTTCGTCCAACACTCAGTCCAGCCGCGAGCTGGTCAGGACGCCAAGCAAGTGACCGCCAGCGGTGATGACCGCGAGCGGAACGAGGACGGCAAGGAGCACCTGGCTGCCCAGCAGGTCACCCCGGGTGACGTCGACAACACCCGCCACAAGGGCGAGCAAGGAGGCCTCGACCGCGATGAACGCGCGGAAGACCGGAAGATAGCCCAGCGCCCGTCGTACGGCCGCGAGACCAGACACGTGCGACCTGGCGGTGGCGGCGACGTCGTCCAGCATCGGCCGCCCGGTCTTCGCCCGCGCGACGTGGACCAGGTCGGTGAAGGCCTTGTTGACCAGCACGACGACGGCGACGAGCAGGCCCAGCACCGTCCAGCCGCCGACGTCCAGCGGCGCCGACAATGTGTAGCCATCGGCGCGCAGACCCAGAGCAATCGGGATGGCGCCCTCCGTGAGGTAGTGACCCACCCGATCCAGGTAGATACCGGCCGGTGAGAAGCGCTGTCGCCAGCGAGCGACCTCACCGTCGCTGCAATCGAGCAGGATCTGCAGCTGCATGGCGAGCACGACGACAACCGGCCCCACCAGGCCCGGCATCGGCAGGGCGAACGCACCCAGGACGCCGACCGCAATCATCAGCCAGGTGACCCCGTTAGGGCTGATCCCCGTGGGCAGCAGCCAGCGGGTCACCCGGATGCTGAGGAAACGCATGTAGAGGGCGCCTGACCAGTGCTCGGCGTTGTATCGGGCCATGTGATCCAGCGGTTGGGCTACGGCCCTGAGCTGCTCGAGGCTCGGGTGGTCCTCGGCCGGGTCGTGGGTCAGGGGAGCACTCATTCGCTGATTCCTGGTGCGAATGCTGGCGGCTTGGCGGGATCGGGTCGCTGCGCCACGATCCAGCGTCGCCACCCAGCGGTGGATTCGGCGAGGTAGAGCACCGTCAGCCACATAGTGCCGACGACGAGGACAGCAGGGAGGGCATCAGGAGCCCAGGCCGCAACGGCTAGCACCGAGAGCAACCGTCCATCGACACCGAGCCCCGCGAGAGGAAGCCAGGCAGCGGCCGGCTCCCCGGTGTCGCGAAGCCGGTACACGACGTCGTAGCGGTGATAGGCAACGGCGGCGAGGAACGCGAAGGCCAGACCTTGTCCTGCGGCATCCAGGTGCACCCAACCAACCGTGGCGATTACAGCGGCCTCCACGAACCACAGAAAGGCGGGCAGCTGCCAGTCCATGACGTCGGCCACGGGTTGTCGTGCGCCTGCACCGATGACCAGAGCCCCGAGCAGGACCACGAGGAACGCCACGGGGGTTCTGTGCTGCACGATCATGACGACCGCGCTGGTGGTGAGCAGGACCAAAGCGAGACAGGCGGCGAGGAACGGCAGACGCATGACGTGCCCGGCCAGCCGCGCCACCGGGCCCAGGTCGAGCTGGACGTCGAGGTGACCCCACCCGGCATCGGGCCTGGCGGGCAACACGCCGTCACGTCGGGTCAGGGCCTTGACGGTGCGCCCGCCCTGCGTCCAGATCACCGAGAGGGAGACGGTGATGATGAGCAGCCACAGCACGACGCGGGGATTCCCGGTCAACAGGCCCAAGGAGATCAGCAGGTACCGCTCCGCGATGGGCATGTGGATGACTTTCTTCACCCAGTGGATCATCGTCTGCCGCCTGCTCGGGGGCGGCTCAAAGGTAATGCGGTCCTGTTCGGGCCCCAAGTCGCGTTCCTGATCGAGCGGGAGCACATCGGGACGACTGAGACGCAATGGCCGCAGCCGGTGCTCATAGGCGTAGTCCTCGAGGTGACGCACGGTCACCACCGCCATGGCAACGATGGCCAGCGTCCATGCATGATCGCCGGTGCGAGAGCCAACCACGGCCAGAGCCGCGAACACCGAATATTCCTTCACCCGGTCGCCGACGGCGTCGAGCCAGGCCCCGAAAGCGCTGAAACGCCTTGTGAAACGGGCGATCTCACCGTCGACGCAGTCGATCACCAGCGATACCTGGACCAGGACTGAGGCCACCACCCACAGACCCCGGCTGCCGGTCGCGACGAGTCCCGCGGCCAGAACTCCCAGGGCGACGCTGGCCGCGGTCACCGCGTTGGGCGACCATCCGAGCCTCAGCCCGAGCCCAGTGACCTTTCTTGAGAGGGGTCTCACGGCATACGTCGAGAAGAAGCCGTCGCCCCCGCGAGACGCGCCTCTGAGCCGCTGCTGCCACGGACCGCCCACGGCACCGTCGGCGGACGAGTCGCCACGGGAGAAGGCGAACGGACCGAGCGGCACGGCCTGCACCGGTATACCGGAGCGCACCAGCGCCAGCACTGCGAGGGCGAAGGGGTCGTCATCGGGGTGCGCAACGGTGGCGGCTTCTTGCCAGGCTGCGGCGGCCGCCGACCGGTGGGCCGCTGCCACACGCAGCAATCCGGGCAGGGCGCGGTTCGGCCCGGTCACAACGTGACTGGCGGTCCCGACGGACTCCACCAGCTTGCCGTCCATACCGATTCGAACCGCCGGCAAATGCTGGATACCGCGATTCACACTGCCGCTGTGCACCACGGCGACACCGGTCGTGACACCGGGCTTGTCGAGCAGGTCGAGCACCGCAGGGACGCTGATCGAAAGATCCGCCGCGGCGACGACCAGGGGAACATCGTCCCTCG
>JABBOX010000027.1 GCA_012927555.1 Phycicoccus sp.
ACGTCTGTGGCATCACGCCGTATGACGCCACGCACATGGGACATGCTGCGACCTATGTGACCTTCGACGTATTGGGCCGAGCGCTGCGCGACGCGGGCCACGAGGTGCTTTACGTCCAGAACGTGACCGATGTGGACGACCCCTTGCTCGAGCGTGCCCAGCGTGACGGGGTGGAGTGGCAGACGTTGGCAGAGAACGAGATTGCCCTCTTTCGGGAGGACATGACCGCCCTGGGCGTGATCGCTCCGGATCACTACATGGGTGCTGTCGAGGGAGTGCCGTCGGTCGTCAAGGCGGTGACCGACCTGCTGTCGACCGGGGCGGCATACCGCGTGGCTGTTCCTGAGGGTGAAGGAGTCGCGGGAGCCAGCGACATCTACTTCGAGCTCTCGGCCGTCCAGGGATTCGGTGCGGTGTCCTCGTGGGACCGGGACCAGATGATGGCGGTCTTCGCCGAGCGTGGGGGGGACCCTCTGCGCCAAGGCAAACACGATGAGCTGGACCCGATCCTGTGGCGGTCTGCGCGCGAGGGCGAACCGTCATGGCCCGGTGGCGAGCTCGGTGAAGGCCGACCCGGCTGGCACATCGAGTGCACGACCATCGCGCTTGACTACCTCGGCATGGCGTTCGACGTGCAGGGGGGCGGGACCGACCTGGTCTTCCCCCACCACGAGATGAGTGCGATCCAGGCCTGCGCCCTCACCGGCGAATCGCCGTTCGCACGCGCCTACGTTCACCAAGCCATGGTCGGGCTCGGCGGCGCGAAGATGAGCAAGTCCCAGGGCAACCTGGTGCTCGTCTCGACGCTGCGCCAGTCGGGGGTCGACCCGATGGCCCTCCGCCTGACCCTGCTGGCACAGCACTATCGGACCCCGTGGGACTGGACCGACCGGCTCCTGGCGGACGCCCAGAAGCGACTGTCGACATGGCGGGCGGGGCTGTCCGGCAACGGTGGCCCACCGGCCGGCGAGACGATTGCCCGGATCCGTGAGTGCCTCGCGAACGACCTCGACACGCCGGGCGCCCTCGCCGCGGTCGACGAGTGGGTCAGCGAGAGCTTGGGCAGCGGTCGCGGCGACGAAGGGTTCGGTGCTGGCTTCGAGCTCGGCGCCCCCGGGCTGGTCGGACGCGCGCTCGACGCGCTCCTCGGCATACGGCTGTAGTTCTATCGAGCTCAGCCTCTATCGTGCTCAGCCGGCGGGTGGTTCCTCGGTGCGAAGACGCAGGTAGCGCTCGAACTCGCGCGCAATAGCCTCACCACTCGCCTCGGGCAGGTCGGCGGTGTCCTGGGCTTTCTCCAGGGAGTGCACGTACTCCGCGACCTCGTCATCAGACTCGGCCAGCTCGTCGACAGTGTCCTCCCACACCCGCGCCAGCTCGGGGAGGTCGCCGTGCGGGATCGTCAGGTTGAGCAGCTCCTCCAGCTTGGTGATGAGCGCGAGGGTGGCCTTGGGCGAGGGGGTCCCGCTCGCATAGTGCGGAACCGCGGCCCAGCAGGAGAACGAGGGCAGATCAGCTTGGCCGGCAGCGTCAGCCAGCACTCCGACGATGCCGGTGGCGCCTTCGTACTTGCTGGTCTCGAGGTCGAAGCGGTGGATGACGTCCTCATGCTCTGACGTCGCGGTGATGAAGATCGGCCTGGTGTGTGCCACGTCGGCGAGCAGCGCGCCCAGCGTCACGAACGTGGTGACACCGATCTGCCGCGCGTACTCGATCAGCTCGATGGTGAACGAGCGCCAGCGGGTTGACGGCTCGACTCCCTGGACGAGGATGATGTCGCGTCCCAGCGAGGTGGATGAGGCCAACAGGATGCGCGTGGTGGGCCAGCTGATGCGGCGCTTGCCATCCTCGACGACGACCCGTGGTCGGTTCACCTGGAAGTCGTAGTAGTCCTCGGGATCGATGGCTGCGACGGGCTCGGCGTCCCACACCTCAATGAGGTGCTCGATCGCAGCCGTGGCCGCTTCGCCTGCGTCGTTCCAACCCTCGAAGGCAGCGATCATGATCGGGTCGCGCAGTTCGGACACGTCCTCGAGCTCGATCACCAGGTGCCTCCCTCATCGCTCAAGTTGGGCTTCTGGTGACCACACTACGGAATCCCGCTCCGATGGTCTCCCGCACCGCCGATAGACTTCGGGCCGAATCCCCGAGTGACAAGGTCCAGAACATTGAGCAGCCGCTCCGACCTCTTCCGTAAGGCTCTCTCCGAGCGTGTCCTCGTTGCCGATGGCGCGATGGGCACGATGTTGCAAGCCGCTGACCCGTCGATGGACGACTTCCAGGGTCACGAGGGCTGCAACGAAATCCTGAACATCACTCGTCCGGACGTGGTGCGAGGCGTCCACGACGCATATTTCGCCGTGGGGGTCGATGCGGTCGAGACCAACACCTTTGGCGCCAACCTGGCCAACCTCGGCGAATACGGCATCTCCGATCGCATCTACGAGCTGGCCGAGGCAGGGGCGCGGATCGCAGCCGAAGCCGCCGCTCACTGGTCGACTCCTGAGCATCCACGGTTCGTGATCGGCTCCATGGGACCCGGCACCAAGCTGCCCTCGCTGGGTCACGTTCCGTTCGCGACGTTGCGCGATGCGTATGCCGAGCAGGCGCGCGGGCTGATCGCGGGTGGTGTCGACGTCATCCTGGTGGAGACGTCACAGGACCTGCTTCAGGCCAAGGCTGCGGTCATCGGCTCCAAGCGCGCGCTGGCCGCTGTGGGCGAGACCCTCCCGGTCATCGTCCACGTCACGGTCGAGACGACGGGCACCATGCTCATGGGCTCCGAGATCGGCGCGGCCCTGACCGCTCTGGAGCCTCTCGGGATCGACGCGATCGGACTCAATTGCGCGACCGGCCCGGCGGAGATGAGCGAGCACCTGCGTCATCTATCGCGACACTCCAGGATCCCGGTCAGCTGTATGCCCAATGCTGGGCTGCCCATCCTGGCCAAGGGCGGCGCGGTATACCCGCTCACTCCCGAGCAGCTCGCTGCAGCGCACACGCAGTTCGTCCGAGAGTTCGGGGTCTCCTTGGTGGGGGGCTGTTGCGGTACGACGCCCGCCCACCTGGCGGAGGTGGTGAAGGCTGTCGGCGGTTCGCCGATCAAGCCGCGCCGACCCCGACCCGAGCACGGCGTGGCCTCGCTGTACTCCTCCGTGCCCTTCCGTCAGGACACCTCGTTCCTGTCGATCGGCGAGCGTACGAACGCCAATGGCTCCAAGGCGTTCAAGGAGGCGATGCTGGCCTCCCGCTGGGATGAGTGCGTCGAGATCGCCCGCAACCAGACCAAGGATGGCGCCCACCTGCTGGACGTCTGCATCGACTATGTCGGCCGTGATGGCGTCAAGGACATGCAAGAGGTCGTCGGCCGGTTCGCAACGTCCAGCACCCTCCCGCTGGTCCTCGACTCGACCGAGCCTCCCGTGGTCGAGGCAGGTCTCGAGCTGCTGGGTGGACGGGCAGTGGTCAACTCGGTCAACTATGAGGACGGTGAGGGTGAGGGCTCGCGTTTCGCCCGAATCATGCCGGTGGTCAAGGAACACGGCGCCGCCGTCATCGCCCTGACCATCGACGAGACGGGTCAGGCCCGCACCTGCGAGCACAAGGTGGCGGTGGCTTCGAGGCTCATCACCGCGCTCACCGGTGAGTGGGGCATGAACGTCGAGGACATCATCGTTGACACGCTGACCTTCCCGATCGGCACCGGTCAGGAGGAGACGCGCCGCGATGGTCTGGAGACGATCGAGGCCATCCGCGAGATCAAGCGACGTTATCCCGATGTTCAGACCACCTTGGGCGTCTCGAACGTGTCGTTCGGACTCAAGCCGGCCGTCCGGGTCGTCCTCAACTCGGTGTTCCTGCACGAGTGTGTCAAGGCCGGTCTCGACTCGGCCATCGTGCACGCCGCCCGGATCGTGCCGATGGCTCGCATTCCTGAGGAGCAGCGCCAGGTGGCGCTCGACCTTGTCTATGACAAGCGGGTCTGGGCTGGTGAACCGGGGGAGAGCGAGCTGACCTACGACCCGCTGAGCCGCTTGCTGGAGCTGTTCGAGGGCGTGGACTCGGCCTCGTTGAAGGAGACTCGCGCCGATGAGCTGGCCGCCCTGCCGCTCGAGGAGCGCCTGGCGCGACGCATCATCGACGGCGAGCGCCAGGGTCTCGATGACGACCTGAAGTCGGCGCTCGACAAGGGCCACAGCGCGCTCGACATCATCAACGACAACCTGCTCGACGGCATGCGGACCGTCGGCGAGCTGTTCGGTAAGGGCGAGATGCAGCTGCCTTTCGTGCTGCAGTCCGCTGAGGTCATGAAGGCTGCAGTGGCCTATCTCGAACCCTTCATCGAGGGAAACGCGGATGGCTCCGCACGTCAGGCGAAGGCCCGGATCGTGCTGGCCACGGTCAGGGGCGACGTCCACGACATCGGCAAGAACCTGGTGGACATCATCTTGTCCAACAACGGCTACGACGTCGTCAACATCGGCATCAAGCAGCCGATCGCCGAGATCATTCGCGCAGCAGAGGAACACGACGCCGACGCCATCGGCATGAGTGGACTGCTGGTGAAGTCAACCGTTGTCATGAGGGAGAACCTCGAGGAGCTCAACTCCCGCGGTTTCGCTGCCCGTTGGCCCATCCTTCTGGGCGGGGCCGCTCTGACCCGCGCCTATGTCGAGAACGACCTGGCTGAGGTCTATGAGGGTGAAGTTCGTTACGCCAGAGACGCGTTCGAGGGCCTGCGCCTCATGGACGCCGTCGCGGCCGCCCGCGCCAACCCGCAGCTCAGCGTCTCAGAAACCCTGCCCGAGCTGCGCAAACGACGGGTTCGTCCCGTGGCGGTTGCGTCAGCTGACGACGCACCGGCCGACACCACGCGCTCGGACGTGGCACTGGACAACAGCATCCCGACGCCACCGTTCTGGGGCAGCCGCGTGGTCAAGGGCATCGCCCTGGCCGACTACGCGTCATACCTTGACGAACGGGCGACCTTCCTCGGGCAGTGGGGCCTCAAGGGCACCCGTGGCGAGGACGGCGCCTCGTATGACGAGCTTGTCGAGACCGAGGGCCGGCCGCGGCTGCGCATGTGGTTGGAGCGGATCAAGACAGACGGACTTCTCGAGGCTGCAGTCGTGTACGGCTACTTCCCTTGCTACAGCGAAGGGAACGACCTCGTGGTCCTCCATCATGAGGAAGGCCCCGAGGGCCAGCAGCCCGGCAGCGAACGGGCGCGGTTCGCGTTCCCACGCCAACGTCGGGATCGTCGGCTGTGTCTGGCGGACTTCTTCAAGAGCAAGGATCGCTACGCGGCTGATGGCGAGCCCGACGTCATCGCCTTCCACCTGGTGACGATGGGAGCCCGGGTGGCTGAGGCGACAGCCGAGCTGTTTGGTCGCAACGCCTATCGCGAGTACCTCGAGCTGCATGGTCTATCGGTGCAGCTGACCGAGGCCCTCGCCGAGATGTGGCACGCGCGGGTTCGTGAGGAGCTGGGCTTCGGCGCCGACGACGACCAGGATCTCAATAACATCCTGCGGCAGGGCTATCGCGGGTCCCGCTACTCGTTTGGCTACCCCGCCTGTCCGGACCTGGAGGACCGTGCGCTCCTCGTCGAGTTGCTCGATCCGTCGCGCATCGGTGTCACCCTCTCCGAGGAGCTGCAGCTTCATCCGGAGCAGTCCACTGACGCGTTGGTCGTTCATCACCCCGACGCCAAGTATTTCAATGCAACGTAACGACCTGCCCGCGGCGGTTCTCTGGGACATGGACGGCACTCTGGTCGACACCGAGCCCTACTGGATCGCCGAGGAACACGCGCTGGTTGAGGCGCATGGCGGCGTATGGACCGATGAACATGCCAAGCAGCTCGTCGGCAATGACCTCATGGTCTCGGCAAACTACATCCGGGCTCACTCGCCGGTTGACTTGACGCCCCTCGAGATCGTGCACGAGCTCTTGGCAGGCGTCGTCGCCAGGGTCAAGGCGCATGTGCCGTGGCGTCCGGGTGCACGTGAGCTGCTCGAAAGCCTTGTGGCACAGGGTGTTCCTTGCGCCCTGGTCACGATGTCCTGGGAGTCGCTGGCAACGGCTGTCGTGAGCAACTTGCCGCGCGGCAGCTTCGACGCGGTGATCACGGGCGACGTTGTGCTGCATGGCAAGCCCCACCCTGAGCCCTACCTGCACGCGGCCCGACTCCTTGGCGTCGAGCTCGCAGCATGTATCGCCATCGAGGACTCACCCCCTGGTGTCGCCTCCGCGGTGGCGGCCGGCGTGCCGACGATTGCCGTTCCGCATCACGTCACCGTGCCGAAGACCGTTGGGGCTGTTCAGATCTCAACTCTGGCCGGGCTCACCCCCGAGGGGCTGCTCCGGCTGTTCGACTAGCCCGACGCCAACGGGTCGGTCAGCGTCCCCTACCGGTCCAACCAGTGGCATGGGCGGCGGCGGCGATCTGGTCGGCCAGAGCTTCATGGTCGGTTGCGACCAAGCCGCTGGTCACCCGAATGTGCCCGGGCATATCGGGCAGGATGGCGAAGGGCGACCCCGGTGTGACCCCGATGCCCTGGCTTGCCAGCCGGACCAGGGCGGCCGCTTCGTCCTGAACCGGCACCCAGATGTTGATGCCATCCGTTCCCCCGACCGCGACGCCACGCTTCGCGAGAGCGTCGACGAGCGCCGCCCGGCGCCGTGCATACTCGCGCTGCGCCTGCTGGACCTCTGCGCGAGAAGCCTCATCGGTGAGCAGGCTCAGCAGGATTCGCTGGAGGAGGCGACTGCTCCAGCCCTGCCCGAGCTGGCGTCGCGCCAACATGCTCTCAATCAGAGGGGTGGGCCCGCTGACGGCAGCCAGGCGCAAGTCGGGACCATGCGACTTGGAGAAGCTGCGGATGTGCACGGTGCGCTCGGGGATCCAGCGCCCGAGGCTGATGGCGGGGGCTGAGGCGATGGCTCCTGCGGAGTCGTCCTCAACCACGAGTGTGCCGGCTCCTTCGATGAGCTCGGCCAGGGCACGGGCCCGGCGCGGAGTGGTCGAGATGCCGCTGGGATTCTGCGCCGTCGGTTGCACGAACACGGCCGCTGTCGGCGATGCCAGCGCGGCCGCGAGCAGCTGTGGTTGCATGCCTTCACCGTCGAGCGGGACTCCGACGACATCAGCTCCGATCGAGTCGAGCAGGTCCAGCAGGGGAGGGAAGCACGGGTGCTCGACGACGACCCGGTCGCCGAAACGAAGTGCGCTGCGGGCAACCAGATCCAGCGCGTCCATCGCGCCGTCGACGATGCCGATATCGCTTGCCACGTATGGCCATTCGTTGAGCAGGACCTCGCGTAGCCCGGTTAGAACTGCAGCATCGAGATAGCTGCTGGGGGTTCCGGCGGTCGTGAGACTGCCCAGCGCCCTGCTGAGGCTGGGCAGCAGGGCGGCGTCAGGGACACCGGTGGACAGGTCGAGCGAGAATCCGCTCTGACCCTCCAACGCCCGCCGATAGCGAGTACTCGAGGGGCCCACCGGGTCAGCTACCGTCGTGCCGCGTCGACCATCGGTGCGAATGGCGCCGGCCCGGGCCAGGAGTGACCATGCGGCGCTGATGGTGGTGGGGGAGAGGGCCAGCTGGGTGGCCACCTCGCGGATCGGTGGCAGCCTGGTGCCAGGAGGCAGGACACCGTCGCGGATGGCGCGGCTGACGGCATGGGCCAGATCCCTGGCGGTGGGCTTGTCCATGCGTTCTTCGAACGCAGACAAGATCGCCGTTGCCGATGGACTCGTCATCATGTTTGTAACATAGCAAACATATGTTTGTGGTGGCCCCACTTGGCACGTAACCTGCAGCCATGACACAGCTCATCCCACAGACTCGGCGAATCGGACACTGGATCAGCGGCCGCGAGACCCCAGGCACCTCAGGCCGCACGTCCCTCGTCTACAACCCCGCGGCGGGGGTGGTGAGCGCCGAGGTGGATCTGGCCACCGGACACGAGATCGATGAGGCCGTCGCCACGGCCGTGGCCGCAGCCAAGGACTGGCGACACGCGTCCCTGTCAAAGCGATCCGCAGTGCTCTTCGCGTTTCGCGAGCTCCTGCGTGAGCGCACCGACGAGCTCGCCGCGATCGTCACGGCTGAGCACGGCAAGGTCCTCTCCGACGCCGCCGGTGAGATCGCGCGCGGCCTCGAGAACGTCGAGTTCGCTGCCGGGGTGCCACAGCTGCTCAAGGGCGGGTTCTCCGAGCAGGCAGCCACAGGCGTCGATGTCTACTCCATCCGCCAGCCGCTGGGTGTGGTCGCGGGCATCACCCCGTTCAACTTCCCCGTGATGGTGCCCCTGTGGATGTGCGCCAACGCCATCGCCTGTGGCAACGCCTTCATCCTGAAGCCGAGCGAGAAAGACCCTTCGGCGGCGCTCTTCCTGGCGCAGATGTGGAAGGACGCCGGCTTGCCGGACGGCGTCTTCACTGTGGTCCAGGGCGACAAGGAGGCCGTTGACGCGCTGCTGACCCACAAGGACATTGCCGCAGTGAGCTTCGTGGGCTCGACACCGATCGCGAAGTACATCTACGAGACCGGAACTGCGAACGGTAAGCGGGTCCAGGCGCTCGGCGGCGCCAAGAACCATGCTCTGGTGCTGCCCGACGCCGATGTGGACATGGCTGCGGACGCGGTGGTCTCCGCGGCATACGGCTCAGCAGGCGAGCGATGTATGGCGTTGTCCGTGGCCGTCGCCGTCGGCGATGTCGCCGAGCCCTTGGTCAACGCGATCGCGGCTCGTCTGCCGAAGCTCACCATCGGTGACGGGGCTCACCCGGACAGCGACATGGGCCCGCTCATCACCGCCGCGCATCGGGACAAGGTCGCCGGCTACATCGGCGCCGGCGCGAGTCAGGGTGCCGTCGTGGTCGTCGATGGCCGTGATCAGGACGTGCCTGCCGAGGGGTTCTTCCTCGGCACGACCCTGCTGGACCACGTCACCCCCGAGATGACCGTCTACACCGACGAGATCTTCGGCCCGGTGCTGTGCGTCGTCCGGGCGAAGACGTACGAGGAGGGGTTGGCGCTGATCAACGACAACCCCTACGCCAACGGCACGGCTATCTTCACCCGTGATGGTGGGGCGGCGCGCGCGTTCCAGTACGACGTCCAGGTGGGCATGGTCGGAATCAACGTGCCGATCCCGGTCCCGGTGGCCTACTACTCCTTCGGTGGCTGGAAGGCTTCGCTGTTCGGCGATACGCATATGTACGGCGTCGAGGGCATGAACTTCTACACCCGCGGCAAGGTGGTCACCGCTCGCTGGCCTGACCCCGCCACCTCCAGCGTCGACCTCGGTTTCCCCCTCACGCGATAGGAGCACTGCCTTGACCAACACATCGCCGTCCTCGAGCCCCGCCCTCGCGACGGGAGCCGGCGCCGAAGAGGCACGGGTTCGCGCCGATGACCGCTCGCATGTCTTCCACTCCTGGTCGGCGCAGGCGTTGATAGATCCCCTGCCGATCGCGTCCGCCTCCGGGTCGTACTTCAGTGACTACTCCGGCAAGCGCTATCTCGATTTCTCCTCGCAGCTGGTCAACGTCAACATCGGCTATCAGCACCCCAAACTCGTCGCCGCCATCCAGGAGCAGGCCGCCAAGCTGTGCACGATCGCGCCGAGCTTCGCGAACGATGCGCGCAGCGAAGCCGCACGGCTCATCGCGGAGGTTGCCCCAGGAGACCTCAACGCTGTCTTCTTCACGAACGGCGGCGCTGAGGCCAACGAGAACGCCATCCGGATGGCACGCCTGCACACGGGGCGGCTCAAGATCCTGGCCGCCTACCGCAGCTATCACGGCGCGACCGCCGGGGCTATCGCTCTCACGGGTGACCCTCGCCGCTGGGCTGCGGAGCCGGGCCTGCCCGGGATCGTCCGCTACTGGGGCCCGTACGCCTATCGTTCGGCTTTCCACGCGACCACCGAGCAGGAGGAGTCGGCGCGAGCCCTGACGCATTTGCGGGACATCCTCATGGTCGAGGGATCGCACACGGTCGCCGCGATCATCCTGGAGACCGTCGTCGGCACCAACGGGATACTGGTCCCGCCACCCGGGTATCTCGCAGGGGTCCGCGCACTGTGCGACGAGTTCGGGATCGTCATGATCGCGGACGAGGTCATGGCCGGTTTCGGTCGCTGCGGCGAGTGGTTCGCGGTCGATCACTGGGGCGTGACGCCGGACCTGATCACCTTCGCCAAGGGGGTCAACTCCGGCTACGTGCCGCTGGGTGGCGTGATCATCTCTGCGGAGATCGCCTCGACGTTCGAGAACCGGGCCTTCCCGGGCGGGTTGACCTACTCAGGTCATCCGCTGGCGTGTGCCTCCGCGGTGGCCTCGATCAACATCTTCCGCGAAGAAGGCATCATCGAGCGCGCTCGCGCGCTGGGGACCGACGTCATCGGCCCGGAGCTGCGCGCCCTCGCCGAGCGGCACCCGAGTGTCGGCGAGGTGCGTGGGCTGGGCGTCTTCTGGGCGCTCGAGCTGGTGCGCGACCGGGATACCCGCGAACCCCTTGTTCCGTTCAACGCCAGCGGCGCTGATGCCAAACCGATGGCGGATTTCGCCGCTGCGTGCAAGGACCGCGGGCTGTGGCCCTTCGTTCACTTCAACCGGACCCATGTCGTGCCGCCCTGCACCACGTCGGCCGAAGAGATCAGAGAAGGTATCGCGATCCTGGACGAGGCACTGAAGGTGGCCGACGCGTATTACACCGGAAACTGACTACACCGGCCGCTGATCGAGTCGCCAGTTTTGCCAGGTGACGTCGTGACGGGTCAGGTTTGGCTGGCGAAGCCCTGGCAGGTCAGGTTTGCCAGGTGACGTCGTGTGCGGTGACGGCAGCGGTGAGGTCGCGTTGGTGGACCCAGGTGGGGGTACCGCCCAGCGGAGCGAGGGGGAGGGTGGTAGCCGCAGAGCAGCGCGAGGTTGAGCAGGGACGTCGTCCCGCCGTCGATCCAGTGTCTGACGTGATGCGCATCGGACCACTGCGGTGGTCGCCCGCAGCCGGGGAACGTGCAGCCTTTGTCTCTGGCCCATAAGGCAGCCAGCAGTGCCGGGGTGACCAGGCGTTTGGTGCGCCCGACGTCCAGGGGTTGGCTCTGGGAGCCGAGGACCATGGGGATGAGTGAGGCGTCGCAGGCGAGCTTGCGGACGCTCTGGGGTGAGAGGACCTGACCGGCCAGGGTCGTCCCGGAACCTCTGACGGCGCCCAGAAGCCGGTCGTAGTCGATGGTGACCACGATCTGGGCTTTGGTCGTGGTCGGCGCGGCACCGCCGGCTGCGGTCGCGCGCCGGCACAGCTCGACCAGGGCGTCGGCGCGGCGTCGGTCGGCTTGGCGGGGGTCGCGGCCCCCGTTGGCCTCGCACGGTGTTGGTGCGGACAGGGGGTCGAGGGCGGCGGTCAGCACGGCGCCGGACTCGGGGTCGAGCTGTCCTCTGATCGCGACCATGCCGTTGGCCAGCGGGCACAGTCTCAGCGAGCTGAGCGTGCTCAGGGCCTTTTCGTTGTTTTCCAGGGAGCGGTCGGCCCCGACCAGGGCCATCAGGGTCCGGCCCACGGCGATGACGTGGCGGTCGTAGCCGGTCTGGGCCATCAACGTCAGCGACGCCAAAGCCTCTTCACGTCTGCCGGGTTCGAGGGCGTGCTCGACCTGGCCGAGCTGGCGTAGCGCGGTCATCGCCTTACGCACCGTCAGCGTCCCGCCGGCCACGGCGACGGCCATCACCTGGTTCTTGGGCAGCATGCACAGCCGGGCCACGTCCACGGTCCGGGCGGCATCAGCCGGCTCGAGGTGGTCACTGTGCGCCAACAACCAGTCGGTCGACGAGGCTGAGGACGACTCCGAGACGACCCCACGGGACTGAGCCTCCTGGACCAGACCAACCCGGGCGCAGTCCAGCTGGACGGACAGCGCGTCGACCCCGGCGGCGATACCGGCGAACCCGTCGTTGCCGGTACGCCACAGCTCGGCCGGCAGCTTGGCCAACAGCTCGGTGACCGCAGCAAGGAACCCGACAGGGCACTCAACCGCGATGTTCTCGAACATGTGTTCTAGTTTACGCGAGAGGACCGACATACACAAGGCTTCTGGCGATGAAAACCCTTGCAAACAAAGCAAATTCACGTCATGGAGTTAGCCGGACTCGGGCAGGTTATGAGCCACTGGGGGAGACGGGCATGTCGTAGATGACCCACATGGTCCGCTCGGCCAACTGGTCGTACTTGCTGCGGGCACGGTGGTTGTCATCCGCCGTGATCCAGCGGATCTTGCTCCAGCCGCGCTGACGAGCGATCGAACTGAGCGCGTCAAAGAGGGCATCGACCGCACCGGTGCCTCGCGCGTCTGGCTCCACGAACAGGTCATCGAGATGACCGGCCACGGCAGCAGCCAGCGGGCGGAAGTAGGGACGGTAGTG
>JABBOX010000084.1 GCA_012927555.1 Phycicoccus sp.
CACCGTCGACGCAGTCGATCACCAGCGATACCTGGACCAGGACTGAGGCCACCACCCACAGACCCCGGCTGCCGGTCGCGACGAGTCCCGCGGCCAGAACTCCCAGGGCGACGCTGGCCGCCGTTACTGCGTTGGGTGACCATCCCAGTCGCAGCCCGATCCCGGTGACCTTTCGCGAGAGCGGCCTCACGGCATACGTCGAGAAGAAGCCGTCGCCCCCGCGCGACGCGCCTCTCAGCCGCTGGCGCCACGGGCCGCCCGCGGCACCGTCAGCGGACGAGTCGCCACGGGAGAAGGCGAACGGACCGAGCGGCACTGCCTGCACCGGTATGCCGGAGCGCACCAGGGCGAGCACTGCCAGGGCGAAAGGGTCAGCGTCAGCGGGAGCAACAACTGCGGCTTCACGCCAGGCTGCAGCCGCCGCCGCACGATGACCGGGGGCCACACGGAGCAGACCCGGCAGTACGCGGTTCGGTCGCGTGACGACGTAGCCGGCTGTGCCGACGGACTCCACGAGCTTGCCGTCCCCGCCCACCCGAGCTGCGGTCAGGTGCGCCAGCCCGTGATCCACACTCTCGGGGAGCACTACCTGGACGCCCGTGGCGACCCCTGGCTTGTCGAGAAGGTCGAGCACAGCGGGGAAACTGATCGACAGATCTGCCGCCGCGACGACCAGCGGGAAACTGTCCGTGGCTGACGCCAGGTCGGCCAACGCCACCATTGCGCCAGCCGCTGGCCCGTCGAAGTCGACGCGTTCGCCGACCGGACTCACCAGATCGAGCACTGTAGGCGGTCCCGACTCACCCGGGCGGCCGAGCATCGCAAGGTCAGAACCCGCGGACAGGCCGAGGGCTGCCCTGGCGCGGTCATTGCCGACGAGCCATTCGGTGTGCGGGCTCACCTGAGGACTCACTTGCCGGTTTCCGCCGCATCCGCGTTGTACTGCGCCAGCACGTCCGCCATGGCGCCGTCCATCGCGAGCTCACCCGACCTCAGGTAGAGACCTCGGGTGCTGAAGCGCAGGAGCTCCGCCTCAGAGTGAGAGACCAAGAAGAGTGTGCGTCCGCCCTCCAGAAGGGACTCCATCCGCTTGTAGCACTTCTCGCGGAACGCCTTGTCTCCCACGGCAAGCACTTCATCCACCAAGATGATCGGCTCGTCGAGGGCCGTGATGACCGAAAACCCCAGCCGCACCTGCATTCCAGAGGAGAAGTGGCGGAATGGGGTATCCAGCGCCGCGCGGACCTGGGGGCCCGCGAAGTCCACGATGGACTCGAAACGCTCGTCGATCTCGTCCTTGCCCATTCCGTGCAGCCCGGCCTGGAGGTAGACGTTGTCCCGGGCCGACAGCTCGCCGACAAAACCACCGGTGAGCTCGATCAGCGGTGCTACACCTTGGGCGACCGAGACCGCGCCCTCGTCGGGCAGGAGCACGCCAGCGATCATCTTCAGCAGCGTGCTCTTGCCGCCGCCGTTGCCCCCGACCAGGCCGACCGCCTCGCCCTCCTTGACCGTGAAGCTGATGTTGCGCAGGGCCCAGAAGGTCTCGGTGGAATGAGTCCTCTTTCGATGGAAGAGCATCTCTCGCATTGACATTCGCCGACGGCGAGAGCGGAAGAACTCGATGCCCAGGTCGTCGACCGAGATGACAGCGGACATTTGCTCAGATCTCCTTGAGGACGGAGCGCTCGAGACGGCTGAAGGTGAACGCGCCGACGAACAGCAACGCGACGGTGACCACAGCACCCAAGATGACGGGGCCACGAACGACCGGTTGGTCGAAGAATCCGGCCCGCAGCATCTCAAGGACCCCGGTCATCGGGTTGAGCCATACCGCCTTGTCGTACGGGGCAGGGATGCGGTTGCCGGCGTAGAGCACTGGCGTCAGGTAGAAGAGCATGCGAAGCACGATCTTGATCACCCGGGCCATGTCGGTGACCAGCGCCGTGATCGGCGCCAGCAACAACCCGAGACCGATGAGAAGCACGAACTCCATGACAAGGCCAACAGGGAACAGCAATAGACCCAAGTTGAAGTGCACCTTGCCCTGCAGCGCGTAGAACAACGTGAAGGCCGCCAGCACAGGCAGGGACAGAACGTACTCGACGCCCTTGGCGATGACGACGCGCACCACCCATATCTCCCGTGGCAGGTTGGTCGATCGGATCAGCTTCGCGTCGGCGAGCAGGGCCCGGGAGGTGTCCGTCAGGGAACCGGAGAACCACTGCCACGAGAGCAGACCGATCACCAGGAACAAGAAATAAGGCTGCTGCCCGACCTTCCCGCTCTTGAAGATGAAGACGAAGACGACGAAGTAGATGCTCGACATGAGCAGCGGATCGAGCACCGTCCAGACATACCCGAGGATGCTGCGCGAGTACCGCACACGTAAGTCACGGACGACCAGCGTCCACAACACCTGCCGTTTGTCGATGACAGCCCGGGTTCGGTCTATCAGGGTCATTGGTCATTGCCCTGTCGCTGGGTGGTTTCGGAGGACTGCTCGTCGGCATGGCTCAACGAGCCAGCGCCCGAGCGTACGCCGCCAGAGCCCGAACCGGTGACAGGACGACGACGCACGGCGTTCAGTGCACGGGTGAGTCGGGGCGACAGAAGCGGCTTGACGATGTTCGAGAGGGTTCTCCTGGCGACGTTCGAAGGGCTGATCAATCCCAGCTCCATCTCCACGCGATGGATCGCAGCCGCCTGGCGTGCCCGTTGCGCCAGAGATCGGTGGTCCCGGGCCCAAGCACGTGGACCTCGACGGACGACAGCCGCTGAGATCAAGTCTTCCATCCGCCCTGCCGCGGCGAGCTCGAGGTAGAGGCGCAGCGTCGGCGGCAACGCGCGTCGCCGTTCGAGCGGCAAGCCCGCCACCAGTCGCCGGAAGGAACTCAGGTAGGCCGTTCTGTAGTCCTCGTCGGCCTCCGGGAGCGCCGAGGTGTACAACGGCAGGTCCAGCCGCAACACCTTGTCGTCGTGGGCCAACCGCAGCGCGTGCTGGCCCTGGGCCTCGAGGAAGTCATCGACCTGCCAGATCGCCGTAAAGCGGTCCTGCAGGTTGCGGATCTCGTGGCGGCGCTGGGTGATCGACAACCCCTGCTGTCGGGCGCGCCACGCATAGACAGGATCGTGGACGATCGCCACCTCACCGGCGAAGTACAGAGCCGGGATAGTGAAAGGGAGGTCCTCGTAGAGGACGCCTTCGGGGAACCTCAGCGCGTGCCCCTGCAGGAAGGAGCGTCGGTAGACCTTGTTCCAGGCTGTGGTGTCGTAGACCATCGAAGGACTCTGCGTCATGGTCGCGGTGTCCCCGAGGGACCCGAGGGCCCTGGCATGCAGGCCGGAGACCCAGGAGCGACTTCCGTCGGTTCGCTGCACCGCCCCAGTGGCGATGTCCAGACCGCCTCGACGGGCCGCTATCAGCAACTGCGTGTAGGCCGGCAGCAACGTGTCATCGCCGTCGATGAAGCCGACATACTCGCCGGTGGCCAGGTCCATGCCGATGTTGCGAACGGCCCCGAGCCCGGCGTTGCTCTGGTGGACGACCCGCCACCCGATCCGCCCGTCTGCGACCTCGTCGCAGATCACGCCACTCGAGTCCGTCGATCCGTCATCGACGATGATGACCTCGGCACCTCCGGGGGCATGCTCGACAAGGGACAAGAGGCAGTCGGCAACCCAGGCTTCGACGTCGTGAACTGCGACGACCATGGAAAGGGCTGTTGACACAAGGAAGACGGTACCCGAGGTGCGCGCGCATGATCTGCGCGAGACCCTGTGCAGGACCACGTCACGCCGAGCCTGATCGCTCAGCCTACGGTGTACAGCGTCAAATTGCCTTTGTCTGCGACGTACTCCTTCGTCCATGTGCTGGGAACCTGCGGGTGCCCGAGAAGCCAGGGGCGCAGCGCGTCGCGGCAGAACGTGCACGTTGAGGAGCGTGCGCTGAACAGCAACACGCGATCTCCTGGGACGGGCTCTCCCACACCGGTGAGGCTCTTGACTGAACCTGTCCAGACTTTCTTGCCGCCGAAGAAATCCCGTTGATAGATGGGGAGGATGCGCGCCGTCTCCCAGTCCGTCCACACGCGACCCGTGGTGGGGCCGGAACCCCGCAGATGGTCACGCAGGTCCTCGAGAGCGGAGCCGCCGTTCGGGGCGAATCCGATGTAGCTGGTGGCGTACTGAGCGGCAAAGGAGACCGGCCCGAACGACACGAATGCAGCCAACACGAGCGTCGGTATCAATCGTCCTCGTGGCAGTCGCGGGCTCGCCTTCTGGATCCGCTCCCCGAGTTTGCGCCCGACGATCACCACGAGCGCCCCAACGACTATGGAGATCGCGGGAAAGAACGGGATCCAGTATCGCGCCACGTCGAGGCTCCCCCCCGGGTGGGCGGGGTCAAGCCCCCCAGCGGCCAGAACAGTCAGCGTGTACACACCAACGAACCAGCCCGCGAAGAGCCTCACGACCTTGTCGCGCACCAAGAGGCCCATAACGGCCAGCGCCCCCAATGCGACCATCCAGAACCCGCCCACCGCAGCCCAGGCCGCCCGAGGGATGACTGCGAAGTAGAACCAGCGTGGCTGGCCGATGAGTGCTGCGTGCGAAGAGACGCCCCCAGCTTTGCCCGGGGCGATGTCCAGGCCTGAGAGGGTGTGCAGCTTCAGGAGCGGGTCACCGTAGGCCCACGCGCTGATCCCCACATCCACTGCTGCCCAGAACAGCAAGGACGTAGCGACGAGCGCAGCGGTCCTCAGAATGGCCCCTCGGCGCCACAGAATGACCGCAATCAGTGGCCAGGCCAACATCGATGTCTCGCGTACCTC
Organism: Phycicoccus sp.; assembly: GCA_012927555.1. Lineage (GTDB taxonomy): Bacteria > Actinomycetota > Actinomycetes > Actinomycetales > Dermatophilaceae > UBA4719. Next base: position 4,833 of record JABBOX010000084.1, read on the forward strand.
GAAACCCCACCCGAGCAGGAAGCCCACTGCCAACAGCCACAGCACGTCGCGCCGGCCCGCCAGTCGCGCATCTCGTGCCCGCAGCGCAAGGACGATCGCGAGGCAGAACAAGGCCATGGACATGACGTCGGGATAGCCGCGGGAGAGGTTGTAGAACACCACCGCGTTGGAAAACAACAGAATGACGGCCAAGCCACCTCCCTCCCACCCCCACCAGCGGCGGCCGAGGAGATAGACGGCGGCGGCCAGCAACCCTGCGGAGAAGATTGGCCAGAAGTAGTAGGTGACCTGTGCGTCTCCGAACAGGTGACCCACAGGTTTCGTGGCCAGGATGATCCCGTATCGGGTATAGCCCAACGGGACCCAACCGTCACTCGGGAAGCTCAGGGCGGACTTGACGTAATGCCATGGATCCGTCGGAGTGACGACGGATCGAAAGACATATGCGATGCCCATGACCGCCAGACCGAGACCCGAGGCGACGACGCCGTCCACGCGAGACCACGGAGATCCACTGAGCCAGTCGCGCCGGTCGTGCGTGGAGTCGGTCCCCGATCGCTCTGCCGACTCCACTTCGGCCGCCTCCCCGCCACCATCAACCGAGCTCATACGACTCCTTTGAAATCATGGTTCGGGGCCCCGTCAAGACTAGCCCTTGAGCGAACGCCAACCGCCGAGCAGGACACCCTGCCCCCGTGCGAAGGGCCAGATACGGCACCGCTGAGGGGCGGGTCGCTTTCACGTGAGGAAGAGATCGATGAAACGCCTCGAGGCGCCGCCATCCTCGAGTGCCGCGAATCGCTCGCGGAACGCGGCGTAGCGCCCGGCATATGCCTCTGACACCTCCTGAATCGAGCCGAGAGCATGGATGAGCTCGGCGGTGTCCTTCAAGAGGGGACCGGGTGCCTCAGCCTCGAAGTCGAAGTAGAAACCCCGCAAATCATCTCTGTACGCCTCGAGGTCCCACGTGTAGAACAACATTGGACGTCCGGTGTTGACGAAGTCGAACATCACCGAGGAGTAGTCAGTGATCAACACGTCTGCCAGCAGGTAGAGATCGCTGATGTCAGGGTAGAGCGAGGCGTTGCGGACGAACCCCTCGAACATCGAGTCGTCGATGGCGGAGGCGACGAGCTGGTGTCCGCGAATCAGGAGGACGCTGTCGTGCCCGAATGCCTTGTACATGCGCTCGAGGTCAAGCTTCATCGTGAATTGATAGCGACCGTTGACGTCGAAGTCGTTGTCGCGCCACGTCGGAGCGTAGAGAATCACCCGCTTGCCTTCGGGCAGCCCCAGCCGATGACGAGTCAGCGAGGCGCGCTCGGCCCGTTCGGACTCTTGGTGGAAGATGTCGTTACGTGGGTAGCCGGTCTCCAGCACCTCACCGCCGAATCGGAAGGCCCGTCCAAGAATCTCGGTGGAAAAGCGGTTGGGCGAGATGAGGACGTCCCATTTCACCACTTCCTTGGCGAACTGCACCAAGTAGTTCTTGTTGGACATCTGAAGGTTCTCGATGTCGAAGCCGATCCGCTTGAGCGGCGTGCCGTGCCAGGTCTGGGCATAGCGGGTACCGGCCCTCTTGACGTAATGGGCTGGCATGGAGTCGTTACTGATGAGCCATCGCGCCCTCGCCAGGTGCCGGAAGTAGTCGCGCCCGCCAACGATCACGCGTTCAGCGCCGTGAGGTACCTCCACGCCGAGATGCTCGACCGCCCATACCAACCTGCGCGGGTCGCCACGATGCAACAGCTCCTCGTAGATGGCGCGGGGGTTATCGGAGTATTGCCGTCCCTTCCATGACTCGAAGAGGACCGTGTCCTCCAACGGAAGGGTCCGCTGCAGGCGGTAGTGGTAACGGCGGGCGTTCCTGCGGTGTAGCGCGCCGCGTTCGGACCACGGACCGAAACCGTCCACGTCGATCCGCAGGTGGTGCAGAGCATCGGAGCGAAGGCGATAGGTCAGGCCCTCAACGGTCCCTGGATCGTTGAGCTGCAGCTCCGCCACTTGGCCGACCCGGACGGGCCGGTCGCGCCCCCCTGAGTCCTGAGCATCAGAGCTCACGCTCCACTGTCCGGACGTCAGCCAACGCAAGACAGTCTCACCAGGCTCGCCCATGGCCGGCACAAAGGACTCCCACGTGTGCTCGTCGCCAGTGAGAGGCAGCTCGTGCCGGGCACCGGAGCTGTGCGAGAGAACCAGCGACCTGGCGGGTGAGCCGTTGGTGAGGCCCGAGAGGAGCAGCCCATCTGGTTGCCAGGAGAAACCGGTGACGATATGACCAGGTCGAGTCTCTGTCAGCATGGCTCCACGGACGCCGCGTTGACGCACGATGACACTGCGTGAGCGGATGAGACCCACCGCGTCGAGTAATGCAGGGTCCATGTCCAGGGGGTGCGCCGGATCGTCGGCCGAGGTTTGCGCCGCCGTGGCCAGGCCGAGTGACCACTCCCGGTCCCCAAGCGATCGCACCTGAACCTCAAGGTCGTCAGGGCTGATCTTGACGGTAAACAACCGGCCGCCAACCGGACTCATCTTCAGCAGCGTGGATTGTGTCGCATCGCTGCGTCGGATGAAGAGCCGATACGCTGACAGGTCGGTCGGACCCGTCTGGCGCAACGTGAGGGTCACACCGTCCTCGTCGATATCGACCTTTGACAGAACGGCGGGACATCGACGAACCGTCACCCGCATGGTCCGTCCCTCGTATGCCGGGATCGCCAGCTGGTCTTCGCTGACGAACTTCCGCTCCGGGTGTCGCGCCCGGCCAAGGTCGGGGTTTCCCACCGTAGCTCCGCGGCGTGCATGGAGAGTCGCGACCTGGGCCAAGAGTTCGAACTGCGCCGTTGTCTCGCCCGGCTCGAGCAAGAGCTCTTCCCTGCGGATCCGTGCCAGAAAGCCGGCTCCATCGTAGGAGACGGCTGCCGCGTCGGTCTGTCCCGTCAGATCGGACCGCACGACCCGCTTGGTCGCAACGCGGCGGCGGTCGTCGTCACCAGCCCCGCCCACCTTGCGGATCTGCAAGCGCCGGACGGAGGCGGGATGGCGCGGCTCGGCAACGCGGTGGATGAAGGCGTGCCCGTCCACCAGCAGGTCCATGCCATCCCAAGTCACGTCGCGGATACCTGTACGCAACGGCTGTGACCGCGTGACCTCATAGACGGACGGGGGAATTGCCTTCGACCGATCTGTGCGAAATGGCAGGTCGGCATACATTCGCACACCCGAACGAACGAACTTGCCGCGGTTGCTCGGCACCCGCTGGAACTCGTGGAGCGCGACCAGCTCATCGAGCATCCCCCGCGAGACGAGGTGGTACTGCAGCCGACGCAGCGGGGTGAGCGCCGCCAGTGTCGTGGCCGGCACTCTCTCGAGGTAGGCCGCGGCAAGCTCAATCAGCAGCGCGCGGAACCGGTCATCACCTTCGTGCAGGACATCGAGGAACAGCGGGATGTCCAGCGTCAGCACCTTGCGGTCATGGAAGACCTTGCCGGCGGTCTCGTTGCCGGAAGTCAGGAAGTCATCCACCGACGAGACGGCTGTGAGACGGTCAACCAGGTTCTTGGTCTCGGCGCGGCGCTGCGTGATGGACTGCTCGGCAGTCTGACGTTCGCGCCAGAGGTAGACCGGGTCGACGAGGATGTCGACCGACGATGCAAGGAAGTGAGCCGGCAGGGTGAAGGGGATGTCCTCGTAGTAGACCCCTTCAGGAAAGCGCAGGCCGTGGGCCAGCAGGAAGTCACGCCGATAGATCTTGTTCCACGCCGTGCTGTCGTAGATCAGCGCCGGCGTCTCACGGATGTGCGTGCGCATCTGGGTGCGTTCCAAAGCCCTGCCGTGGAGCGGCGAGGTGAAGGTGCGCGCGCCGTCATAGCGCAGCACTCCTCCGCACACCATGTCCGAACCACTCTCGGAGACCGCGTGCAGCATCAGTTCATAGGCGTCCCGCGGGACCAGATCATCGGAGTCGACGAACGCCACGAATGGGGACCGCGAATGGTCCAGCCCGATGTTGCGGGCCCGCCCCAGCCCACCGTTGGGGACGTGCAACACAGTCCAGCCCGCTTGGCCGGCAGCGAAACGATCGGCCATCTCGCCGCTGCCGTCGCTCGATCCGTCGTCGACAAGGACGACCTCAAACTCGGTGAGGGTCTGCGCCGTCAACGACTCCAGGCAGGGGATCAGGTAGTCGCTGACGTTGTAAATGGGTACTACGACGGTCAGGATGGGACTCATGAACCAGCGATGCCTTCCATGCTCAACGGGGTGACGAGTGGCCAGGCGGTTCGGCACCGTCGTCAATGCGCACGCGGCTGTTGAGGAATCCCCAGCCCCACGAGAGGTGCATCACTGGAAGGATAACCGGTAGCAACCCTCGCTCGCGGAGCGTCAGGTCCCCGCGAAGGGTCAGTCCCCCCACCGTCGTCACGGCAAAGTAGCCGCAGGGGACCAGCCACGCCGGCGGCCACAAAAAGCCGAGAACAGCGCATGCCGCCACCGCAACCACGACCGCCGGAGGGGCGAGGTATCGCGCGTTGATCGTCCCGCTGTGCGTACGAGCGACGACGCGCCGCCAGCGGCCATAGTCGCGATATTGCCTGGCAAGAGCTGTCAGGTTCGGACGGGGACGGTAAGCCACGCGCAGGCGCGGGGAGAACCACACGATCCCGCCCGCCTGCCGGATCCGGTGGTTGAGCTCCCAGTCCTGTGCGCGTACGAAGCGGGGATCGTAGCCACCCAGCCGGGTCAGCCACTCGCGGCGGAACACCCCGAGGTAGACGGTGTCCGCGGCACCCGCCTCGCCTCCGGTATGGAAACGGGCAGACCCCACGCCCAGTCGTGAAGTCATCGCGGCCGCAACGGCTCGCTCGAAAGGAGTGACGCCCTCGGCATCCATCAGGCCGCCCACGTTCGCGGCACCGGTCTCATGCAGGAGCTCAACGGCGGTTCGCACGTAGTCTCGGTCAAGCACTCCGTGGCCGTCGACGCGGACAACGATGTCGCTGCGGCCGACCGCAAGCGCGGCGTTGAGCGCATCTGGTGTCTTGCCCGTGGGATTCTGAACGATGCATACGCGTGGCTCACGCGCGACTATCTGTGCTGCGATCTCGTCAGTGCGATCGTGACTCGGCCCGAGAGCTAGCACGAGCTCGATCGCCCCGGGGTAATCCTGGCTGAGCACCGCTGACACGGACTCCTCGAGGTGTCCCGCCTCGTTCAGAATAGGCATGACCACCCCGACCGCGGGCCAACCGCCCGCGGCCTCTATGGACGGCTGCATGGATCGTCACGTTCGGGCACACGGGTAGTTCGGCTCATTGAGGTCAAGTATCAACTACTTCCGACCCGACAGGGACACGAGACTCCTCAGGCGGCATGGTCAAGCACACTGCGGCATGTGCCGCGCCCGCGGGAACAATCCCTATCCACTGGGCACAGGCGGCCGTCTTGCCCTCGTTCGTGTGCCGAACTGCACCAACGACCCGACAGGCGTCAGTTCCACGCGCGGCGATCTTCGACTGCTGCTGGTGGCCCCGGTGGGCATGCAGCCAACGGCCGTGCGGCGGCGTCGCGATCGCTCGGCCGTCGGGTCAGAGAGCAACTTCATCCTCCTGGCGTCGGACAGCCGCGCCGGGCTGAGCAAGTCCGAGCGAAAGAAGTTGGCCAGGAGCAACCAGCCCGGCCAGCACACCGACTCGATCGTGCTCGTGCACCTTGGCAACGGTCAGCTGACACTGGCCTCGATCCCCCGTGACAGCTATGTGCCGATCCGGGGCAGCAACAGCAACAAGATCAACGCGGCGTACTCCTTCGGCGGGCCCAGCTTGTCATCGACACCGTGGAGCAGGTGCGCGGATTGCCGGTGGTCGGCTTCGGAGGGTTCGCCTCGGTCGTGGACAGCCTCGACGTGGCGAACAAGAGCTTCAATGACGCAAATGCCTTGGTCTACGTGCACGCCTGCCACTCCGACCGGCCCTGCGACTCCGGACATGTCCAACGCCGGCGGCAGTCTCTTGGCACGCTGCTCGGCAGGGCTGCCTCACCTGCCAACATCCTGCTCCCGTGGCGCCTGCACACCACCTCCGGCAGACGTCTCCGGGCAGCGCCGTGAAGTGGGACAGCGCGAAGGCGCGACAACTTTTCAACGACCTCAGGCAGGACCGGCCCCTGAGAACCAAAACCCTGCCAGTGTCATGGCTTTCTACCGGTCGGCAACCCGGAATCGCCCGGTTATAGGGTTGGCGCCATGCCGCTCACGCTCTCGGTCATCGGCCTGGGTCCCCTCGGCGCCGTTCACGCAGCCTGCATGGCCGACGTCGGTCACACCGTCATCGCGGTCGACGCCTCCATGCCCGAGCGCGCGCAAGCACACTCCCGCGGCGAGACGCCGTTCTACGAGCCCGGGTTGCAGGACCTTCTCGAACGCGCCCTCGCCACCGGCCGGCTCACGTTCACAAGTGACTATGCCGACGCGGCTGCGGCTGATGTCCATTTCCTGTGTGTCGGAACGCCCCAGCGCGATGGCGAGAATGCCGCGGACCTGACCTGGGTCGACGCCGCCGTCGAGGCTCTCGCACCGCTCCTGACGCGCCAGACCCTGGTCGTCGGCAAGTCGACCGTGCCCGTCGGGACCGCCGCCCGCCTCCTTCGCCGGTTCCAGCAGGTCGCGCCAGCAGGGCAGGACGTGCATCTCATGTGGAACCCCGAGTTCCTGCGCGAGGGCTTCGCCGTCCAGGACACCCTGACCCCTGACCGGTTCGTCTACGGCGTGACCGGTCCTGGTGCCGATGCCGACGTCACGCTGCTCGACCAGGTCTATGCCACCCCCCTTGCGACAGGCATGCCACGGCTGGTGACGGATCTGCCGACCGCCGAGCTCGTCAAGGTTGCCGCCAACTCGTTCCTGGCCACCAAGATCTCGTTCATCAACGCCATGTCAGAGGTCTGCGAGGCCGCCGGAGCAGACGTGGCGCAGCTGGCCGACGCGATCGGCCACGACGACCGAATCGGCCGCAAGTTCCTCAACGCCGGCCTCGGCTTCGGCGGCGGCTGCCTCCCGAAGGACATACGGGCGTTCATGGCCCGGGCCGGCGAGCTCGGGGCCGATGAGGCGCTGACCTTCCTGCGCGAGGTCGACGCGATCAACCTGCGTCGTCGCTCCCGGATGGTGGATCTGGCCAGGGAACAGTGCGGCGGCACGCTGATCGGCAAGCGGGTGGCGGTCCTGGGCGCGGCGTTCAAGCCCGACAGCGACGACATCCGCGACTCCCCGGCACTGGACGTCGCCGCCGCGGCGCACCTGACCGGCGCCACCGTTACGGTCCACGACCCCAAGGCGCTGACCGCGGCCCGCCTCGTCCACCCCGACCTGAACTACGCCGACGCGATCGAGGACGCCTGTCTCGACGCCGACGTCGTGCTGCACCTGACCGAGTGGAAGGCCTACCGCGAGATCGACCCGGTCTGGCTCGCGACCGTCGTATCGCGACCGATCATCATCGACGGCCGCAACGCCCTCGACGTGGTCCGCTGGCGCGCTGCCGGCTGGACGTACCGGGCTCTCGGACGCCCGACCGTCTGAGCCC
>JABBOX010000144.1 GCA_012927555.1 Phycicoccus sp.
GCGGCGTGAGGTCATCATTCGCCTCCACGCCGGCCAGGACTTCACCAGAGACGCCATCGAGGCGACCGACGACCGGGACATCAACATCATGGTGCGCGCCGACGGCAACCTGATCGGCGGGATGACCTACCACCTGGATCCCTCGATCTCCAAGCCCCACAACGGTCGTCGTCCCGGCAAGAGGGACTGCACGGACTCGGCCAAGGCGCTCCTCGACTGCCTCGGCATCCCCAACCAGGACGTGGAGAAGACGCAGGTCAAGGAGATCATCGTGGGATTCCAGATCCGCGAGAAGAGGTGTGAGTGATGCTCGGTCCCAACGCCATCCTCTCGACCACGATCCGACTCGAACCGCCGTTTGAAGATGCACCCGAGGAGCAGCTGCGCAGCGCCGCCGGCCTCTCCGTCGAGCTTGAGGGCGAGCGCCGGGTGCGACTCGACGCGGACGACATACGCTCCGCCGGGTTCGCCCGCGTGCTTGACCAGCTGAGCAAGCAGCAGATGCCGGTCTACCTCGAGGTCGATCCCGACACCGATTCCGTCACCCGGCTGCTCATCCCGCACGTCGCCCGGGTGGCTGGCCTCACCTCAGGCGGCGGGACGCTCGACGTCGAGCTGGACCGTTCGCACGCACCCCACAGCGTGTGGCAGGAAGACCCGGACCGGGCCGAGCTGGAGCACCGACTACGCGAGTCGCTGGCTGCCGGCGGGCTGGTCATCCTGACGGAGGACGAGGCGCACCACGTGATCGACGTGCGCGCCTTCACGCCGCCGTCGGACTGGCCGATGCCCCCTTTCCCCCCGGTATCGTTTCCTGAACCCAAGTTACCGCCGGCCCTCCCGTGGCCGCTCAACCGGATCCCTTGGTTGCTGGAGCGCTTGTGGTATCTCGTTCGCTGGCCTTGGTGGTGGTGGTTCCACTGCCTCACGCCCGCACAGGCGCAACAGGTGTTCACCGCGATGGCCGGCACCACCTGCAACCCGCTCACCGTGCCCTCTCCATGCATCCCGTTCCTCTATCCCGACGACGGACGCTGGGCCCGTGCCCACGAGATGTGCCGGCTGTTGATCAACATGGGGCATTCGCCGAGGAAGGTGTGGATCGACCACAGCTACGGGCTCTGGCTGCAGGTGAAGACGAAGAACAACCCGAACTGTTACGTCGAGTGGGGATGGCACGTCGCGCCGACGCTGTGCGTGCGCGGACCGAGCTTCTGGCAGACCGAGCGGATGGTGATCGACCCCTCGTTGTTCACCACGCCAGTCTCCTTCGCGACCTGGAAGGGCTTGCAGGGTGACCCGGCAGCGACGTTGACGGACACGGTGGCGGACCAGTTCTGGCACGGTGGCGGCACGGACCCGACGTACTCCGCCTCGAACCAGATCCTGGCGCAGTACCGCCTGGCACTGCAGAACCGCTCGAACCAGCTCGGCCCACCGCCCTACGCCAACTGTCCCTGACCGCGTTTCTGGTCAGGACGCCGACTGGCCCCAGTCATATACATCTCGGCGGCAGATGCATTGGTGATAAACGCCCGAAGCTGAGCATTCGTCTGCGGGTCCACCGAATGGATCGCCACTCCGCGCATGCCCCGGGTGAGCAAGACCTTGTAGACGTTGCGGATCAGTCGATCGGCTTGGGAATCATCGACGGCGGTGCGGTTTCGGAAGTCGGGGTCCTTGTTGGCCGAACGGACCATCACCCAACCGCCGCCACGCCACACCAGGTCGGGCCCAATGATGACGCCGGCGTAGTCGTACTCGAAACCCTGCGCGGTGTAGACGCATCCGATCTGGTCAAATCCTGCGGGGTCCGTGGCCCACAACGCCGCGGCCGGGGCTCCTCCAATAGAGCGCTCGCCTTTGAGGTTCCACGGGCGAGACCATCCGCCGATCTGCACATCGTGAACGAGCGTGCCGTCCGGTCGCGGATCGCTCCACGGCCAGCAGTAACCGGCTGCGATGCGCCCGCTGTACCCATCCTCAATTTTCGTCGCCAAGGACGCCTCCATCTCAGAAGGCGAGTCAACGACCTCGACATCGAAATGCGGATCACCGATCCATTGGATGGGTCCTCCGGGAGTCAGACCCAGAAGGCGTTTCACCCAGAGGAGGTACTCCTCCGACCCACCGCAACGGAACTGGGCGTCGAGGTTGATCTTTTCGACGCGTATCCCCCGCGCCTCGGCATTCCTCTCGATCTCCTCGACAGTGCCCTGCTCCCCCGGACGGACCACCTGGAACTCGTCGAGCAGAAACACCGGGACCCGCGCCGCGGCGATGAGCTCGTCGATCTGGGGCCGACCACTGCGAAACTCGGCTTTAGTCCAACGATTCACGGAGGTCTCGCGAATGCGATGCGCCTCGTCGAGGATCAAGGCATCAAGACTGTTGGCCTCGACCCCCATAAACGAGTTGAAGTACTGAAACATCTTCTTCACTTGGGGTGCCCGCGCGCCGGCCACCTTCCGCAGCGTCTGGGTGAATGAACGAGACCCGGTGGCATGAATGACGGTTCGGCCCTGTCGCGAGAGCTCACCAAGCAACGAGAGCGCAATGACGCTCTTGCCGGAACCAGGGCCTCCCGAGATGATCACCGTGATCTTGTCGTTGGCTCGCCGCGCTCGCTCCACCGCGTGCAGTACGTAGTTGAACGCGTCCAACTGCTCATCTAGCAACACGAACATCTCTCGCCGTTGCACCTCATCCGCCGCCACGGCCAGGAGCTGTTTGGAAGGCGCGATCCGGCTGGAAAGCAACGCGTCGGCATACGAAGCACCGCTTTGCCCCTCCGCGAAACGAGATCTGAGGAAGTCTTGGAACTCGCTGCGCCGTTGGCCCGTGAAGACGCTACCCAGCCGATCACCGGGGATGCGGAAGAGATCGGCAACTCCACCATCCGTGGCGTTATGGAGGTAGGCGACCCCCGCTAGGGACAACGGCATGTCAGCGAGAACGGCCGTGAAATCGAGCATGTAGTCGCAGTAGCCCCGGACCTGAAGCACAGGATGGGTGACTGGCCGCTCGCCATATTGCTCGATCCTGACGAGGGTGTCACTATCCTCAAACCGCTCGGCGTTACTCCACTGCTTGAGCTCGACGACGAGGTATGAAGGACCGCCGGTCTTCGGATGCTGTCCGACGAGGACCACATCGGCGCGCTTACTGGTCAACGGGAGCTGGTACTCAAAGAGCATCTCAACGTCCGACAACCCAGCGGAGACCAAATCGGCACGCAAAGCAGGAATGCTTCGTTCCCATGATCGGTACTCACTGGCGGATGGTCGGCGTCCGGTCCGGATTGTCATCTGCTCAGCAACGAGGTCGGCGAAGTGGTGCTCGACAGCCGAAAAGCCGCGGACCGATTGGCGATACAGCGTCACAGGACAGAACCCCAGGCAGCACGAAGTGTCTCGTGCGGGTGGGGGCATCTCCTGAGACGGAAGCCCGTCGGGCCGCAATTACGTTGGCGACTCTAGCCCTCAGGCCGTCAGGCAGCGAGAGAAACGGCATACTCGCGAGTGTGTCTGACCTGAGCGAGATCCGTGACGCTGCGCGCGTCTTCATTTCCGAGCGTGACTGGCAACAGTTCCAGGACCCGAAGTCGATCCTGCTGGCCCTGGTCGGCGAGGTCGGAGAGCTGGCCGAGCTGCTGCAGTGGCTGCCAGCCGATGGAGCACGCGACCAACTGCGCGAGGAGCCTCTGCACACCCGAGTCTCCGAGGAGATGGCCGACGTGCTCGTCTACCTGGTCGGCTTGGCCGACCAGTGCGGCGTCGACCTGGGATCCGCTGCACTCGCCAAGATCAAGGCGTCGGCGGACAAGTACCCGACAGACCAGAATCGCGGCGTCGCTCCCGACAAGACGTGAGTGAAGTGAGTGACCCGGCTACTGAGTTGCCCTCAGGTACTTGTCCAGGACGTCCTGCGCGACACGACCTCGCTCCGCCACTGCAACTCCCTGGTCGCGCGCCCAAGCTCTGACGGCGGTGAGATCCAGCTCGGATGTGGGGCGTCGGATCGCGGTGGGCAATGAAGCGCCTGGGCTTTGCGACGGCCGTTGGACGCGATCGCGCAGCTCCTCGGCGTCCAGGGCTCCTGATACAGCCTCGGGCGGGTCCATCCGGGAGACGACTGCGCCGTCCAGACCTTCGGCTGCGGACGCAACATGTTCGTGGTGGGTGAACACGACGACCTGGAGGTCCTCCGCCAGCTCGTGGAGGAGGTGGAGAGCCTCGTTGGTCCGACTGTCGTCGAACGCGATCAGCGCATCGTCGAGGACGAACGGCAGCGCCGGCTCACCACGTGACAGGCGATCGGCATGCTGCTCGGCGACGGCCGCGAGCCGGAGCGCCAGGAAGACCTGGTCGGCCGTGCCCTCGGACAGTCCCGACGGTTCGAGCGTCTCGCCGTCGCTTCGCAGCACGACCAGCGTCTTCTTCCCCTGATCCTCGTTCGCAGACAGCGCGACCCATCGCCCGACGGTGAGGCGGTCGAGGATCTCGCCGGCGCGGCGGAGCAGCGAACACGAGTCCTGGCTGCCATAGGTGTCCAGCGTCCGGTCAAGCAGGTGCTGCTGCAGGGCGAGCGTTGCCCACTGCTCGGTGAGGTGCGCGACTCGGGCCTGGTGCGACGCGAGCGCGGCCTGCGCCACGGCGGCGCCTCCGCTTCCTTCCATGTCCTTGAGGCTGATGCGTCCCGCGGTCAGAAGCTCCAGCGCGCTCGCTGCTTCCTCGTCAACGTGTTCCTCGTGCTGCGCCGCCTCGGCCAGGCGGCTGTCGACGGCAACCTCATCGTCACTCCCCAGCCGCGAGGCGACGTCGTCGCTGTCGCTGCCGGGGTCCATCGCGGTGCGCAGGTGGCCCAATGACTCCTGCTCAGCGTCGAGATAGCCCTGCGCCTCTCGCGCGCGCTTCGCCAGGACATCAAGCTCGGCGGCCGGGTCTGCTCCATGGCTCTCGCCGAGCCTGGTCCGCACCGATCCCGCATCCGCAATCTCGCGTCCAGCCTGCGCGACCTCTTCTTTGAGCTCGTCGATTCGCTGCAACAGGCCCGTGCGGCTGGTTCGCGCTGTGCGGCTGGCAACCAGACGCTTCTGTAGCTGGAGGACGCCATTCTCGATCTGCGAGGGACTGGCGGCGGACGGGATCTCGACGCCGAGGCCGGCGAGGTGCGAACGCGCCTCGGCTTCATAGCCGGCCCACTGGGTGCGAGCTTCGGCCTCCTTGCGGCTCCGCTCGATCCGCTTCGTGTCCAGGTCGTCGATCTGTTTGAGGATGTCGGCGCGGGTGCGCCACACGGCCACCGTGACGGCGCTGTCAAGACCGGCCGGCTCCGCAGCAACACGCCAGGGCGCCTCCAGTGCGGCGATCTTCGCGGCAGCCTCACTTGCGGCGAACTGCTCCTTGTGCCACGCCGTGAGCAGCTCGAGGACCGCAGCGCTGTGATCGAGGTCGGGCACGGCCGAGACGCCGTACGACTGCCACAAACCATCCCAATCCCGTTGCAGCGCATCGCAATTGGCCGCAGACTCCGCTATGTTCGCGAGGAGGCCGGTGAGCTCCTGCTGCTTCTTGGCCAGTCCGGCGACGTGCGCCTGGGCAGTGGCCACCTCGCTGGCAAGTCGCTCTCGTTCGTCGGCCTCAACGTCACTGACGCCATCAGCGGCAACGATCGACGCGGTCAGGTCGTCGGCACTGCGACCACGCTCGGCGGGCTCGGGGAGCTCTCCGGTGAGCCAGACCTCACGCAGGCTCGACCAGTGCAGGTCACGCGCGTGGCGATGGCTGTCGACGTCCTCGCGGGTCGTGTGCGCGGGCGTCGGTGTCGAGGGTGCCGAGGCCTCGAGCTCCTGGATCTCATCCCTGGCCTTCTGCTCCAGCCCCTTCTGGGTGGTCAGCACCTCAAACGCATTGCTGAGAAGGTTTTTCGCGGCGGTCACCGCGGTCGCATCCGGAACCGTTGCCTTCGCAGGATCGAGCTGTATGCCGTATCCGAGCAGGGTGCGCTCGGCAGCCGCCCGCGCCTTGGCTGCTTCCTCGAGATCGGCGGTGAGTGCTTCGTGCCTGTCGGTCAGCTCATTGAGTGCGGCGGCGTAGTCGGCACGAACGCGGGTCGCCGCTATCGCCTTGTCCAGGTCCACGCCGGCATCAACCCCGATGTCGAGCAGCCTGCGCCTCAGGTCATCTGATGTCCGCTCAACCTCTGGCAGGTACTCGTCGTCCGCACGCTTCAGATCGGCCAGTCGCGCCTCAAGCGATGCCGCAAGCCGGTCGACGTCTTGTTCGACGGCGAGCAGGGGCTCCTCGACAACGAGCTGGTCGACTTCGGCCATGCGGTCGGCGATATCACGAGTGAGCCGGGCCGATGCGGCCTGCGCCAAGTCACGACGCTCATCGGCTTGCGCGAGCTGGGCCAGCTCCTCGGGAGTGAGTCGATCACCCTCTGCCGCAATGCGATCCACGTGAGCGCGGGCGCTGCGCAGACCGAGCACATGAGTGATGACTCGCTTGTCTTCGCGCGCACCTTGGAGAGTGCGAGCAGCCTGCTCGCTCTCGCCTTTCGCACGGGCATAGTCGACCTCAAGACGCTTGACCTCGCTGCGTTGGGCGCTGACCATGTCGGCCCCCGTGAGCACGCTTCGCAGCTGGGCATCGGCCTCGGCATAGCTTGTGTAGGCCTTGCGCAACGCGACGCCCTTATTGCCCTTGTGTGCTTTGAACAACACGTCCACCTGCGCGGCGATGTCCGAACGAAGCGCACGCGCGCTGGCGCCCTCGCGGGCCGCGAATACCAGCTCGGCGAGATCCCCCTTCCCTTCAAAGACCTCGCGCCCGCCTTCTCGCAGCTGCTCGTGGGAGATGCCGAAGCGGGTGCGCCACCATGACCGGTCAAGGCTTTGCTCGCGGTCCCAGGGAGCGATCGCAGGGGTGAACTGGTCGGCGCCGAACAGGCCGCTCGGGCTTCGGGTCAGCGTTGAGGTGCCTTCCGCGGTCTGCACCTCGGCGAGGATACGAAGGTCCTTGCGCCTCACTCTGGATGCTCTGCTGGTGTTGAGCGGAATGGCCCAGAGCAGGTCGGTGAGGGCGTCCAGCGCGGTCGACTTGCCGGCCTCGTTGGCGCCGAGGACGACGGTCAGCCCGCGCCCGAACTCGATGGTGACGTCGGCGCACTCGCCATATGGCCTGAGCGTGAGGCTGCGGATGCGCATCAGTTCTCCAGTCCCGCGAGGCGAGCATCGAGCGCGGACTGCGCGTTCGCCAACAGCCTGAGCGCGACGGCCTCGTCCGTGAGATCGAGGCTGTCCGCCGACGAGGTCGACGCCCCCTTGGCGATGTCCCGGATCTCCCGGTCGAGCGTCTTCAGGAGGTCGGTGAGCTCAACGGGCGTCTCACGAAGGCGATCGGCCGCGCTCGCCATGGCCGCGCGAAGGAGTGCCGCCTCGGGGTCGGGTGCCGATGGCGCAACGACGTGGACCTTGACGGTCTCCACGACGGCGCCGACCCGGTCCTGGATGTGATCGACCTCGGCGTCAAGCCATTCGGTCTCCTGCAGGCGCGCTGCGAGGTGGCTCGCGCCGACCAGTCGGATGCGGGCGACGGTGCGTCGACCCTCGGCGGCCCCGACCGTCGTGCGAAGGGATGACTCGATCGCGTCGAGGATGGCGTCAGTGTCGCTCAGGTCGGTGACGTCGACCGAGACCTGCTCCCAGCGAGCGACATCCAGGGCGCGGAAGTCGACCTGCGCCGGCCGACCGGGCTCGAACTCGACGACCAACGCGCCCTTCGGGCCGGTCTCGCGGGCATGCCGTCCCTGCAGGTTGCCGCTGAACCAGGCGGGATGCTCACCCTCGGCGACAGCCTGCCGCTGGTGAACGTGCCCCAGAGCGAAGTAGTCGTACTTCAACATCTGCAGGTCGTGTGGGCTGCACGGCGCATACAGGGCATGGCCTTCGGCCCCGGCAACCGCGGTGTGCAGAATGCCGATGTTCACCAGGCTGGCGATGCGACCCGGGTAGGCGGCGACGAGGTTCTCGGTCAGGTCACGGGTGGGATAACCCTGACCGTGCACGACGATGCCCAGGTCCTCCAAGACCTCGCTGCCCGGCCGCTCCACCGGCAGCATGGTGACGTTCGGCGGGAGTCGGAGCGCTCGGGTGATCTGGCTCTCTGCGTCGTGGTTGCCGGACGCGATGACGACGGGGATGCCGAGGTCGTTGAGCTCATCCATCTGCCGAACGAAGAAGGCGCCGGTGGCGTAGTCGTTCCAGTCGCCGTCGTAGAGGTCCCCCGCGATCACCAGCAGCCGTGCGTCCTCGGCC
The DNA here is from genome assembly GCA_012927555.1 of Phycicoccus sp. Classification (GTDB taxonomy): domain Bacteria; phylum Actinomycetota; class Actinomycetes; order Actinomycetales; family Dermatophilaceae; genus UBA4719. The sequence goes on from JABBOX010000144.1 coordinate 8,321, forward strand.
TGCACCAGCTGGACGAGGTTGACCAAGGCCTCACGGGTCGCGCCCCGAAGCGCCCTGGCTGCCTCGTCGCCCAGGCGGGACAGCCCCCTCAACGGGCTGTCCAGGTGGATGTCGGCTGCGTGAACGATCTTCACTCGGTTCCCCTGCCCATCTGCGGTGCTCAAACCCCTAGAGTTCCGTGCGCTCGGATGTTACCCGTCGCCGCCGACACCGCCGGTTCGTCCAACGGCTCCGCCCCTGGCGCCACGATGACATGACATTGTGGGGCTTCAATGCGGACGGGCTTGGTCGGGTCTGGCCGCCAACATCCGCACCATGACACGCAGGGGCCATGACCGAAAGAGCACGCATCCACCGTCAGTGGCGATGGTGGTCGGCGCCTAAAACAGGCCGACGCATCGCGCGGGAGGAGTTCGAGGCGTTGCCGCTACACGGCCGCGCCGCGCTCGCGGAAGCCATCCACCGGTGGACGAAGGGACAGGCGCTCCCCCACGAGGTGAAGGCGCTAGCGGACTCGGGGGGCCTGTTCGAGCTTCGGGTCCAGGTCGGGCATGACCCGTTTCGGGCAGTGTTCTTCAAGGACACGACGGTGCACAGTGTCTGTGTCCTGGCTGTCTACATGAACCAGCAGAAGCTGCCGAAGGCGGACAAAGACCTGGCAATCAGGCGCATGCGACAGTGGAAGGGCGCAGGACGATGACGTTTCCTCATTCCTGTTGCGGCAACCTTGGAGTATGCTTATTATCGGCTCAGACCGATAACTAGCGTACGTCGGCCACCGACTGGGGAGCAGCGAATGTCCATCACCAACACCACCACGAACCAGCCTGACCCTGATCTGTTCGACCTCGATTCTTACCTTGAAGATCCGGCGTTTGCGGCGGCATACGAGGACGTGGCGATGCGGACCCAGCTCCGAGCTAGCCTCGTTGCCCAGCGCAAGGCCATGAGGATGACCCAGACTCAGGTGGCCAAGCGGATGAGTACGACTCAGTCGTTCGTGTCCGAATTCGAGAACGGTGGCACTGACCCCCACTTGTCGACGCTCCAGCGGTACGGCCGGGCCGTCGCCGCCCGGCTGACCGTCAGGATTGAGCTCCCTGCGCACTGTGATTGGGAACCTCGCGAGCGGTGGGTCCAGGTGACTGAACAGACCCGGTACGGCAACCGGACCACGACGATCCGACACGCGATGCCGGCTTTGGCTGATCAGCGCGTCACCGCTGACACGTGGTCCCGTGCGCTCGAACGGGCTGAGACCGGGAACTTTCAAACAACCGTGCCCGCGTGACCACTCCCGCAGGCCTCGACCAGGCGAGAGCGCTTGCTGCGCGGATCGCAGGGTTCGCAGAGATCGCCGATGTCCGCCTACTGTCGTCGTCTTTCGACTTGACGCGGTTCCCCGACGGGGAGCACAGGCTGAGCTGGTCACTCGAAGTTCAACCGAAGACCGATTTCGAGCTTGGCGACGAGCACTTCGTTGTCCAGTGCGACTACACCCTGACTGTTGAGGAAGCGCCCAACGGTGACGACGAAACGAACGAACTCGTGACCGAAATATCGTTCCAGTTCGCTGCCCTGTATGTGCTCGACATGGCCGATGGTGCGGAGCCTCCGAGCGCTGACGAGGTGGCTGCGTATGGGCAGTCTTCGGGCGCGTTCGCGCTGTACCCGTACGCACGGGCTTATGCCCAGGACGTGACGGTCCGTTTGGGCCTGCCACCACTGACCCTGGGCGTGTACCGCATCCCCATCGGGTCCCCGGAAGAAGCTGTCGTCCCAAAAAGGACAGTCCCGCCGAAGCGCGTCGCGAAGAAGTCCGCGACCCAGAAGGTCGCAGTCAAGACTGCGTCCGCGAAATCGAAAGGGACGAGTCCGAAGTAGGGCTTGCGGCCGCGGATACCGGCCGCGGATACCGGCCACGGATACCGGCTGATGGTTCCTGTCGCTTTGTTGGTGGGCGTTGGGCGACGGGAGCAGGACACCGACGACCGCATGGGTCTGTCGGACCCGGCTGGTAGTTCTGACGGCATGGAATCCGTGACGATGATCCGACAAGCTCGGGGCCACCTCCTGCGGGCGGATATCGACGCGGTGGACCCCGTTGAATACGTTGACAGCGGTGTTTCCAATTCAGTACTGTTTCTCGGTATGGGAAACATGCGCTCTGAAGAAACGCGCAGGACACAAGAGCTGATCCGAAGCGTCGAGACCAGCCTGCGCAAGGAGCTGCCCTCCTCGTGGAGCGCCCAGATCCGATCTGAACCATCTGCCGCAAGCGAGCTCGGAGGACGGCCGAAGGTGTCGATTGTCATCACGACGCCGGGTGGCGCCGAGGTCGTGTTTGCGGCGGAGGTCAGCACCTTTGGCCGGGGGTCCGCGATCGATGCGGCGACCCGGGGGTCACTGCTGCGCGACGGCCTGGGAATGCCCACGGTCCTGATCACCGACTTCGCCAATCCTGCGTTGCGTGCAGCCTGCACTCGGGCGGGAGTCGGCTTCGCCGACACCACTGGATGGTTACGGCTGGTGAGCGACACTCCCCCATTGCTCATCACCAGCCAGGGCGCGGCCCGGTCGGAGTCGGCGCCGCGGAAGGCGAGAACGGCGCGTCTCAACGGTCCAGCGTCGGCGCGCGTCATCAGAAGGCTGCTGGAGGTCCAGATGCCGATCGGGGTTCGCGAGCTGGCCGCTGAAGCCGAGGTGAGTCCGGGAACGGTTGCCAAGATCCTGCCCACTCTTGCGCAGGATGGTGCGGTCGAGCGCGCAGAGACCGGTGCAGTAGAACTCGTGCGCCGGCGTCTGTTGTTGAGCCGCTGGGTTGCCGACTACTCGTTCGCCGCGTCCAACCGCGAAGTGCGCTGGTACCTCGCGCCCAGGGGCCTCGACCGTGTGCTCAGCCTCATCAGCCAACAGGACGACGTGACCGCGACCGGTTCGTTGGCAATGCGCGAGTACCTCCCAGCCGGGACCGTGCCAGTGACTCCCCTGATAATCGCCGCGTTCTACACGGCAGATCCGGAGATCATCGCGACACGGTTTGGGCTCGTGAATGCGGCGCCGGGAGCGGCCAACGTGGTCCTGGCACGGCCTGCCGACGAGACGTTGCTCAGTCTGGGACCAAGAAAGGGCCGGCCGGGGGTCGTTCCTGTTTCGCAAGCGCTGGCCGACCTGTTGACTCTGCCTGGGCGCGCTCGCGAGGAGGCCGAACAGCTCATCGACTACTTGGCCACCACCGACCCAGCCTGGCGTGCCGACGAAGAGACTTCATGACGATTGCGCCCGAGTACGTGGCCGGCACTCAGGTGTCTGGTCGCGACCGGTCGCATCTGGAGCCTGCCGCAGAAAATTGCTAGTGGGCTGAGTGGGTCAAGTTCGGTAGGCGTCGGAGCGTTGACGGATCGCCGTGACCTCCACGATTCGCGCGGTGTCGTCGAGGAGATACAAGATCCGGTAGGTGCCGCGACGTGCGGTCCAGGCAGGCGCCATCGGCGGATGGAGCGGCTTGCCCACCCGGTGGGGATCCTCGAGCAGCGGCCCGGTGATGAACTCATAGGCAGCGGCCGCCACCTTCTCGGGCAGTACTTCTGCAAGGGCTCTTGCCGCGGAACGGGCAATGCGCAGCCGGTATGGCTGGGTCACCGTGGCAGGCGTCCGGCTTCACGCATCGCGTGCGCGAGCTGGTCGGCGTCCAGGTAGTCGTCAGCTTCGATTTCGGCCTGACCTTCGCGGTGAGCGGCCAGGAGCTCGGCATCGGAGAGGACCGCGATCGTCTCTTGCAGAGTGTCGTAGTCGTCAGCGGACAGCAGCACAGCAGCTCGGCGTCCATTGCGGGTGATCTCAAAGCGCTCGTGTGTGGTCATCGCCGCGTCGATCAACTTGGACAGGTGCGATCGAGCGTCCGCAACAGGAAGAGTCGTCATGTACATAATTCTAGCGCGTTCTGGAGTATGTTCGCCAGCTGATACCTGTTGACGAGGACGACTTGCCTCCACCCTGTGTGGGGTCAGGTGTTCACGTCGAGAGGAGTTGTTATGCAGTTCATCGGTGGTGGCTCACAGCAGGAGTACGTGGAGCGGAC
>JABBOX010000210.1 GCA_012927555.1 Phycicoccus sp.
AGGTGGCAGGCCACCAGCTTTCGACTCCCGCATGTACCTTCACCGCAACACTGTCGAGCGCGGGTTCAACCGACTCAAACAATGGCGCGGAATCGCGACCCGCTACGACAAGTACGCCCTGACCTACCTCGGTGGCGTCACGCTCGCCGCCATCGTGATCCACCACCGCGTCCGCAGTTAACAGACACGCCCTAGTCGCCATGTCTGCTGTTCCCTTCAGGAACCAAGTATCTGAGACCGGGAGACACCAGATCGGTGAAACCCTCCGGTTCACCTAAGCACAATCCTCCCTGAAGAACCTAGGACATTCGTCCGGACGAAGGTCCTGTAATAGAACCGTTGCCGCATCGTGCGATTCCCGTCGCAGGCGCCCGGTTCTGGTTGATGGAGCGGTCAGCCGCCCGAGACGGACAGCTCGGCCTGGGCGACCACAGCGGCGGACGCCTCGTTGAGCTCCTGGGAGTCGAGCCATCCGTCCGGAAGGGCAACCCTTCGAGGCGAACCGGCGCGTCCCCGTTGACCTTCGGCGGGCTCACCGGGCCACTGCGCGTCCAGGTCGAGCCCGGCGATGAGATCGTCGAGCGCGGCGAAGGAGTCAACCAGGGCAAGTCGGTGACGAACGTCGTGGCCGGCGGGGAATCCCTTGAGGTACCACGGGACGTGTTTGCGAATGTCCCGACACGCTTTCAGCTCGCTGCCGTGGAACTCGGCGAGGTACTCAGCGTGTCGGCGCAAGGTCGCGGCCACCTGACCCAGATTGGGCTGGACTCTGGCCGAGGTCCCCGCGAATGCCGCCGCGAGGTCGGTGAACAACCACGGTCGACCAAGGCAACCGCGTCCCACGACGACACCGTCGCAACCGGTCTGCTCGACCATCGCGAGCGCGTCCTGGGCCGACCAGATGTCGCCGTTGCCCAACACCGGGATGCTCGTGACGACGTCTTTCAACGCCTTGATCGCCGACCAGTCAGCTTCACCGGAATAAGCCTGGGCCGCGGTCCGCGCATGCAGTGCCACTGCCGCGACGCCCTCCCCCTCGGCGATACGGCCGGCCTCCAGGAAAGTCAGGTGGTCGGAGTCGATGCCCTTGCGCATCTTGACGGTGACGGGCACGGCATACGGGCTGGCCTCCCTGACCGCGCTGGCGACGATCGCCCGGAACAGGCCCGTCTTCCACGGAAGGGCCGCGCCGCCGCCCTTGCGCGTGACCTTGGGAACCGGACAGCCGAAGTTGAGATCGATGTGATCGGCACGGTCCTCGGTCACCAGCAGCCGCACCGCCGCCGCGACGGTGGCCGGGTCCACGCCGTAGAGCTGGATGGAACGGGGATATTCGTCAGGATCGTGTTCGATCAGCTGCATCGACGTCGGCGTGCGCTCGACCAGGGCGCGCGACGTGATCATCTCGCTGACATAGAGCGACGTCGCGCCGCTCGCGCCCCCGGCACCGGACTCCCCCGAACCCGCGCTACCGGACTGGTCCAGACCGGCGTCGCCATACTGCCGGCACAAGCGACGGAACGCCCTGTTGGTGATGCCGGCCATCGGGGCGAGCACCACCGGGGAGATGAAGGTGTGGCGGCCGATGTGAAGCGGAGGGAGTACGGCGGTCATGGTCTCTCGATGGTCATGGTCCTCCGATGGTGGCTCAGCAGCCGAGCAGGCGCTTTGCCAGGTAGTCCTCGACCTGGTCCAGCGCCACCCGCTCCTGAACCATCGAGTCGCGTTCGCGCACGGTGACCGCGTGGTCGTCAATGGTGTCGAAGTCGACGGTGACGCAGAATGGGGTACCGATCTCGTCCTGGCGACGGTAGCGGCGCCCGATGGCCCCGGCGTCGTCGAAGTCGACCATCCAGTTCTGGCGAAGCTGCGCGGCAAGGTCCTTGGCCTTCGGGGTCAGGTCCGCGTTGCGCGACAGTGGCAGCACGGCCACCTTGATCGGCGCCAGACGCTTGTCGAGCTTGAGGACAACCCGCTTGTCCACGCCGCCCTTGGTGTTGGGCGCCTCGTCCTCGGTATAGGCGTCGAGCAAGAAGGTCATCAACGAACGGGACAGGCCGGCCGCGGGCTCGATGACGTATGGCGTGAAGCGCTCGCCCGAGGACTGGTCGAAGTAAGACAGGTCGGTGCCCGAGGCCTCGGAGTGAGTCTTGAGGTCGAAGTCGGTGCGGTTGGCGACGCCCTCGAGCTCGCCCCACTCGCTGCCCTGGACGGTGTAGCGGTACTCGATGTCGACGGTGCGTTTGGAGTAGTGCGAGAGCTTTTCCTGCGCATGCTCATAGTGGCGCAGGTTGTCCTTGTTGATGCCGAGGTCGACGTACCACTGGGTGCGCGCGTCGATCCAGTGCTGGTGCCATTCTTCGTCGCTGCCGGGCACGACGAAGAACTCCATCTCCATCTGCTCGAACTCGCGGGTCCGGAAGATGAAGTTGCCCGGCGTGATCTCGTTGCGGAAGCTCTTGCCGATCTGGGCGATGCCGAACGGCGGCTTCTTGCGCGAGGAGTTCATCACGTTGGCGAAGTTGAGGAAGATGCCCTGGGCAGTCTCGGGGCGCAGGTAGTGCAGCCCGGACTCGTCCTGGGTGACACCGAGGTAGGTCTTGAGCAGGCCCGAGAACTGCCTGGGCTCGGTCCAGGAGCCGCGGGTGCCGCAGTTGGGGCAGGCGATGGTCGCGAGGTCGATGGTGTCGGGATCGATGGCGTCGGCCTCGGCCGCACCGCCCTTGCCCTTGCCGCCCTTGGACTTCTTCTCTGCCACTGCTTCCTGCAGGTGATCAGCGCGGAAACGGTGGTGGCACGACTGGCATTCGGTGAGCGGGTCGCTGAACGTCGCGACGTGGCCCGAGGCCTCCCATGTCTTGGTCGGCAGGATGACCGAGGAGTCCAGGCCCACGACGTCGTCGCGCTGCTGGACCATGGACTTCCACCACTGCCGCTTGATGTTGTCCTTGAGCTCCACGCCCAGGGGGCCGTAGTCCCACGCCGAGCGAGTACCTCCATAGATCTCACCGCACGGGAAGACGAAGCCCCTGCGCTTGCAGAGACTGACAATGGTGTCGATCGTGGAGGTAGCAGCCATGGGGCAAGGCTATCTGTGCCGCACCCCCACTCCTGTCCACGGTCGGTGCACCTGGCCGCCCCCGGTCGGTGCACCCGCCGCTCACGGGCCAGCTGAATGGGCACGTGGTCGCCTCGCGTAGCCTCGAGCTGTGCCAAATACCCTGCGCCCGAGCATCGAACGCGCCAGTCTTCCCCTGGTCACCAAGCTGACCAGCCTGCCCCGGGCCGTGCCATTCCTGCTTCTGCTGGCGCTGCTGGTTGCTGGCGTCATGATCGCCGGCCCGGTCGGGTTCATCCTCATGTCTGTTGGCGCCGTCTTCGTCGGGTGGATCCTCTACCTGTCGTGGCCTCGTCTGACCAGCTCGGAGCGGATCATGCGGTCCGCCGTGCTGCTGCTCGCGGCCGTCTTGGCGATCACCTTGCTGTTCCCTCGGCACTGACCCCGACAGCCGGAGCGGCCTGACCCGGCCAAGGATTTCAGGCCAAGGATCAGGCCAAAAGGGATAAAAGGACGCGTCCCCGCTCAACCTTGGGGGAAGGGAGCAGGGACGCGCCGGCCCAATGCTCTCACAGCGGGATCCCTTACGTGATAACGGATCCCCCGCGTCACACCGGGACTCCCAAACCGGTATAGCGGCCACGCTTGATTTTGACAATCATTCTCATTTGGGCCGATAATCAGTGACATGACGACCCGAAGCCTCCGTGTCGCCACCCAACGTGTCGCCAGCCTCCGTGTCATCCCCCTCATCATCGGCGCGCTGACTCTGAGCGCCTGCGGATCCACGGGCTTCGCCGCGGACGGCACGGTGGGCGGCAGGCTCGCGGTGGTCGCCGCGTTCTACCCCTTGCAGTTCGCCACCCAGCAGGTCGGCGGAGACTTCGTCACGGTCACGAGCCTGACCAGGCCCGGCGCCGAGCCGCACGACATCGAGCTCACACCACGGGACGTGGCCACGGTCAGCAGGGCGAGCCTTGTGGTGTACGAAAAAGGCCTTCAAGGCGCCGTCGACACAGCCGTCGAGTCCGAAGGGGGCAACCGTGGCCTCGACGTTGCCCCGGCCGCCCACCTCGACCTGACACTTGCCTCTGGCACGACCGATCCGCATTTCTGGCTTGACCCGCAGCGCTATTCCGAGGTGGCCACCGTGATCGCCGGGCGGCTCGCTCAGATAGACCCTGCCCACCGTGCGGACTTCGAGAAGAACGCCAAGGTCTTCGAGGACAAGCTTGCCGCACTTTCCGGAGAGCTCACCACAGGTCTGGCCAGCTGCCAGCGCAGAGACATCGTCACCAGTCACTCCGCCTTCGCGTATTTCGCAAAGCGTTTCGGTATGAGGCAGATCGCGATCAACGGCATCTCCCCCGACCAGGAGCCCAAGGCCGGCGCGCTGGCGACCGTCAGCACCTATGTCAAGGCTCACGGAGTGACCACGGTTTATGCGGAGACTCTGGCCAGCCCAGCCATCGCGCAGACCGTGGCCGAGGAGACCGGCGCCCGAATGGCCACGCTCGACCCGATCGAAGGCTTGAACACGCGATCGAGCGGCAAGGATTATTTTGAGATCATGCGCTCCAACCTCACGGCGCTTCGGGCCGGTCAGGGCTGTTCGTGACCGCCACCTCGAGCTCTCCCGCCGCCGGCTCGCAGACCATCGTCTCGCAGGCCATCGTCTCGATGCGGTCGGCGTCCTTCGGGTATGCCGACCGCGCGGTGATCTCCAACGTGACCATGGACATCCATGCCGGTGAGGTCGTCGCGATCCTGGGCCCCAACGGCTCCGGCAAGTCGACGCTGGTCAAGGGGCTGCTCGGCCTCAACAACCACCTCGGCGGCCAGGTAGCGCTGTTCGGCACGCCGATCGACCGATTCCACGACCATGCCCGGCTGGGGTACGTCCCGCAGCGGCATACCTTGTCCGCTTCGGTGCGCGCGACCGTCGCAGAGATCGTCGCCATCGGCCGGCTCCCCCACCAGAGCTGGCTGGGTCGGTCGAACCACGAGGACCGGCGAATCATCAAGGAGTCCCTTGCCGTCGTCGGCCTGGATGACCGGACCACGGTCGATGTGAGCACCCTCTCCGGCGGCCAGCAACGTCGCGTGCTGATCGCCAGGGCCCTCGCCGCGCAACCCGACGTCCTGATCATGGACGAGCCCACTGCCGGCATCGACCTGGCCAGCCAGGAGATCCTGAGCGAGGTGCTCGCCCGACTGGCCGCGCGCGGAACAACGATGCTGATCGTCACCCATGAGCTCCAGGCCCTGCGCCGCGTTCTCACCCGCATCATCCAGATCAACCAGGGCCGGGTCACCTTCGATGGCCCTCCTGCGAATAACGAGCTCTCGCAGGCGTCCCAGGGACCTGACCTCGATGACCACGACGGCCACCATCACGACGAAGACGACGAAATCCCCCGGACCTGGCCGACAGCCGGGCCGCTTGACCGATTCCCTGGATTCCACGATGCCTGAGATCCTCACCTACGACTTCATGCAGCGAGCGCTCCTGGCGGCCCTCCTCGTGGGTCTCGCCGCACCCATGGTCGGGGTCTTCCTCGTCCAGCGCCGGCTGTCCCTCATCGGTGACGGGATGGGCCACGTCGCGTTGGCCGGCGTCGCCGTCGGTGTCGTCACGAACCAGGCGCCGGTCCTCACCGCCATGGCGTTCGCCATTGTTGCCGCGGTGGTGATTGAGCTGGTCCGCGCCCGCGGCCGAACCAGCGGCGACGTTGCCCTGGCCGTCATGTTCTACGGGGGTATCGCGCTGGGCGTTGTGGTCATCGGCCGGTCCCAGAGCGGCGCGCCCGTGAACCTCGACTCCTACCTCTTCGGCGCAATCTCCACGACGACCAAGGGTGACCTCCTCGCCTTCGCCGCCCTGGCACTGGTGGTGGTTGCAGTCACCTGGGCACTTCGCCCTCGCCTGTTCGCCGTTGCCAACGACGAGGAGTATGCGCGGGCCACCGGCATGCGGGTCACCGCCCTCAACATCACCCTGGCCGTGCTGACCGCCGTGACGGTCGTGGTCGCGATGCGCGTGGTCGGGCTGCTGCTGATCAGCGCCCTGATGATCGTGCCCAACGCCACCGCGCAGCTCATCGCCGGCAGCTTCCGGTCCGCGATCCGCCTGGCCGTGGCTATCGGAGTGATCTGCAGCGTGGGCGGCGTGACGACCGCCTACTACGCCGACACCCCCGCCGGCGGCACCATCGTCCTGCTGGCCATCGCGCTCTTCATGGCGGCTTCGGCATACAGCGCCATGCGCGATCGGATCGCAAGACGGCGACACCTCGAGGCCGAGCGACATGAGCACGAACACGGCCCCAACTGTGGCCACCCGGTGATCGAGCACGACAACCATGTCGACTATCTCCACGACGGGCACCGCCACGCTCCGCACCAGGGTCACTACGACGAGCACGACCCGCACAAGAGTCATGACGATCCGGTGAGGCACTGATGACCCAGAACACACGCCGGCCGACCAGACAACGCGCTGCCGTCGAAGCCGTGCTCGCGGACCTCGACGACTTCCTCTCAGCCCAGGATCTGCACGCCCGCCTGCGCGCCCAGGGACAGAGCGTCGGCCTGGCGACGGTCTATCGCACCCTGCAGGCAATGGCCACCGACGGCGACGTGGACATGATGCGCACGGCCGACGGCGAGGCCGTGTATCGGCGGTGCAGCTCGGGCACCCACCACCATCACCTGGTCTGTCGCTCCTGCGGTCGAACGGTCGAGGTCGAAGGGCCGGCTGTTGAGCGTTGGGCCGACAAGATCGGCGCCGAGAACGACTTCAGCGACGTGGTCCACACCCTGGAGATTGTCGGCACCTGCTCGGGCTGCGAGAGTTGACCTGCGCCCTAACCCGGACCCATCGCGCGGTCGACCGCCCCGCCGTAGCGTCGGTCGCGCTCGGCGTAGATCTCGATCGCCCGCCAGAGGTCACGCCGGTCGAAGTCGGGCCAGAGCGTGTCCAGGAAGACCATCTCGGCGTAGGCCGACTGCCACAGCAGGAAGTTGCTGGTCCGCTGCTCTCCGGATGACCGCACGAACAGGTCGACATCGGGCATCGACGGCTCGTCGAGATAGCGCGCGATGGTGTGCTCGTCTATGTGGTTCGGCTTGAGCCGGCCGTCCTGGACGAGCTGGCCGATCTTGCGGGCCGCATCGGCGATCTCGGCCCGCCCGCCGTAGTTGACGCACATGGTCAACGTCATCACGTCGTTGTTCCTGGTCATCTCCTGGGCGACCTCGAGCTCTTTGATCACCGACCGCCACAGGCGTGGGCGCCGGCCCATCCACCGCACCCGGACACCCCAGTCGTTGAGGATGTCGCGGCGGCGCCGGATCACGTCGCGGTTGAAGCCCATCAGGAACCGAACCTCTTCGGGCGAGCGCTTCCAGTTCTCGGTCGAGAAGGCGTAGGCGGACACGTTCTTGACGCCGATCTCGATGGCACCGGCCACGACGTCGAGCAGCGAGGCCTCCCCCGCCTCGTGACCCTTGGTGCGCGGCAGGCCTCGCGCGTTGGCCCATCGACCGTTGCCATCCATGACGAGCGCGATGTGTCCGGGGACGAGCTCGGCAGGTATCGCGGGTGGGCGGGCACCGGAGGGGTGCGGGAACGGCGGAACAGGGACGGACGGACGCGGCGGCGGGTTGCTCACACCCGCTCCACCAGGCGCAAGGAGCGCACGCCGCGCTCGAGATGCCACTGCAGAAACGCTGTCACCAAGCCGCTGCCCTCACGTCGATGCTGGGGCAGGCTCGCGTCCGCGGCGTCCCAGTCACCAACCAGCAGGGCGCCCAGCAGCTCGAGGGTGGCCAGCGCCGGGGAAGCCGAGCCCGGCGTCCGGCACGATGGGCAGACGGTGCCGCCGCTGGCGAGGTTGAAAACACGCTGGGGTCCCTCGGCACCGCACTGCGCACAGTCGTGGAAGCTCGGTGCCCACCCCGCGACGGCCAGCGACCGCAACAGGTAGGAGTCCAGAACCAGCCCTGCCTCATGCTCCTGACCGGCCAACGAGCTCAGCCCGCCGGCCAGCAGCAGGAACTGTTGCACCGCGGGCTCGCGTTCTTCGGTGAGTCGCTCTGCGGTCTCGAGCATGGCGGTTGCGGCGGTGTAGGCGACATAGTCGCGGGCGATCGGATCGCCATACGGCGCAAGGGTCTCAGCCTGGGTCACGGTGTCCAGGGAGCGTCCCTCGTAGAGCTGGACGTCGACGACCATGAACGGCTCGAGCCGCGCGCCGAAGCGCGACTTGGTCCGGCGAACGCCCTTCGCGACGGCCCTGACCTTGCCGTGCTGGCGCGTCAGGAGCGTGACGATGCGGTCCGCCTCACCCAGCTTCTGGGCTCGAAGGACGATCGCGGCGTCGCGATACAGGGCCATGGGAGCCATTGTCCTATGCCGGACCTCCAGCGTCTGTATGACGTGCCGGTCACCGACCGCCGATAGGTTGCGAACCATGACTCCCGACGCGACAGCACTCGACTACCTCGATCACCTTGCCCGCGACTCGGCACGCTTCGTCGAGGTGTTGCGTCAGGTGCCGTCCGGGACGCGGGTGCCGGCCTGCCCCGACTGGGATGCCGACGACCTCCTCTGGCACCTCGCGGAGGTCCAGGGGTTCTGGGGCACGATCGTCGGTCGCGGGCTCACCGCCCAGGCGGAGGGCGAAGCCGTTGAGGCCGATGACCGCCCCGGCGACCGCGAGGGTCTGCTGACGCTCTTCGACCAGGCCAGCCGCGAGCTCCATCACCACCTGAGCGCGACCTCCCCGGACACCCCTGCGTGGACATGGGCGCAGGAGCAGAGTGTCGGGTTCATCCGTCGCCGTCAGGCGCACGAGGCGCTCATCCACCGACTCGACGCCGAGCTCACAGCCGGCGATCGCACCCCGATGGACGCTGACCTCAGCACCGACGGCGTCGACGAGATCTTGCGCGTGATGTACGGCGGAGCCCCGCCATGGGCTCACTTCACTCCGGACCCGACCCAGACGGTACGAATCCGGACCACCGACACGAACCGTTCCTGGCTGCTGACCCTCGGTCAGCTCGCGGGCACCGATGATCACGGCACGGCCCACGACGAGCGCGACCTGAGGGTCGCCGAGCGGGACCCCGGCGGGCCGGATGCCGGCGGGCCGGATGCCGGCGCGACCGCAGCCGCCACCGTGAGCGGGACCGCCGCCGACCTCGACTGCTGGCTCTGGCACCGGCCGCCGGTGGGCGAGATCGAGCGAGCTGGGGAACCGCAGGTCCTTCAGCGCTTCGACCAGACCATCGCCCCCGGCATCAGCTGACCTTGAGAGCCTCGCGCTCGGAACGGTTGATCGCGGAGACGACCGCCTTCAGCGAGGCGATCACGATGTTCGCATCGAGGCCGACTCCCCACAGCACCCGTTCACCCACCGCGGCCTCGACGTAGGCCGCCGCCTGCGCGTCTCCACCGGACGACAGCGCGTGCTCGGCATAGTCCAGGACCCGCACGTCGACGCCGAGGGTCGACATCGCCGACACGAAGGCTGCGATCGGGCCGTTGCCGCTGCCCTCGATCGTGATCTCCTGACCTCCGTCGGTCATTCTCACGGAGATGGTGTCGGCACCGTCGACCGTCGAGTCCGAACGCATGCTCAGCAGTGAGAACCGTCCCCACTGCTCGGTATTGGTCGCTGCAGCCTCTGCGGCAGTCACCGGCAGGTACTCGTCCCGGAACGCCGACCACAGCGCTGCCGGCAGGATCTCGCCGCCGACGACGTCGGTCCGCCGCTGGATGACACCGCTGAACTCGATCTGGAGCCGGCGCGGCAGGTCGAGGTGGTGCTCGCTCTTGAGGATGTAGGCCACGCCGCCCTTGCCCGACTGGCTGTTGACGCGCACGACGGCCTCGTAGGACCGGCCGATGTCGTGGGGGTCGATCGGCAGATACGGCACGCCCCACACCAGGTCGTCGATCGACGTGGCTGACGGGTCCGCAGCCAGGTCGGACTCCATGGACTCGAAGCCCTTCTTGATCGCGTCCTGGTGCGATCCGGAGAAAGCCGTGAAGACCAGGTCGCCGCCATAGGGGTGGCGCTCGTGGACGGGCAGCTGGTTGCAGTGCTCGACCGTGCGCCGAATCTCGTCGAGGTCCGAGAAGTCGATCTGCGGGTCGATTCCCTGGCTGAACAGGTTCATCCCCAACGTCACCAGGCAGACGTTTCCGGTCCGTTCGCCATTGCCGAAGAGGCAGCCCTCGATCCGGTCGGCGCCGGCGAGGTAGCCAAGCTCGGCTGCTGCCACACCGGTTCCGCGGTCGTTGTGCGGGTGCAGCGACAACACGATCGACTCACGGGGGGTCAGGTGTCGGGACATCCACTCGATCGAGTCGGCATAGACGTTGGGGGTGATCATCTCGACGGTCGCCGGCAGGTTGATGATCACCTTGTGGTCGGGCCGGGCGTCGAAGACCTCGATGACCTCGTTGCAGATCCGGGCTGCGAAATCCTGCTCGGTGCCGGTGTAGGACTCCGGTGAGTACTCGTAGTAGACGTCCGTCTCCGGCATCGTCTCCTCGAGCTTGCGGCACAGCCGCGCGCCCTGCAGCGCGACGTCCACGATGCCGTCCTGGTCGAGGCCGAACACGACGCGCCGCTGCAGCACCGACGTCGAGTTGTACAGGTGGACGATGGCCTGTTTGGCCCCACGGATCGAGTCATAGGTGCGCTCGATCAGGTGGTCACGCGCCTGCGTCAGCACCTGGATGGTCACGTCGTCGGGGATGTGCCCGCCCTCGATCAGCATCCGCACGAAGTCGAAGTCCGTCTGGCTCGCCGACGGGAAGCCGACCTCGATCTCCTTGTAGCCCATGCGCACCAGCAGGTCGAACATGCGCTTCTTGCGCTCGGGGTTCATTGGGTCGATCAGGGCCTGGTTGCCGTCACGCAGGTCGACGGCACACCAGCGCGGCGCCTTGGTCATGCGCTTGGTCGGCCAGGTGCGATCGGGGAGCTCCACCGAGATCTGCCGATCGAAGGGCAGGTACTTGCCGACCGGCATACCGCTGGGTGTCTGGGGGTGAATCATGTTCTCGCCTCTACTGTCTGGTTGCATTCGGTGTGGCCGGGCAACTCAAACTCCGCGACGAGGGGGGCCAGGTTAGATGGCCTCGTCGCGGCAGCGAAGGAGGAGCAGGGCTCCAGACGCGATGCGCACAGCGCAACCGTATGCCGTGAACCAACCGACCGTCCACCAATCGGACCCGTGTCCCGCATGGTGGACACCGCCGCACCCGCCGCCGCTAGGCTCTTCCCCATGGACGCGCTCGACCTGGACGATGCCATGGAAGCCGAGGTCGACGACCTGCTCCGGGAGGGGCTGGTCGTCTGGCTGACGACGGTGACCCCTGCGGGGCAGCCCCAGACCTCCCCCGTCTGGTACCACTGGGACGGGCACACGTTCCTGATCTTCAGCCAGCCCGGGCAACCGAAGCTCGCGAACATCGCGGCCAACGCACGGGTGTCGTTGCATCCGGTCGGCTCACCCGACGCCGAGGACGCCGTAACGATCGAGGGAACGGCGGCGCTCGACCCTTCGGCCCCGCCCTGCAATCAGGTCCCCGAGTTCATCGCCAAGTACCTCGAGCGGATCGACCATCTCGAGTGGACGCCGGCTGGCTTCGCGGAGGACTACTCCGTCGCGGTCCGCGTCACGCCGACCCGGTTCCGCATCCTGTAGCCGCAGCGAGCACGAACCCGCTAGAAGCCGAGGCGCTGCAGCTGTTTGGGGTCGCGCTGCCAGTCCTTGGCGACCTTGACGTGCAGGTCGAGATAGATCCTCTGACCCAGCAGTGCCTCGATGGACGCCCGCGCGGTGGTGCCGACCTCGCGAAGACGGGCTCCGCCCTTGCCGATGATGATGGCCTTCTGGCTCGACCGCTCGACAAACACATTGACGCGGACATCGAGCAACGGCGAGCTCTCCGGCCGGCCCTCACGCGGCACCATCTCGTCGACGACGACAGCCAGGCTGTGCGGCATCTCGTCGTCGAGGCCCTCGAGCGCCGCTTCCCGCACGAGCTCGGCGATCATGATGATCTCGGGCTCGTCGGTCAGCACACCATCGGGATACAGCATCGGCGAGACCGGCAGGTAGGAGGACAGCACCGTGGCAACCTCACTGACCTGGTCGCCGCGCACCGCTGAACAGGGAATGATGTCAGCCCAGTCGCCGAGCTGGT